>NZ_JAOCDM010000042.1 GCF_029840925.1 Pseudomonas sp. GD03858
CAATCACACCAGCTTGTGCTCCATCGCGTACTTCACCAACTCGGCCAGCGAGCTGACCTTGAGCTTCTGCATCAGCCGCGCCTTGTGCGTGCTGATGGTCTTGTTCGACAGCGCCAGCTGCTGGGCGATGTCGTTGACATTGGCGCCCTGGGCCAGACGCTCGAACACCGAGAACTCGCGCTCGGACAGCAACGTGTGCAGCGGTCGGGTTTCCGTCAGACCCACCTCGAACACCATGCGGTCGGCCAGGCTCGGGTCGATGTAGCGCCCGCCCCCGGCCACCCGGCGAATCGCCGTGAGCAACAAGGCGGGGTCACTGTCCTTGGTGGCATAGCCAGCCGCTCCGGCCTTCAAGGCACGCGCGGCCATCTGCGCCTCGTCGTGCATCGACAGCATCAGAATCGCCGGCGGGTCGCTCAGCGCGCGAATCCGCGGAATCGCCTCCAGCCCGCTCACTCCCGGCATGGAAATATCCAGCAGCACCACCTCACAGGGGGTTTGCCGCAGCGTTTCGAGCAACTGCTCGCCATTGCCCGCCTCACCCACGACCTGCATGTCCCTGGCCAGGCCGATCAACTGCTTGATGCCTTCCCGGACGATGGTGTGGTCTTCCGCCACCAGCACTCGAATCACGACCCTGCCTCCTGTTCCAAGGGAATCACCACGCTGAGGCTCGTGCCCTCGCCTGGCTCACTGTCCAGCATCACGCTGCCGCCTAGCATCAACACCCGCTCGCGAACCCCCACCAGGCCGAAAGAGGTCGGCCTGGCGGCATCGACGGCGAACCCCACGCCATCGTCGACGATCGTCAGGCGCAACCGCCCGGGCTCTTGCACCAGGGCAATCTGCACCGTATGCGCCCGGGCGTGACGCATGACATTGGTCAGCGCCTCCTGGAGGATGCGGAACAGGCTGGTGGCCTTGGCGTCGCTCAAGGGCGGCAGTTGCTCCGGGACCTCGACCAGGCAGGGAATCTGTGTACGGGCCTCGAAGCGTCGGGCCTGCCACTCGATCGCCGAGGCAATGCCGGCATCGAGGATCGGCGGCCGCAGGGCGGTGGCCACGTCACGCACCAGCTGGAACAGCTGCGCGATCAACCGTTTCATGTTGCCCAGCCGCTCGTTGAGCCCTGCATCCAGCTCGGCGTAGGCCAGCTCGCACATCGACACTTCGAGCTTGAGCACCGTGAGCATCTGCCCCAGTTCATCGTGTACTTCGCGGGCGATGCGGGCCTTTTCTTCCTCGCGCACGCTCTCCAGATGCGCCGACAGTTCGCGCAACTGCTCCTGAGAGCCGGCCAACGCCAGTTCGGCCTGCTTGCCCTGGGTGATGTCCCAGACCACGCCGTCCCAGACCATGCGCCCGTTGGCCAGGCGGCGGGTGGTCGCCTTGATGTCGGCCCAGCGCTGCTCGCCCTGGCGCGTGAGGATGCGCCCCTGCCATGACCAGTCCCGGTCGCTGGCCAGGGCCAGGTCCTGAACCCGGTGATAGTCGGCACGGTCCTCTGGATGCACCAGGTTGCGCAAGCCCATCTGCGGATGCTGGATCGCCGCCGGGCTGTAGCCGACCAGAGCCTCGCTGCCCTCGCTGATATAGGGAAACTCCGGCTCGCCTTCAGCCGGGTCACGCTCGAGGCGAAACACCAATCCCGGCACGTTGCCGGCGATCCCCTTGAGTCGCGCCTCGCTTTCGCGCAAGGCGGCCAGCGCCCGGCGACGCTCGGTGACATCGACGAGAAACACCACCAGGTACTCGGCATCGCGAAAGCGCAGGAACGACAGCGACAGCTCCACCGGCAGCAAGCTTCCATCCGCGCGCCGACACTGGTTTTCGAACGGCGGCTCGCCCCCGCCACCGGTGCGGGCACGCTTCCACAGCTCGAGCCAGCGATCCATGTTCAGGGTGGGGTCGATATCGCGCAGCGGCCGCTCCAGCAGCACCCCCTCGTCGAACCCGAGCATGCGCTCGGCGGCGTGGTTGGCATAGCGTATGTGGCTGTCCCAGTTGACCCAGAGAATGCCGATCGTGCTCTGATCGATGGAGAACTGGCTAAGGCGCAGCGCCTCTTCACGCACCTGGCGCTCCACCAGGCTCTCGCGAGCCGCCAGCAAGCCGCGCTCCAGGCCACGCTGCTGCCGCCGCTGCCAGACCAGCGTCGTCAGCGCGCCCAGCAACAGCAGCCCAAACAACAAGGCGAGGTTTTGCCAGAAGCCGGCCGATTCGGAAAAACGCGGGTACTGCGGTTGCAGCCAGCGCTGGTGCAATTGCTCGAGCGTCTTGGCCGGCATGGCCTGCAGCGCACGCTCGAGTACCTCGGCAAGCACCGGCCAGTCGCGCCTGGAGCCGATGCGCAGCAATTGTGGCAGGCCGATATCGCCCACCACCGCCAGCTCGGCGAATTCGCTTTCGCGCGACAGGCGGCTGAGCTGCGCCTCGTCCATCACGGCAAAGCTGACCTGTCCGCCCTGCACCCACTGCAGCGCTTCGCGCTCATCGGGCACGCCCTGCAGATTGAGATGGGGATAAGTACTGCGCAGGTAATCGGCCAAGGCGCTCGGCATGCGCACCGCCACCCGCTCGTCGGCGGTCAGCTTTTCCAGCTCCACCGCCACGGCGCCGCTGCGCGCGCCTACCACCAGCTGCGGGATGCGCATGTAAGGGTCGCTGAACAGCCATGAACGCAGACTGGCCGGCGTCTGCGTCAGCCCTGGGGCGAAGTCGATCTCGCCGGCCTGCAGCGCATGCTCGAGCGCGGCCTGATCCGGGAAACCGCGCCAACTCAGGTCAAGCCTCAGTGCCTGGGCGATGGCGCCGACCAGCTCGGCATTGACCCCGTAGAACTGTTGCAGCCGACGGTCGAACTGCGCATAAGGCGCCTGCAGCACCAGGCCCACGCGCAGGCCGCGATGCTCGTCAAGCCACTGCGCCTGGGCAGGCTCCAGCACCACGCCCGGCGGCGCCTCGGTCCTGGCCAGAGCGATCAAGGGTAGACACAACCAGCCGATAACCCACAGGCAACGCACTCGCTTCATCTATACGCTCGTCTTGGCAATGACGGCCCATGGCGTGGCCGTCGCGGGCAAATACCATTAGGCTGCCGGTTTGATTCTGGCCTTGGATTGATCGATGTTCACACTTTATCGCACGACGCTGGCAATGTTCTGCCTGGCTTCGGTCCTGCCCCTCGGCGCACAGGCCGCCGACGTCGAAAAACCGCAGGAAGCCGCCGAGGCGAGCGCACCCGCCCCACGTCCGCCGCTGCTCGAACGCAGCCAGGATGATGCCCTGGCCCTCGAACGCCGGGTGCCCAAGGCCGAGCAACAGACCCTGCAGGCCAACGGCGAGGACTTCCTGGCACTGTGGAAGCCGGCCAACGATGCCGACCCGCAAGGCGTGGTGATCATCGTTCCCGGCGCTGGCGAAAGCGCCGACTGGCCCACCGTCGTCGGCCCGTTGCGCCGTGGTTTTCCGGATGTCGGCTGGGGCACGCTGAGCCTGAGCCTGCCCGACCTGCTGGCCGAGCGCCCGCAGGCGCGGGTCGAGGCCAAGCCTGCCGCCGAACCTGAAAAAGCGCAGGGCGAAACGGCACCGGCCAAGGACACCCCGGCCGATGCCAACGCCAACGTGGCCCAGGCAACGGCCCCCGAGGCCGACGCCGCCGAAGGCAGCGACGCGGTGGTCGCCGATGCCCAGGACGGCCAGGCGGATGCCGAGCGCATCTTCGCCCGCCTCGACGCCGCCGTGGCCTACGCCCAGCAGCAGAAGGCCCGCAGCATCGTCCTGCTCGGCAATGGCAGTGGTGCCTATTGGGCCGCAAGCTATCTCAGCGAGAAGCAGCCGCCCCAGGTACAAAAGCTGGTGATGGTCGCCGCCCAGACCCCGGCGCGGGTGGAGCATGACCTGCTGAGCCTGACGCCGACCCTGAAAGTACCCACCGCCGACATCTATTACGCCGTCCGCACCCAGGACCGCGCGGCGGCGCAGCAGCGCCTGCAGGCCAGCAAGCGCCAGCGGGACAGCCAATACCGTCAGTTGTCGCTGATGGCCATGCCGGGTGACAAGGCGTCGGAGCAGGAACAGCTGCTGCGCCGGGTACGCGGCTGGCTGACGCCCAAGGAAGAGTGAGCCGTATCGCGGGACAAGCCCGCTCCTGCAGCGTGGGAGCGAGCTTGTCCCGCGATGGCAAACCTAAAGCCCGCGCCGCTTGCGGATCATGGCAAAGGCCTGGTGCAGCTCGCGAGTATGCTCGGTCGCCTCGCGCACCTTCGCCTCGCTCGCACCGCTGCCCACCAGCTTGTCCGGGTGATGTCGGCTGAGCAACCGCCGGTAGGCCTGCTTGACCTTGTCCGCCTCGGTATCTGGTTCCACGCCCAGCAGCCTCAACGCCACCGCATAGGTCATGACGCCGCCCTCGACCGCAGACTTGCGCGGTTCATATTCCAACGACAAAGCCTGCACCTGGTTACGACTGAGCCCCAGTTGCTGCCCCCAGCCCAACAACAGGTCACGCTCCTGGCGCCCTGCCTTGCCGTCAGCCCAGACCATGCGCCAACAGGCGCGCAGCGTGCCCTCGGCACCGTGGGGCTGCAGCTTGATCCGACGCAGATAGTGCCCCAGCTTCCCCTTGCCCGACTTGCCACGGTTGAACGCGGCAATTGCCCGCATCCGCGCAGGCTCCGCCAGGTCAAGACGCGACATTTCCTGGCGCGCCTGCTGGATATGCCCCTCCACCACCCGGCCGTCGCTCTTGGCCAGGCGTCCGAGCAGGACGAACAGCAGTTCCTCGTCGCGCAGCGCCGGGCGCCCGCCCAGGCGCTCGCGCACATCCTCCCATCCCTGCAGACGCAGACGCCGATCCATGGCCTGACCCAGCAGCGCCCCAAGCAATGCCCCGGGGATGCTGGCCACGGCAAAACCGGCACCGGCACCAATCACTGTGCTCGGCCACCACATCTCAGGCGCGCTCGCCGATCAGGCGCTCGACATCGGCCAGACGCTCGAGGGTGCCGACATCGATCCAGTGCCCGCGATAGTGCTCGCCGCTCACTTGCCCTGCGGCCATGGCCTTGCGCAGCAGCGGCGCCAGCTTGAAGGCGCCGGGCAGACAACCCTCGAACAGCGCCGGATCCAGTACCGAGATGCCGCTGAAGGTCAGCGTGCCGGGGGCATCGTCGCCATCGCTCACCTGCCCGTCCGTCAGCCGGAAGTCGCCACGGCCGTGATGGCCGGGGTTGTCCACCAGCACCAGGTGCGCCAGGCCGACCAGTGGAGCGTTCAAGGCGCTGAAGTCGTAGTCGGTCCAGACATCGCCGTTGACCAGCAGGAACGGGGCGTCGCCCAGCAGCGGCAGCGCCTTGAAGATCCCCCCACCGGTTTCAAGTGGCTCGCCTTCCGGCGAATAGCGAATGCGCAGGCCGAAGCGGCTGCCATCGCCCAGGTGATCCTCGATCTGCTGGCCGAGCCAGGCGTGATTGATCACCACCTCGGTGACACCCGCCCTGGCCAGCGCCTCGAGGTGGTACTCGATCAGCGGCTTGCCAGCGGCCGGCACCAACGGTTTTGGCGTGTGCAGGGTCAGCGGACGCATGCGCTCCCCCTTGCCTGCCGCCAGGATCATCGCTTTCATGGCCGCGCCTCGCCCTTGAGCTCGGCAATCAGCTGCCCCAGTTCGGCCAGCTCGGGACGACGGGCGATCACTTCCTCTATATAGGCGAAGAAGCGCGGCACGTCGGCGAGGTAGCGTGGCTTGCCATCACGGTGACAGATGCGAGCGAAGATACCGATGACCTTGAGGTGGCGCTGCACGCCCATCAGGTCGCTGGCGCGGTGGAACTCCTCGAACGCTGGCTGCACCGGGATGCCGGCGGCGCGCGCCTTGTCCCAGTAGGCGCGCAACCAGCCTTCCACACGCGATTGCGGCCAGCTGAGGAAGGCATCCTTGAACAGGCAGGTGATGTCATAGGTGACCGGGCCATAGACCGCGTCCTGGAAATCCAGAACCCCCGGGTTGGGCGCACTGTGCATCAGGTTGCGCGGCATGTAGTCGCGGTGCACCAGCACCTTGGGCTGGGCCAGGGCGCTGTCGATCAGCAGCTGGCTGACCCGTTGCCAGGTAGCCTGCTGCACGTCGGTGAAGGCCTTGCCCAGCTCGCGACCCACATACCACTCGGGGAACAGCTCGACCTCGCGGCGCAGCAGGGCGACATCGTAGCTGGGCAGCGGTGCGTCCATCGGCAGGCGCTGGAACGCCAGCAGCGCATCGATGGCGTCGGCGAACAGGGCGTCGGCGTTGTCCTTGTCGATGATATCCAGGTAGGTCTGCCGCCCCAGGTCGCCCAGCAGCAGGAAGCCGCGCTCCAGGTCCTGGGCATGGATGACCGGCACATTCACCCCCGCCGTGGCCAGCAGGTGGTCGATATCGACGAACGGGCGGCAGTTCTCCTGCGGGGGTGGTGCGTCCATGACCACGAAGCTGTGGCCGGCACCCTCCCAGCGGAAATAACGGCGGAAACTCGCATCGCTGCTGGCGGCGGTCAGGTTGCCGCTGGGCACTTCGCCCCAGGCGTTGCTACGGAACAGGCTCTCCAGCTGCCCGGCGAGCCAGGCGGTCAGTTGTTGCAGGCGTACATCGTGATCGGGCATTGCAAGGGTTCTCCGACGGCCCTAGCCGTCAAGCGGGTCATGCTTTATTATCCAGCATCTTTTTCAGACCATCGAGAGGCGTGCGGCCCCCACACGCGGGCAGATGGCACGCAGGAAGCCCGGACTAATAAGATGGCATTGAAATCCCCCGCGTTTCGTAGAAAGTTTCCATTGCTGGTGACTGGCGGTCTGCTGGCCCTGCAACCTCTGGCCACGTCGTACGTGGTGGCGGCCGAGCAGTTCGACTGCCAAGTGTCCGCCTCCGGTGGTTGGGACTGCAAGCCCAAAACCGCTGCCAACCTGCCTCCGCGCCCGGTACATTCGGGTGCGGCCGCCGCGAGCTCGGGCGACGTCGCCGCGACCGAGGCTGAGGCCGAGGCCGAGAAGCCGATGCTGGTCACCGAGGCCAAGGGCCGTGGACTGAAATCGCGCAGCGAAGACTACAGCCACCTGGACTGGGTCCCACGTGACAAGCTCACCCCCGCGCAGTTGGCCGAGACCGGCCCGTACTGCGCCGGCGCCTACATCGAACCGATCCGCCCGGGCATGGACGACTCCACGCCCAAGGACGAGGCGCCCACCTACATCAACGCCAAGGTCTCCAAGTACCAGCAGGAGCAGCAGATCGCCACCCTCGCCGGTGACGTGGTCATGCGCCAGGGCAGCATGCAGGCCGAGGCCGATGAAGCCAACCTGTACCAGACCGAGAATCGCGGCGAGCTCAAGGGCAACGTCAAGATCCGCGACAACGGCACGCTGGTGGTCGGCGACCAGGCGCAGATCCAGCTCGACACCGGCGAAGCCCGGGTCGACAACGCCGAGTACGTGATGCACAAGTCGCGCATCCGCGGCAACGCGCTGTACGCCAAACGCGCGGAAAACGCCATCATCCGCCTCAAGGACGGTACCTACACCACCTGTGAGCCGGGCAGCAACGCATGGCAGCTCAAGGGCAACAACATCACCCTGAACCCGGCCACCGGCTTCGGTACCGCGACCAACGTCACCCTGCGGGTCAAGGATTTCCCGGTGTTCTACACACCGTATATCTACTTCCCGATCGACGACCGTCGTCAGTCCGGCTTCCTGCCGCCGTCGTTCAGCACCAGCAGCGACACCGGCTTCATGCTGGTCACCCCGTACTACTTCAACCTGGCACCGAACTACGATGCCACGTTGTATCCGCGCTACATGGCCAAGCGCGGCATGCTGATGGAAGGCGAGTTCCGCTACCTGACCAAGTCCAGCGAAGGCCAGTTCGGCGGCGGCTACCTCAGCGACCAGGACGATGACCGCGAGCTGCAGACGGACTACAAGAAAGAACGCTGGATGGTCAACTGGCAGCACAAGGGCGGCCTGGACGAACGCCTGATGACCGAGGTGGACTACACCGACATCAGCGATCCGTTCTACTTCCAGGACCTGGAAACCGACCAGATCGGCGTGCAGAGCCGCGACTTCCTGAATCAGCAGGGCGCTCTCACCTACCGGGGCGACAGCTACACCGCGCGCCTGAACCTGCACGCGTATGAGCTTGCGACCATTTCGCAGATCACGCCATATGATCGGCTGCCGCAGATCACCTTCAACGGCATGCTGCCAGTGCATCCAGGCGGTTTCGATCTCAGCTACGAGACAGAAGCGGTACGCTTTGATCGCGACCTGAAGAATGACTTCGTCAGGGACAAGGATGGCAATCCGGACTTCACCGCGGGCTTCGCGGGACGCCGCCTGGATGAGAACGTCTTCGGCGTTGCCCGTTCCAACGGTACTCGCCTTAACGTAGCGCCGGCAATCAGCCTGCCAATGCAGGCCAGCTATGGTTTCCTCACGCCGAAGTTGAAGTACGTCTATACGCATTACGATCTGGACCTGGACGGCAAGGGTAAGCGCGACCTGATCGACAATCCTGCTCGTGCGGCGCTGGACGGCGACTTCAAGAGCAACCAGAACCGCGACATCCCGATCTTCAGCGTCGACAGCGGCCTGTACTTCGACCGCAACACCCAGCTGTTCGGCACCAACTACCGCCAGACGCTCGAGCCGCGCCTGTTCTACCTCTACGTCCCGTACAAGGACCAGAAGGACATCCCGCTGTTCGATACCAGCGAGAACACCTTCAACTACGCCTCGCTGTTCCGCGACAACCGCTTCAGCGGCTCCGACCGCATCGGCGACGAGAACAAGCTGTCGCTGGGCGTGACCAACCGCTGGATCGAAGACAACGGCTTCCAGCGCCAGCGCTTCAGCATCGGCCAGGCGCTGTACTTCAAGGATCGCAAGGTCCAGCTGCCAGGCATCGACTACCGTACCCGCAAGGACAGCCAGGCGGATGTCTCGCCGTATGCGCTGGAATACGAATACGCCTTCAACCGCGACTGGCGCTTCAACTCGGACTTCAACTGGGACCCGGACAGCCGCAGCACCCGCTCGGGCAGCGCGATGTTCCACTACCAGCCTGAAGACAATCCGAACAAGGTCGTCAACCTCGGCTACCGCTACCGCAACGACCTGATCGTCTACGATTCGGCAACCGGTACCTGGAAAGTCGGCGGTGGCGACTACGGCACCCCGGGCGATCCGAACTACATCAAGGATTACTACAAGATCCAGCAGCACGACTTCTCGGTCATCTGGCCGATCGTGCCGCAATGGAGCGTGATCGCCCGCTGGCAGCACGACTACAACCGCAACCGCACCCTCGAAGCCATGGGCGGTTTCGAGTACGACAACTGCTGCTGGAAGCTGCGCCTGATCAACCGCTACTGGATCGACTACGACGATTTCAGCCAGGCCGTCCCGAACAACGAGAAGGGCGACCACGGCGTCTTCCTGCAGATCGTGCTCAAGGGCCTCGGCGGCGTCGTCGGCAACAAGGTCGAATCGTTCCTGGACCAAGGCATTCAAGGTTACCGTACACGTGAAGAGCAAGCTTATTGATCGTCTGCGCCCGCTGATGCTGGGCGCCGTATTGCTGAGTGGCGCGGCCCATGCCGCGGTGCAGCCCCTCGACCGCGTCGTGGCCATCGTCGACAACGACGTGGTCATGCAGAGCCAGCTGGACCAGCGCGTGCGCGAAGTGCAGCAGACCATCGCCAAGCGCGGTGGTGGTGTTCCGCCGACCGGTGCGCTGGAACAGCAGGTGCTCGAGCGCCTGATCGTCGAGAACCTGCAACTGCAGATCGGCGAACGCTCGGGCATTCGCATCACCGACGAGGAACTGAACCAGGCCGTGGGCACCATCGCCCAGCGCAATGGCATGTCGCTGGAGCAGTTCCGCGCCGCCCTGGCCCACGACGGCCTGTCCTACGACGATGCCCGCGAGCAGATCAAGCGCGAGATGATCATCAGCCGCGTGCGCCAGCGCCGCGTGGCCGAGCGCATCCAGGTCTCCGAGCAGGAAGTGAAGAACTTCCTCAACTCGGACCTCGGCAAGATGCAGATGTCGGAAGAGTACCGCCTGGCCAACATCCTCATCCCCACCCCGGAAGCCGCCAGCTCGGACGACATCCAGAAGGCTGCGCGCAAGGTCGGTGACGTCTACCAGCAGCTTCGTCAAGGCGCTGATTTCGGCCAGATGGCAATTTCCAACTCGGCCAGCGAAAACGCCCTGGAAGGCGGCGAAATGGGCTGGCGCAAAGCCGGCCAGCTGCCACCGGACTTCGCCAAGATGCTCAGCAGCATGGCCATCGGCGATATCACCCAGCCGATCCGCATCCCCAACGGTTTCATCATCCTCAAGCTCGAGGAGAAGCGTGGCGGCAGCGAGAGCATCCTGCGCGACGAAGTGCATGTACGCCACATCCTGATCAAGCCAAGCGAGATCCGCAGCGAAGCCGCCACCGAGCAACTGGCCGAGCGTCTGTACGACCGGATCCAGAACGGTGAAGACTTCGCCGAACTGGCGAAGAGCTTCTCGGAAGATCCAGGTTCCGCGCTCAACGGCGGCGACCTCAACTGGGTCGACCCGAACAGCCTGGTGCCGGAGTTCCGCGAGCAGATGGCCAACGCCCAGCAAGGTATGGTGACCAAGCCGTTCAGGACCCAATACGGCTGGCATGTGCTGGAAGTCCTGGGCCGCCGCGCCACCGACAGCACCGACCAGGCTCGCGAACAGCAAGCGATGAACGTGCTGCGCAACCGCAAGTACGATGAAGAGCTGCAAACCTGGCTGCGCCAGATCCGCGACGAAGCCTACGTTGAAATCAAGCTGCCTGGCGCCGACCAGGCCGCCCAGTGAAGCCGCTGCGCTTCGCAGTCACGCCCGGCGAGCCGGCCGGCATAGGTCCCGATCTGTGCCTGCTGCTCGCCGCCGAGGCCCAGCCCCACCCCCTGATCGCCATCACCAGCCGTGACCTGCTCGCCGAGCGGGCCACCCAGCTGGGGCTGGCCGTCACCCTGCTGCCCGTCACCCCCGACAACTTCCCGAACCAGGCCGCCCCCGCCGGCAGCCTGTACGTCTGGGATACGCCCCTGGCCAGCCAGGTAGTGACCGGACAGCTGGACAAGGCCAACGCCGCGTTCGTCCTGCAGACCCTCACCCGCGCGGGCCAAGGCTGCCTCGACGGGCAGTTCGCCGGCATGATCACCGCGCCCGTGCACAAGGGCGTGATCAACGAAAGCGGCATCGCCTTCTCCGGGCACACCGAGTTCCTTGCCGACCTCACCCACACCCCGCAGGTGGTGATGATGCTGGCCACCCACGGGTTGCGCGTGGCCCTGGTGACCACCCACCTGCCCCTGCGCGATATCGCCGACGCCATCACTGGCGAACGCCTGGAGCGCGTCACCCGCATCCTGCATGCGGACATGCGCGACAAGTTCGGCATCGCCAACCCACGCATCCTGGTCTGCGGCCTCAACCCGCACGCCGGTGAAGGCGGCCACTTGGGCCGCGAAGAAATCGACATCATCGAGCCGACCCTGGAGCGCCTGCGCGCCGAAGGCATGGACCTGCGCGGTCCATTGCCGGCCGATACCCTGTTTACCCCCAAATATCTGGAGCACTGCGACGCGGTGCTGGCGATGTACCACGACCAGGGCCTGCCCGTACTCAAGTACAAGGGTTTCGGCGCCGCGGTCAACGTGACGCTGGGCTTGCCGATCATCCGTACCTCGGTCGACCACGGCACTGCCCTGGACCTGGCCGGCACCGGCCGGATCGATACCGGCAGCCTGCGCGTCGCATTGGAAACCGCCTACCAGATGGCCGAGAACCGACCATGACCGAGCACTACCAACACCGGGCGCGCAAGCGCTTCGGCCAGAATTTCCTGCACGACGCCGGAATCATCGACCGCATCCTGCGGGCCATCAATGCCAAGGCCGGCGAACACCTGCTGGAAATCGGCCCTGGCCAGGGCGCACTCACCGAGGGCCTGCTGGGCAGCGGCGCGCAACTGGACGTGGTGGAACTGGACAAGGACCTGGTGCCGATCCTGCAGCACAAGTTCGCCGGGCGCGGCAACTTCCGCCTGCACCAGGGCGATGCCCTGAAGTTCGACTTCAACCAGCTGGGAGTGCCCGAGCGCAGCCTCAAGGTGGTCGGCAACCTGCCCTACAACATCTCCACCCCGCTGATCTTCCACTTGCTGGATCACGCCCAGCTGATCCGCGACATGCATTTCATGCTGCAGAAGGAAGTGGTCGAGCGCATGGCCGCAGGCCCGGGTGGCGGCGACTGGGGCCGCCTGTCGATCATGGTCCAGTACCATTGCCGCGTGGAACACCTGTTCAATGTCGGCCCCGGCGCCTTCAACCCGCCGCCAAAAGTGGACTCGGCCATCGTGCGCCTGGTGCCGCACGAAGTCCTGCCCCACCCGGCGAAAAACCCGAAGCTGCTGGAGCACGTGGTGCGCGAAGCCTTCAACCAGCGTCGCAAGACCCTGCGCAACACGCTCAAGGGCCTGCTCGACAGCCAGGCCATCGAGGCCGCCGGCGTCGACGGCAGCCTGCGCCCCGAGCAACTGGACCTGGCCGCGTTCGTGCGCCTGGCCGACAAGCTGGCTGAACAGCAAGCCTGATATCGCCTGTATTGGCCTCTTCGCGGGTAAACCCGCTCCCACAGTGACCGTGTGCGATTCCTGTGGGAGCGGGTTCACCCGCAAAGAGGCCGGTACTGATAACAAAGATCTCAAGCCCTCCCCGCTGGCCCTCCCCCCGTCCAATGGCCTAGACTGCGTTATTGCGTCAGCTCGCCCAAGGCCCTTGCATGTCCGACCCCCGCTACCAGATCGACGTCAGCGTCGTGACCCGCTACCTCAAAGAACAATCCGACCCCGAAAGCAACCGTTTCGCGTTCGCCTACACCATCACCGTGCACAACAACGGCACGGTCACGGCCAAGCTGATGTCCCGTCACTGGCGGATCACCAATGGCGATGGCGAGGTCGAGGAAGTGCGTGGCGCCGGCGTGATCGGCCAGCAGCCGTTGATCGAGCCCGGCCAGAGCCATACCTACAGTAGCGGCGCGGTGATCAGCACGCGCGTCGGCACCATGCAGGGCAGCTACCAGATGTTCGCCGAGGACGGCAAACGCTTCGACGCCGAGATCGCCCCCTTCCGCCTCGCCGTGCCCGGTGCGCTGCACTGATGGCGACGTATGCCGTCGGCGACCTTCAGGGCTGCCTGCAACCGCTCAAATGCCTGCTCGAGCGGGTCAGGTTCGACCCGGCGACCGACCGCCTGTGGCTGGTGGGCGATCTGGTCAACCGTGGCCCCGAGTCACTGGAAACCCTGCGCTACCTGTATTCGATCCGCCACGCGCTGGTTTGCGTGCTGGGCAATCACGACCTGCACCTGCTGGCCGCCTGGCACAACGTCGAGCGCCTGAAGAAAAGCGACACGCTGCGCGAAATCATCGAAGCCCCGGACGCCGACCAGCTGTTCGACTGGCTGCGCCAGCAGAAACTGCTGCACTACGACGAGCCCCGGGGCATCGCCATGGTCCACGCTGGCATCCCGCCGCAATGGACCTTGGGCCGTGCCCTGGAGCTGGCGGCGGAAGTCGAGGAGGTGCTGCGCGACGACAACCGCCTGCAGCCATACCTGGACGGCATGTACGGCAACGAGCCGAACAAGTGGAGCAAGAACCTGACCGGCGTCGAGCGCCTGCGGGTGATCACCAACTACTTCACCCGCATGCGTTTCTGCACCGCCGCCGGCAAGCTCGACCTCAAGACCAAGGAAGGCCTGGACAGCGCGCCGAAAGGCTACAAGCCGTGGTTCGATCATCCTGACCGCCGCTCGCGCCATGTGAAGATCATCTTCGGCCACTGGGCCGCCCTCGAAGGCCGCGTCGACGTCCCCGGCGTGATCGCCCTGGACACCGGCTGCGTGTGGGGCGGCGCGATGACCCTGTACAACGTCGACAGCGGTGAATTCCACCGCTGCGACTGCACCCGCGAGGGCACCCCTCGCCCGCCCTCAACGCACAGCCCTGAAGGAACCGCCCCATGAGCGAATTCAAGCGCATTTCCCCCGAGCAGGCCCTCGCGCTGCGCGCAGAAGGCGCGGTCGTGGTCGATATTCGCGACCCGCAAGCCTTTGCCGCCGGCCACATCGCCGGCGCCACTCATCTGGACAATCACTCGGTGGCCGATTTCATCCGCAGCGCCGACCTCGACGCGCCTACACTGGTGGTCTGCTACCACGGCAATTCCAGCCAGAGCGCCGCCGCCTACCTGGTCGGCCAGGGCTTCTCCAACGTCTACAGCATCGATGGTGGCTTCGAGCTGTGGCGCGCCACCTACCCGGCGGAAACCGCCCAGGGTAGCGCTGAATAATTTTTTCATTTTTGCTGCAGCCCGCGCTCGGCGCGGGTTCGCGCCTGACCTGACGAACGGTAGCAGGCGTCTTCTCGCTTCCCCGCCCTTGACCTTGCGTATAACCAACTATCCTTAAGCCCAGGCCATCCAAAAAAGGGGAGAGCCGGTACACCGGCGTGCGGGTCATCGGTAGCGTTCCAAGGTGTTCTGGGGGGTATACAGCAATCGGCGAACCCGGTTGCATGCCAGCATCAGCTGACTGATCCGGCGTCGTCTCCACGTATCGAGCGAGGTGACGTCATGAGCATTTTTAGCCACTTCCAACAACGTTTCGAGTCAACCCGCCAGGAAGAACTTTCGCTGCAGGAGTACCTCGAGCTGTGCAAAGAGGATCGCAGTGCCTACGCATCGGCGGCTGAACGGCTGTTGCTGGCCATCGGTGAGCCGGAGCTGATCGACACCTCAACCAACTCCAGACTGTCGCGAATCTTCTCCAACAAGGTGATCCGCCGGTATCCGGCCTTTGCCGACTTCCACGGCATGGAAGAGTGCATCGACCAGATCGTTTCGTACTTCCGCCATGCCGCCCAAGGCCTGGAAGAGAAGAAACAGATCCTCTATCTGCTGGGCCCGGTGGGCGGCGGTAAATCGTCGCTGGCCGAGAAACTCAAGCAGCTGATGGAAAAAGTGCCGTTCTACGCCATCAAGGGCTCGCCGGTGTTCGAGTCGCCCCTGGGCCTGTTCAACGCCGCCGAGGATGGCGCCATTCTCGAAGAGGAATACGGCATCTCGCGGCGCTACCTGAACACCATCATGTCGCCCTGGGCCACCAAGCGCCTGCAGGAGTTCGGCGGCGACATCAGCAAGTTCAAGGTGGTCAAGCTCTACCCGTCCATCCTCAACCAGATCGCCATCGCCAAGACCGAGCCCGGCGACGAGAACAACCAGGACATTTCCGCCCTGGTCGGTAAGGTGGATATCCGCAAGCTCGAGGAGTTCCCGCAGAACGACGCCGACGCCTACAGCTATTCGGGCGCGCTGTGCCGGGCCAACCAGGGCCTGATGGAATTCGTCGAGATGTTCAAGGCGCCGATCAAGGTGCTGCACCCGCTGCTCACCGCGACCCAGGAAGGCAACTACAACAGTACCGAAGGCCTCGGCGCGATTCCCTACTCCGGAATCCTGCTGGCCCACTCCAACGAATCGGAGTGGCACACCTTCCGCAACAACAAGAACAACGAGGCGTTCATCGACCGGATCTACATCGTCAAGGTGCCGTACTGCCTGCGCGTCAGCGACGAGATCAAGATCTACGACAAGCTTTTGATCAACAGCTCGCTGGCCAAGGCCCATTGCGCGCCGGACACCCTGAAGATGCTGGCCCAGTTCACCGTGCTCTCGCGCCTGAAGGAGCCCGAAAACTCCAACATCTACTCGAAGATGCGCGTGTACGACGGCGAGAACCTCAAGGACACCGACCCGAAAGCCAAGTCGATCCAGGAGTACCGTGATTCCGCGGGCGTCGACGAAGGCATGAACGGCCTGTCGACCCGCTTCGCCTTCAAGATCCTCTCCAAGGTGTTCAACTTCGACCCCCACGAAGTGGCGGCCAACCCGGTGCACCTGCTCTACGTGCTGGAGCAGCAGATCGAGCAGGAGCAGTTCCCTGCCGAAGTCCGTGAGCGTTACCTGCGCTACCTGAAGGAATACCTGGCGCCGCGCTACATCGAGTTCATCGGCAAGGAGATCCAGACCGCCTACCTGGAGTCCTACAGCGAATACGGCCAGAACATCTTCGACCGCTACGTGCTGTACGCCGACTTCTGGATCCAGGACCAGGAATACCGCGACCCGGAAACCGGCGAGATCCTCAACCGCATCGCCCTCAACGAAGAGCTGGAGAAGATCGAGAAGCCGGCCGGCATCAGCAATCCGAAGGACTTCCGCAACGAAATCGTCAACTTCGTGCTGCGCGCCCGGGCCAACAACAACGGCAAGAACCCCAGCTGGCTCAGCTACGAGAAGCTGCGGGTGGTGATCGAGAAGAAGATGTTCTCCAACACCGAGGACCTGCTGCCGGTCATCAGCTTCAACGCCAAGGCCAGCAAGGAGGATCAACAGAAGCACAACGACTTCGTCACCCGGATGGTGGAGCGTGGCTACACCGACAAGCAAGTTCGACTGCTGTCGGAATGGTACCTGCGGGTCAGGAAATCGCAATAACGCGGCAAGCGTCAAGCCGCAAGCTGCAAGCTGCCCAGCGCCGTCGCCAAGGTCGGCGCTGCAGCTTGCAGCAGCGGTGGCTGCTCTTTCTTGCAGCTTGAAGCTTGAGGCTTGCAGCTGCATCCAGTCACCGGAGGGACCATGAGCTACGTAATCGACCGACGCCTGAACGGCAAGAACAAGAGCACGGTCAATCGCCAGCGCTTCCTGCGGCGTTACCGTGAGCACATCAAGAAGGCCGTCGAAGAGGCCGTGAGCCGTCGCTCCATCATGGACATGGAACACGGCGAACAGATCAGCATTCCGGGACGCGACATCGACGAGCCGGTGCTGCACCACGGTCGCGGCGGCAAGCAGACCATCGTCCACCCTGGCAACAAGGAGTTCACCGCCGGCGAGCACATCGCCCGGCCACAAGGCGGCGGCGGTGGCGGCGGCCGTGGCAAAGCCGGCAACTCCGGCGAAGGCATGGACGATTTCGTGTTCCAGATCACCCAGGAAGAATTCCTCGAGTTCATGTTCGAGGACCTGGAGCTGCCCAACCTGGTCAAGCGCCACCTGACCGGCGCCGACACCTTCAAGACCGTGCGCGCCGGCATCGCCAACGAAGGCAACCCCTCACGCATCAATATCGTGCGCACCCTGCGCTCGGCCCACGCCCGGCGCATCGCCCTGACCGGCAGCAGCCGCGCGCTGCTGCGCGAAGCGCAGAAGGAGCTGGCCCGCCTGAAGGTCGAGGAGCCAGACAACTTCACCGACATCCAGGAAACCGAGATCGAGATCGAGCGCCTCAAGGCACGCATCAATCGCCTGCCGTTCCTCGACACCTTCGACCTCAAGTACAACCTGCTGGTCAAGCAGCCCAACCCCAGCTCCAAGGCGGTGATGTTCTGCCTGATGGACGTCTCCGGCTCCATGACCCAGGCCACCAAGGACATCGCCAAGCGCTTCTTCATCCTCCTGTACCTGTTCCTCAAGCGGAACTACGACCGCATCGAGGTGGTATTCATCCGCCATCACACCAGTGCCCGCGAAGTGGACGAGGAAGAATTCTTCTATTCCCGCGAGACCGGCGGCACCATCGTCTCCAGCGCCCTCAAGCTGATGCAGGAGATCATGGCCGAGCGCTACCCGGCCAGCGACTGGAACATCTACGCCGCCCAGGCCTCGGACGGCGACAACTGGAACGACGATTCGCCGATCTGCCGCGACATCCTCGCCAACCAGATCATGCCGCACGTGCAGTACTACACTTACGTCGAGATCACCCCGCGCGAGCACCAGGCGCTGTGGTACGAGTACGAGCGCATCGGCGAAGCCTTCCCCGACACCTTCGCCCAGCAGCAGTTGGTATCGGCCGGCGATATCTACCCGGTCTTCCGTGAACTCTTCCAGCGCAGGTTAGCCACATGAGCGCCAGAGAACAGAGACGCCAGCCCATTTCCACCGGCTCCGAATGGACGTTCGAGCTGATCCAGACCTACGACCGCGAAATCAGTCGTCTGGCGGCCCGCTACGCCCTGGATACCTATCCGAACCAGATCGAGGTCATCACCGCCGAGCAGATGATGGACGCCTATGCCTCGGTGGGCATGCCGCTGGGCTATCACCACTGGTCCTATGGCAAGCAGTTCCTCAGCACCGAGAAATCCTACAGCCGCGGCCAGATGGGCCTGGCGTACGAGATCGTGATCAACTCCGACCCGTGCATCGCCTACCTGATGGAAGAGAACACCATGTGCATGCAGGCACTGGTGATCGCTCATGCCTGCTACGGCCACAACAGCTTCTTCAAGGGCAACTACCTGTTCCGCACCTGGACCGACGCCAGCTCGATCATCGACTACCTGGTGTTCGCCAAGCAGTACATCGCCCAATGCGAGGAGCGCCACGGCATCGACGCCGTCGAGGACCTGATCGACTCCTGCCACGCCCTGATGAACTATGGCGTGGACCGCTACAAGCGCCCCTACCCCATCTCCGCCGAAGAAGAGCGCCGCCGCCAGAAGGAACGCGAGGAACACCTGCAAAGGCAGATCAACGACCTGTGGCGCACCATCCCCAAAGGGGCGGAAAAGGGCGACGAAAGAGACAACGCGCGCTTCCCCGCCGAGCCCCAGGAGAACATCCTCTACTTCATCGAAAAACACGCACCGCTGCTGGAGCCCTGGCAGCGCGAAGTGGTGCGCATCGTGCGCAAGATCGCGCAGTACTTCTACCCGCAGCGCCAGACCCAGGTGATGAACGAAGGCTGGGCGACCTTCTGGCACTACACCCTGATGAACGACCTGTACGACGAAGGGCTCATCACCGAAGGCTTCATGATGGAGTTCCTGCAGTCGCACACCAGCGTGGTGTTCCAGCCAGGCTTCGACAGCCCCTATTACAGCGGCATCAACCCCTACGCCCTGGGCTTTGCCATGTACACCGACATCCGCCGCATGTGCGAACACCCGACGGAAGAGGATCGCCGCTGGTTCCCGGACATCGCCGGCAGCGACTGGCTGTCGACGATCAAGTTCGCCATGAGCAGCTTCAAGGACGAGAGCTTCATCCTGCAGTACCTCTCGCCCAAGGTGATGCGCGATCTGAAGTTGTTCAGCATTCTCGACGACGACCAGCGCGACGACCTGCTGGTCCCGGCGATCCATGACGAGGACGGCTATCGCACCATCCGCGAGCAACTGGCTGCCCAGTACAACCTGGGCAATCGTGAACCCAACGTGCAGATCTGGAGCATCGACCGCCGCGGCGACCGCTCCCTGACCCTGCGCCACCAGCAACACAACCGCAAACCGCTGGGCGATTCCACCGACGAAGTGCTCAAGCACCTGCATCGCCTGTGGGGCTTCGACATCCACCTGGAGACCGTCCAGGGCGAGCAGGTGATGAAAACCCACCACATGCCACCGCGTGGCGAGCACAGCGAAGCCGGCGACTACGGGCGCATGGACCTCGCCGTGGTGCATCACCTCTAGACGCGCCCCACCTCCATTGCTGGCGACAAGGTATCCTGTCGCCAGCAATGGAGGTTGCACATGCAGATCTACAAAGTTGGCGGCGCCGTGCGCGACCGCCTGCTCGGCCTACCGGTCAGCGATATCGACAGACTGGTGGTCGGCGCCACGGTCGAACAGATGCAGGCGCTGGGCTATCGCCCGGTCGGCGCCGATTTCCCGGTGTTCATCCACCCCAGGACCGGCGAGGAGTACGCCCTTGCCCGCACCGAGCGCAAGAGCGGTCGCGGTTACGGCGGGTTCACCTTTCACGCCAGCCCCGAAGTCACCCTCGAGCAAGACCTGATTCGTCGAGACCTGACGATCAACGCAATGGCCGAGGACGATCACGGCAACCTGTACGACCCCTACCATGGCAAGGCCGATCTCGAGCAACGCATCCTGCGCCACGTTTCGCCGGCATTCGCCGAAGATCCCCTGCGCGTCCTGCGCGTTGCCCGCTTCGCCGCCCGCTTCGCGCCACTTGGCTTTCGCGTGGCCGATGAGACCCTGGCGCTGATGCGACAGATCGCCGAGTCGGGCGAGCTGCAGGCGCTGACCGCCGAACGCGGCTGGAAGGAAATCGAACGCGCGCTGATGGAAGAGCAGCCCCAGGTATTCATCGAGGTGCTGCGTGCCTGTGGCGCCTTGAAGGAACTGATGCCCGAGCTCGACGCCCTGTTCGGCGTGCCACAGCCGGCGGCGCACCATCCCGAGATCGACAGCGGCGTGCATACCCTGTCGGTGCTGCAACAGGCCGCCCGGCACCATCAGCCATTGACCGTGCGCTGGGCCTGCCTGCTGCACGACCTGGGCAAGGGCACCACGCCCGAGGCGGATTGGCCACGGCACATCGCCCACGAAGTGCGCGGCCTGAAGCTGATCAAAGCGGTGAACCAGCGCTTCAAGGCACCGCGCGACTGCCAGGAGCTGGCGCTGCTGGTGGGCGAATTCCACACCCACTGCCACCGCGCGCTGGAGCTGCGGCCATCGACCCTGCTCGAGCTGCTGCAGAAGTTCGATGTGTACCGGCGCCCGCAGCGGTTCGAGGAGTTCATCGCCGCCTGCGAGATGGACGCCCGCGGCAGGCAGGGGCTGGAGGACCGCGATTATCCACAGGCCGCGTACCTGCGTGACGCGGCAAAGGTTGCCAGGGCGGTGGATGTGAAACCGCTGATCGAGCGGGGACTATCGGGACAAGCGCTGGGGGAAGCGCTGAAAGAAGAAAGGCTCCAGGCGCTCAAGGCCTACAAAGACCGTTGATCGTACGGCCTGGTCCGCTCCCACAGGATTCCCACTGCCTCATGCGCGGTGCAGTCCCTGTGGGAGCGGGTTTACCCGCGATGCCGCTCAAGGTCGCGTGAGCTGCAACCCCCGCCACTCGAACGGTACCGGCGCCAGAACCTGGCCGATGCTCGCCTCGTGCCACAGCTGCGCCATGCTCTTGCCAACGCCCGGATGCATCAGCTCCGGTGCCAGCAGCGACAGCGGCCACAGCACGAAGGCATTCTTCAGGATTTCCGCACGCGGCAGCACCAGCCCGTTGAACGTGCCGTGCAAGTCGTCATACATCAGCACGTCGATATCCAGCGGCAAGCCCTTGCGGTCCGGGGCGTAGCGGCCGTTGTCGGCCTCGATGAACTTGAGCCGGCGGTCGAGTTCCAGCAGCGGCAGCTCGGTACGCCCACGCACCACCAGGTTGTAGAACGGGCCGCTCTTGATCCCCACGGCCTGGCTCTCGAACACTGCCGAGCAGTGCATGTCAGCGAGAATCCCCGCCAATGCATCAAGACCCGCGCACAAGTGCCGCTCGCGGTCGATGTTGCTGCCCAGCCCGAGGTAAACCGTGCTCAGAGACATCCGCGCTCGATCTCCACGCCAACGCCGCCACGAGCCGCCGGGACCGCGCCAGGCTTGGTCAGCTTCAGCCGCACCCAGGGGATGTTGAACTCCGCCATCAGCACCGCCACCAGACGCTCGGCGAAGGTCTCCACCAGTTCGAAGCGCGCCTGCTCGGCGAAGGCCTGGACACGCGCCGAGACACTGGCGTAATCCAGCGCCAGCGACAGGTCGTCACCTGCGGCGGCTGGACGATTGTCCCAGGCGAAACTCAGGTCCAGGCGCAGGCACTGGCGAATATCCCGCTCCCAGTCATAGGCACCGATCACGGTATCGACTTCCAGGCCTTCGATGAACACTCTGTCCAAGCACTTCTCTCCACAGCACGACAAGGGCGACGGGCGCCGTTAGAATCAGGGCGTCCTCGCCCGGAATAGTTAGCATGTTTTGGTCACTGGCGCTGCTTGCCTACCTGCTCGGCTCTCTGTCCTTCGCCATCGTCCTGAGCCGCCTCAGCGGCAGCCCCGACCCGCGTTCCAGCGGCTCGGGCAATGCTGGCGCGACCAACATGCTACGCCTGGCCGGGCGCAAGCTGGCGATCCTGACGCTGCTCGGCGACCTGTGCAAGGGCATGCTGCCGGTGCTGCTGGCCCGCCTGGCCGGGCTCGACCAGCAGGAGCAGGCCTGGGTCGGCATCTGCGCGGTGCTCGGCCACCTGTTCCCGGTGTACTTCCGTTTCCAGGGTGGCAAAGGCGTTGCGACCGCCGCCGGCATGCTCATGGCGCTGTACTTCCCGGCCGCCCTGCTGGCCATCGGCGCCTGGCTGCTGACGTTCTACCTCACCCGCACCAGCTCCCTCGCCGCGCTGATCGCCACACCGCTGACACTGCCGCTGTTGGCGTGGCGCGAACCCGAGGCGCTGCTGCCGATGACCGTGCTGACCGTGCTGATCGTCTGGCGCCACCGCAACAATCTACGCGACCTGTTCGCCGGGCGCGAACGCCATTTCTGAGGCACCCGCATGAGCCCGGCCCCATTCATACCGCCGGCAGCTGCTCCATCGGCCAGCGCGCCTGCACGCTGATTGCCAGGTCCTGCTGCTGCCCGGCCAGCAGGCGCTGGCAACCGGCATAGGCGATCATCGCGCCGTTGTCGGTGCAGAACCGCGGACGCGCGTAGTAGACGTTGCCCTTGATGCTGGCCAGCATCTCTTCCAGAGAAACGCGCAAGGCCTTGTTGGCGCTCACGCCACCGGCGATGACCAGCCGCTTGAGACCGGTCTGCTTGAGGGCGCGCTTGCACTTGATCGTCAGCGTCTCCACGACAGCCTGCTGGAAGGCGAGCGACACGTCGCTGCGGGTCTGCTCGTTGTCGTCCCCGGCATCGCGGCATTGCTGCCAGGTGTTCAAGGCGAAGGTCTTCAGGCCGCTGAAGCTGAACTGCAGGCCCGGCCGATCGCACATCGGCCGTGGGAACACGAAGCGCCCGGGCGTGCCCTGCTCGGCCAGGCGGGCAATTTCCGGGCCGCCCGGATAATTGAGGCCGATCAGCTTGGCGGTCTTGTCGAAAGCCTCGCCGGCTGCGTCGTCCAGGCTCTCGCCCAACAGTTCGTAGCGGCCGATGCCATCGACCCGCACCAGCTGGGTATGACCGCCAGACACCAACAAAGCGACGAACGGAAACTCCGGCGGTTGTTCCTCGAGCATCGGGGCCAGCAGATGGCCTTCCATGTGGTGGACGCCGATCGCCGGAATGTCCCAGGCGAACGCCAGGGCCTGGGCACAGGAAGCCCCGACCAGCAACGCGCCGACCAGGCCGGGACCCGCGGTGTAGGCGATGGCGTCGATCTCGGTGGCGACGCGGTCGGCCTCTTGCAACACCTGGCGGATCAGCGGCAGCATGCGCTTGACGTGGTCGCGCGAGGCGAGCTCGGGCACCACGCCGCCATAGACGCGGTGCAGGTCGATCTGGCTGAACAGCGCGTCGGCCAGCAGGCCGCGCTCACTGTCGTATAATGCGACGCCAGTTTCGTCGCAGGATGTTTCCAATCCCAGTACTAGCATGGGTCCGTGCCTTGTGGAGGCTGAATTCGAAGGCGCGCATGATAGTCCCCGTGCCCGGTGCCGACCAGCGGTTTTCGATCAGAGGCTTTGCATTCCGGCCAGCTAAGGGTTAACATCCGCAACCCTTGAAAACCGACGTTCTCCAGCACACCTTATGTTTTGCCAGGAGCACGTCTACCCCGGTAATGAATTAAGGTAGCCCTGGATGCCAGCCGTCAAAGTTAAAGAGAACGAACCCTTCGACGTAGCTCTGCGTCGTTTCAAGCGCTCCTGCGAAAAAGCCGGTGTACTGGCTGAAGTTCGTAGCCGCGAGTTTTACGAGAAGCCGACCGCCGAGCGCAAGCGCAAAGCCGCTGCCGCTGTAAAGCGTCACGCCAAGAAAGTTCAGCGCGAACAGCGCCGCGCCGTTCGTCTGTACTAAGTACAGCCGTTCTACGCAAAGCTTCTGCCCCGCCCGGCCTCGTGCCGGGCTGATGGCAGCGGTCGTTTCAAACCCTTGGCCATGCGCCACGGGCGCCCCGGCAAAAGCCACGGGCAACCTGCCTCAACGCGTCAGAACTGGCCACCGGCCAGGCGTGCACGTCCTTTCTGACGAGCCCTTCACGGGCTGGTGACGAGCACACACCCCCTCAAGCATTTCCCCACGCCAAAGCCACGCACAAGCGTTTAGACTTGCCAGCTGCCAGATGACGAGACTGCCATGGCCGGGCTGATTCCCCAGAGCTTCATCGATGACCTTCTCAACCGCACCGACATCGTCGACGTGGTGAGTTCGCGCATCCAACTGAAGAAGACCGGCAAGAACCTGTCCGCCTGCTGCCCGTTCCACAAGGAAAAGACCCCTTCCTTCACCGTCAGCCCCGACAAGCAGTTCTACTACTGTTTCGGCTGCGGCGCTGGTGGCAACGCGCTCGGCTTCGTCATGGACCACGACAACCTGGACTTCCCCCAGGCGGTCGAGGAGCTGGCCCGCGCGGCCGGCATGGAGGTGCCACGGGAGGAAGGCCGCCGTGGCCAGAAGCCGCGCCAGCCGACCGACTCGCCGCTGTACCCGCTGCTCGAGGCCGCCGCCGAGTTCTATCGACAGGCCTTGCGCGGCCACCCCACCCGCAAGGCGGCGGTGGACTACCTCAAGGGCCGCGGCCTGTCCGGCGAAATCGCTCGCGACTTCAGCCTCGGCTTCGCCCCGCCGGGCTGGGACAACCTGCTCAAGCACCTGGGCGCCGACTCACTGCAGCAAAAGGTGATGATCGACGCCGGGCTGTTGATCGAGAACGCCGAAAGCGGCAAACGCTACGACCGCTTCCGCGACCGGGTGATGTTCCCCATCCGCGACAGTCGCGGCCGAATCATCGCCTTTGGCGGACGGGTGCTGGGCGACGACAAGCCCAAGTACCTCAACTCCCCTGAAACCCCGGTATTCCACAAGGGCCAGGAGCTGTACGGCCTGTACGAGGCCCGCAAGCACAACCGCAACCTCGACGAGATCATCGTGGTCGAGGGCTACATGGATGTCATTGCCCTGGCCCAGCAGGGCCTGCGCAATGCCGTGGCCACCCTCGGCACGGCGACCAGCGAAGAACACCTCAAGCGCCTGTTCCGCGTGGTGCCCAGCGTGCTGTTCTGCTTCGACGGCGACCAGGCCGGGCGCAAGGCCGCCTGGCGCGCCCTGGAGTCGACACTGTCGAGCCTGCAGGATGGCCGGCGCGCACGCTTCCTGTTCCTGCCCGAAGGCGAGGATCCGGACAGCCTGGTGCGCGCCGAAGGTACCGATGCCTTCCAGGCACGCATCAACCAGCATGCCCAGCCGCTGGCCGACTACTTCTTCGAACAGCTGAGCAACGAGGCCGACCCACGATCGCTGGAAGGCAAGGCGCACATGGTCACGCTGGCCGCACCGTTGATCGAAAAGGTTCCCGGCGCCAACCTGCGCCAGCTGATGCGCAACCGCCTGAAAGACATCACCGGCCTCGACCCGCAGCAGATGGAACAGCTGGCCCAGAGCGCCCCTGCATCCAACGTGCCGGACTACGACCCAGGCTACGACTACGACGCCATGGTCAGCTACACGCCGGACCATGGCGACCTGCAGTACCAGCCCGACTACGCACCGCAACAGCAGGAGCAGCGCCCCTGGACGCCGAACAAGGGCGGCGGCAAGAAACAGTGGGACGGCAAGCCGTGGGACAAGAAAGGCGGCAAGCCCTGGCAGCGCGACGGCCAGCGCGGCGAAGCCCCGCCCCGGGTACCAGCGCCGGTCGAGCCGCCGACGCTCTCGGCCCTGCGCACCCTGCTGCACCACCCGCTGCTGGCCGGCAAGGTCGAGGACGCCAGCCACTTCGCCGACGAAGAACAGCTGTACAGCCAACTGCTGGTGGCACTGATCGAGGCCGCGCAGAAGAATCCTAAGCTAAGCTCTATGCAGCTGATCGCACGCTGGCATGGCACCGAGCAGGGCCGCCTGCTGCGGGCGCTGGCCGAAAAGGAGTGGTTGATCGATGCCGACAACCTTGAACAACAGTTTTTCGACACTATAACTAGCTTGTCCGCTCGCCAGCGCGAGCGCAGCCTGGAACATCTGCTCAGGAAAGCACGTCAAAGCGAGTTGAGCGCAGAGGAAAAATCTCAGCTGCTGGCCCTGCTGAGCCGCAATGTTCCCGCACAAAACCCGACCTCATCTGGCGCGTGAGGTCCATGCTCGGGTATAATCCTCGGCTTGTTTTTTGCCCGCCAAGACCTTCAGTGGATAGGGTGTTATGTCCGGAAAAGCGCAACAGCAATCTCGTATCAAAGAGTTGATCACCCGCGGTCGTGAGCAGGGCTACCTGACTTACGCGGAGGTCAACGACCACCTGCCAGAGGATATTTCAGATCCGGAGCAGGTGGAAGACATCATCCGCATGATCAACGACATGGGGATCAACGTATTCGAGAGTGCTCCGGATGCGGATGCCCTGTTGTTGGCGGAAGCCGACACTGACGAAGCCGCAGCCGAAGAGGCCGCCGCAGCGTTGGCGGCAGTAGAGACCGATATCGGCCGCACGACCGACCCGGTGCGCATGTACATGCGCGAAATGGGTACCGTCGAGCTGCTGACCCGCGAAGGCGAGATCGAAATCGCCAAGCGCATCGAGGAAGGCATCCGCGAAGTCATGGGCGCCATCGCTCACTTCCCGGGTACCGTCGACTACATCCTCAGCGAATACGATCGTGTCACCTCCGAAGGTGGCCGCCTGTCCGACGTCCTCAGCGGTTACATCGACCCTGACGACAATATCGCCGCGCCGACCGAGGAAGTACCGATTCCAGGTGCCAAGGCCGCCGCCGCGAAGGAAGAAGAAGACGACGACGACGAAAACGCTGAAAGCAGCGACGACGAGGAAGAGGCCGAAAGCGGCCCGGATCCGGTCGTGGCCGCACAGCGCTTCGGTGCCGTCAACGATCAGCTGGTCATCACCCTCAAGGTGCTGAAGAAGCACGGTCGCACGCACGCCGAAAGCATTGGCGCCATGCAGGCCCTGGCCGATCTGTTCATGCCGATCAAGCTGGTGCCCAAGCAGTTCGACGCCCTTGTGGAGCGTGTGCGCGGCGCGCTTGACCGCCTGCGCCAACAGGAACGCGCCATCATGCAGCTGTGCGTGCGTGATGCCCGCATGCCGCGCGCCGACTTCCTGCGCCTGTTCCCGAGCAACGAGACCGACCAGACCTGGTCCGGCGACCTGGCCAAGCGCAACACCAAGTGGGCCGCCGCCCTGGGTGAGAAGGACGCCGCGATCGTCGCCTGCCAGCAGAAACTGATCGACCTCGAGACCGAGACCGGCCTGACCGTGCTCGAAATCAAGGAAATCAACCGCCGCATGTCCATCGGCGAGGCCAAGGCCCGCCGCGCCAAGAAGGAAATGGTCGAGGCGAACCTGCGTCTGGTGATCTCCATCGCCAAGAAGTACACCAACCGCGGCCTGCAGTTCCTCGACCTGATCCAGGAAGGCAACATCGGCCTGATGAAGGCGGTGGACAAGTTCGAATACCGTCGCGGCTACAAGTTCTCGACCTACGCCACCTGGTGGATTCGCCAGGCGATCACCCGCTCGATCGCCGACCAGGCGCGCACCATCCGTATTCCGGTGCACATGATCGAGACGATCAACAAGCTCAACCGCATTTCCCGCCAGATGCTGCAGGAAATGGGTCGTGAACCGACCCCGGAAGAGCTCGGCGAGCGCATGGAGATGCCTGAGGACAAGATCCGCAAGGTGCTGAAGATCGCCAAAGAGCCGATCTCCATGGAGACCCCCATCGGTGACGATGAAGACTCCCACCTGGGCGACTTCATCGAGGACTCCACCATGCAGTCCCCGATCGACGTGGCCACGGTCGAAAGCCTCAAGGAAGCGACCCGTGACGTGCTCTCGGGCCTGACCGCACGCGAAGCCAAGGTGCTGCGCATGCGTTTCGGTATCGACATGAACACCGATCACACCCTCGAAGAAGTCGGCAAGCAGTTCGACGTGACCCGCGAGCGGATCCGTCAGATCGAAGCCAAGGCGCTGCGCAAGCTTCGCCATCCGACGCGAAGCGAGCACCTGCGCTCCTTCCTCGACGAGTAAAAGACCAACCCCGGCCCAGGCCGGGGTTTTTCTTATGTGACAAAAGGTCGTGGGCGGCGCCCTACCACGGGCAGGATGCCCGTCTACACTCGAATCAGTCCCCCTGATCGAGAGGCCGCTATGCCCCTGATGCCGGCCCTCCTGTTGTTGATCCTGCTCGCCTGGAACACAACGGCCGGCGCCTTGACCCTGACTGACGAGGAACAGGCCTGGCTCAGCGCCCACCCGCAGCTGCGCCTGGGCGTCGACGCTTCATGGCCGCCGTTCGAATTTCGCGACCAGGAGGGTCGCTACCAGGGATTGGCCGCCGACTACATCGCCCTGATCCAGGACCGGCTCGGCGTCACGCTCAAGCCGATCGAGCCCAGCTCCTGGACCGAAGTGCTCGAACAGGCGCGCAAGAGCCGCATCGACCTGCTGCCGGGCATCATGTCCACGCCTGAACGGCAGAACTACCTCGCCTTCACCCGCCCCTACCTGGACTTCCCGATCGTCATACTGGCCCACTCCGGTGGCGCGCAGCCGCGCAACCTCAAGGACCTGTACGGCCTGAAAGTCGCCGTGGTGGAAAACTACGCGCCCCACGAACTGCTGCGCACCCATCATCCGGACCTCAACCTGGTGGCGCTGCCCAACGTCAGTTCCGCGTTGCAGGCATTGGCGACCGACGAGGTGGATGCGGTGGTGGGCGACCTTGCCTCGAGCATCTGGAGCCTGCGTCAGCTCAAGCTCGAGGGCCTGTATGTCAGTGGCGAGACCCCCTACCGCTACCAACTGGCCATGGCTGCGCCGCGCAGCCAGAAGGTGCTCGTGGGCATCCTCGACAAGGTCATGGCCGACATGAGCAGCAGCGAAGTCAGCCATATCCAGCAGCGCTGGGTAGGCAACGTCGTCGATCAGCGGACCTTCTGGCACGATGTACTGCTGTACGGGCTGCCGGCGGTGCTGGTACTGATGGCGATACTCGCCGTCGTGATCCGCATCAACCGCCGCCTGAGCTCGGAAATCTCCCGGCGCATCGCCCTGGAGCAGGAACTGCGCAGCAGCGAGTACCACTATCGCGGCCTGGTCGAAAGCCTGTCGGCGGTCGCCTGGGAGGCCGACGCGAACGACTTCACCTTCAGCTACGTGTCCCCCCACGCCGAGGACCTGCTCGGCTACCCCATGGGCGAATGGCTCAAGCCAGGCTTCTGGCGCAGCATCCTGCATCCGGAGGATGCCCTGTGGGCGCAGGCCTACTGCGACAGCGAGACGGCGGCCGGGCGTGATCACAGCCTCGACTACCGAGTGATCCGCGCCGATGGACACACCCTGTGGGTGCGCAACATCGTCAGCATGATCGAGCACGGCCACAAGCCATTGATGCGCGGACTGATGATCGATATCAGCGAAACCAAGCACACCGAGGATGCCCTGCGCCTGTCGGAACAGAAGTTCGCCTCGGTGTTCCAGCAATGTCCGGACATCCTGATCATCGCCCGGCACAGCGACGGCTGCCTGCTGGAGGTCAACGAAGCATTCGAGGAACAGATCGGCCTCAGCCCGGCGCAAGTAATCGGCCGCACCGCCACCGAGCTGGGCCTGTGGGGCGTCGTAGGCACCGGCCCGGCGCTGCTCGAACGCCTGCACCGCGGCGGTGTGCGCAACCTGGAGATGACCTTCCGCCGCAGCAACGGACAGCTGTTCACCGGCCTGACTTCGGCCGAGACCTTCGACCTGGACAGCACACCGGCCCTGGTGGTGGCCATTCGCGACATCAGCCAGCTCAAGGAAACCCAGCAGAAACTGCAGACCTCCGAAGAAAAGTTCGCCAAGGCCTTCCACGCCTCCCCCGATGGCCTGCTGCTGTCGCGCCAGAGCGATGGCTTGCTGATGGAAGTCAACGAAGGCTTCTGTCGCCTGACCGGCTACGTCATCGAGCCAGGCACGGAACAGACCTCGCTGGACCTGGGCATCTGGGTCGACCTCAGCGAACGCCAGCGCATGATCGAGCAGCTCCAGCGCGACGGATTCGTGCGCGACTTCACCAGCCATCTGCGCCGCAGCGATGGGCAGATCCGCCTGTGCGAGCTGTCGGCGCGACCGCTGCCGATCGGCGGCGTCGATTGCATGCTGACCATTGCCCGGGACATCACCGAACGCCACCTGATGCAGGAGAAACTGCAACTGGCCGCCACGGTCTTCGAAAACACCGCCGAAGGCGTGCTGATCACCGACACCGACCAGCGCATCAGCGCGGTCAACCGCGCGTTCAGCGAAATCACCGGCTACAGCGAAATCGAAGCCCTCGGGCAGACCCCGCGCCTGCTCGCCTCCGGCCAGCACGACAGCGCCTTCTACATCGCCATGTGGCACCAGCTGACCGCCGAGGGCCACTGGCAGGGCGAGATCTACAACAAACGCAAGAATGGCGAGGTCTATCCAGGCTGGCTGACCATCAGCGCCGTGCGCAACCACGAACGCGAAATCACCCACTTCGTCGCCGTGTTCGCCGACATTTCCAGCCTCAAGCATGTCCAGGCCAAGCTCGACTACCAGGCCCACCACGACCCGCTGACCGGCCTGCCCAATCGCGCGCTGTTCGAGAGCCGCCTGCAGTCCGCGCTGAACTGCACCCAGGTCTCCGGCCGTCAGGGCGCGGTCCTGTTCCTGGACCTCGACCGCTTCAAGCACATCAACGACAGCCTCGGTCATCCGGTTGGCGACCTGCTGCTCAAAGGGATCGCCCAGCGCCTCAAGGAACAGGTGCGCGATGTCGATACCGTCGCCCGCCTGGGCGGCGACGAGTTCATCATCCTGTTGCCCGGCCTGCACAAGCCCAGCGACGCCAGCACCATTGCCAACAAGCTGCTGGCCGGCTTCCACGCGCCATTCCAGGCGGGCGAACACGAGTTCTTCACCAGCGCCAGCATCGGCATCAGCCTGTTTCCACAGGACGGCACCGACGTCGCCACACTGATCCGCAATGCCGACGCCGCCATGTACCGCTCCAAGGCCAAGGGTCGCAATCGCGTCGAGACCTATACTCGCGACCTCACGGCCCAGGCCAGCGAGCGCATCGCCCTCGAGCACGAACTGCGCCGCGCCATCGAACGCAACGAACTGAGCCTGTGCTACCAGCCCAAGTTCAGCCTCAAGACCCAGAGCCTGGTCGGCGCCGAAGCCCTGGTACGCTGGACCCACCCCACCTTCGGCGAAGTGCCCCCCGAGCAGTTCATCCACATCGCCGAGGAGAACGGCACCATCCTCCAGCTCGGCGACTGGGTGCTGGAGCAGGCCTGCCGGCAGATGCACGGCTGGAAGAAGACCTACCAGTCCTTCGGCCCGCTCTCGATCAACCTCGCCGGCGCCCAGCTGCGTCAGCCCAACCTGGCCAGACGCATCGAGCAGTTGCTGCGCACCTATCAGCTCAAGGCCGGCGACCTGCAACTGGAAATCACCGAGAATTTCATCATGAGTCAGGCCGAGGAAGCCCTGAGCGTGCTGCACCAGCTCAAGCAACTGGGCGTGCAACTGGCCATCGACGACTTCGGCACCGGTTATTCCTCGCTCAGCTACCTCAAGCGCCTGCCGCTGGACATCCTCAAGATCGACCAGTCGTTCATTCGCGGCCTGCCCGACGACCCGCACGACGCGGCCATCGCCCGCGCCATCATCGCCCTGGGGCGCAGCATGCAGCTGACGATCATTGCCGAGGGCGTGGAAAACCAGGCACAGCAGCGCTTTCTGGCCGCCGAGGGCTGCGAGCAGATCCAGGGCTACATCGTCAGCCTGCCCCTGCCGCCCGAGGAGTTCGCGGCGACGTTTCTTCGCATAGCACAAACGGATCTTTCGGATGGCACGGTATCGAAACCCTCGTTATAATCCGGCGCACCTGCTGAGGGCCTATAGCTCAGTCGGTTAGAGCAGAGGACTCATAATCCTTTGGTCCACGGTTCGAGTCCGTGTGGGCCCACCAGATATCAAAAGCCGCGCTATTGCGCGGCTTTTTCGTTTCTTGCTCCCCAGAAGATGACCATTGCGCATCACACACCTGGCCCCGTTGGGTTATGGTGGTCGGCCACGCATGCCACATACAGGGAGTCGTCATGCTGAATGCCATCATGGCCGGCAAGAAACGCGGCACCGGTCTGCAAGGCGAAGCCTTCAGCCCCGAGGAGGCCGAAGGCGCCGAAGATGTGATCACCGCCACTGTTTTCGAACGCCTGGCCTACCTGCCGGATGAGCAGTTCTGCGCCGTGATGCATGACCTGCTCGGCGAGAGCTTCGGGCCGCTGCAAGAGATCCAGTACTGGCCATCCTGGAAATCCAGGGACAACACCAAGGTCGAGCCAGATCTGGTGCTGCATGACGGGCGCCGCACCGTGGTGGTCGAGGCCAAGCGCCACGACCATCGGGACCAGCAGAGCCCTGCTCAGCTAGCCAGGGAATTGCTGGCCGGCTGGCACGGCGAGCAGCTCGAGGACGGATGCATCCTGCTTGCCCTTGGCGGGCTTAGCTACCCGATCGACAGCGCCCGACTGCGGCTGGAGGACGCCTTGCAGCGAGCACTGGCTGGCCAGAAAGCCTCCCCGTACCGACTGGTCTGTCAGAGCTGGCAAGGCCTCTTTCAGATCCTGCAGCAGCATATCCGCCCGGACGGCCCCACCAGTTGCCAGCGCCTGTTCGACGATATCGCCTCCTGCTACGCCTGGCACGACCTGCGCACTCATGATCGACGCTGGCTGAAAGACTTGCGCGATCGACCGCTCGCAGGCCACCCCGATGTCTTTGCACCATGGAGAATGAAATGACAGGGAATCTGGAACACGCACTGCTGGACGTCCGCCGTGCCTATCGGCTGCTGGCCGACTACCAGCAACATCTCTTCGAATTGCTGGGGTACATCCGTGAACGGCTGGGCGCCGTGAACTACTACCACGAGTATGTCTACCCGCAGCCCAAAGGGCTGGCCGGGCTGGACAAGCGCGATGACAGCGGCCTGCGCTACTTGCCGTTCTACGACCTGGCCGCCATCTGGCTCAGGTTTCCGGGCGAACAACAGGCGCACTGGGACAATCACCTGGCCGGCGACCTGATGTTCGGTGCCTGGGTGCGCAGCGATACCGGCTTCAACAAGCGTGACGGCAGCTTCCTCGCCGAGGCCGTCGAAGACACCCGCAGCGAGCTGGTGCTTTCGGTCGTGGTCTGTGAAGAAGATGGCAAGGACATCAACTGGTACCACAACGTCTGGGTGGCGATCAGATACCCCGACAACGGAGAGGTCAACGCCACCGACAAGCCGGGCTATCGGTGCTTCGCCAAGGCCATCCCTCTCGCCGAACTGGCGGACAAGGCATCGATCGATGCGGCCTTGCGAACATGGTGCGCAGACGCCACGGCAAAGCTGGGCACCTCGATTGAGCTCCATCCACAGCACCCTTGAGTACATAAGATCGCCATGGAAAAGCAGAGCGTCATAAATCAATTCAAAACGGCACACGGCGCCTACATCAGGCTGCTGCTGGAAACCTATCCAACCAAGCATCCCATCACCGACAATTCGAAACTTGGCGATCCCCAGTCATGCGCCTTGGCGGTACAGGTGCAGAGCTGCCTGATCGCGCTTGGCTCCACGGCCCAGCAGCGCATGCTGCGCCTGGGGTTCGACCTGCTCTACCCGTTCAACAACATCGTCGATCAATACAACTGGCGTGCCAGCATCATCGAGCAGAACACCAACTACACCACCTTTGCCTCGATCGCCATTCGCATCGATGCGGAACTCCAACTGATCGAAAACGTTCTCAAGCTCAGCGACTACAGCGACTACGAAGGCATAGCGAACGACTTGTTCGCGCAATCCAAGACACGCTACACCTCGACCGCCGAAACGCCGGAGCAAGAAAAAAACGAGGTGCCTCCGCCTGATGGCGATCCCAGGCGGATCAAGCAAGAGGTAGACAGCGAGGCCGTGAAGAACATCCAGAAGTTCGAGTGCGGTACCAACGTTGCCTCCAACATCGCCAACGTTCTCTCCGCCGGCAAAACACTGCTTGGCCTCTGAGTTCTCATTCGAGCTTGCCCACCAGCCAGAACGGGCAAAGTGCCTTTAGCACACCCGTTCTATTTCGCCATCAACCCCACGTTCCTAGAATCTCTCCATCGCTTCGGCACCGGGTCGGAGCCCAGTGATCGAGGGAACGTCACATGAACATCCAAGGAACGCTTGGGGCCCTGCTGGTCGTACCGATGCTGGCGACGCTCGCCGGTTGCGTGGCACCGGGTTCACAAGGCCAGGGACTGCAGGGCAGCCAGATGGCCAGCAGCAACGCCCCCTGCACGCCGAGCACCACCGACAACCTGATTTCCACCGGCCGCAGCCTGCTGAGCATCGCCAACTCCGTGCTGGAAACCAAGAACAGCTTCAATGGCGACACCGCCACCTACGACCAGCGCATGCAACTGGCCGAGAATGCGCAGAAGGTCAACAAGGGCAACCAGATGCTCGACAACGTCGAGAGCATGACCGCCGGCTTGAAGTCGCCCTGCGCCACCGCGACGCAGACCAGCGCCGCACGCTGATCGCCGGCATCGCCAAGCCCGCTGCCAAAGGATTCACGGAGCCCCCAAGGCTTGCGTGAAACCTTCGGCAGCGGGCTTTTTCGCGCTAGGGCGCAAGTACCGTGGCAATGACGTGATCGCCACGCTGGGCGCCTTGCGCGAATCGGTCAGGCTTGCATAGGCTAGCGGCTCGACAAAAGAGACCTACCATGCCGGCCACCTCCTCCATCGCCCTCGACGCCATCGATCGCCAGTTGATCGCCCTGTTGCAGATCAACGCCCGGGAAAGCGTCGCCACCCTCGCCCGCCAGCTGGGGATCGCCCGCACCACGGTGAACTCGCGCCTCGAACGCCTGGAGCGCAACAAGGTGATCACCGGCTATGGCGTGCGCCTGGGCCAACGCCTGCTGGGCGGTGGCCTGCAAGCGTATGTCGGGATCAAGGCGCAACCGCGCTCGGGCAAGGACATCGTCCGCCACCTGAGCGCCATGGGCCAGGTACAGCAGCTGTGCGCGGTCAGTGGCGAATTCGACTATGTGGCCTGGTTGCTCAGCGATTCGCCGGAGCAGCTGGATCAGCTGCTCGACCAGATCGGCAGCCTCGAGGGCGTGGAGAAGACCACCACGTCGATCATCCTCAGCAGCAAGGTCGACCGCGGCCAGCCAGGCTGACCGCAGGCCCGGCGCTCAGGCCTCCATCGCGTCGAGCAGGCCCTCCAGCAGCGCCCGCACCGTTTCCGCCGAATGCAGGATCGACCAGATCATCGCCCGCCCCGCTTCGGGGGCATGGTGCTGGGCGTAGTCGTCGGCGATTTCCTGGATCGCGCGGGCCAGCATGCTGGCGTGGACCAGTGCGTCGGCGGCATCGATGCCGGGGCGGACAGTGAAGATGGGGGGATGGCTGGACTCGCAGGAGCAGAAGGATTGCTCGGTGGTCGGGTTCAGTGCGAGGGGTGGATCGGGGACGATCTTTTTCATGGGTGTTGCCTCCATTACCGGCTCAAGGAGGCCACCACGCAACCTTCTCACGGGAATGGGTGGCAGCCATGCGCGGGGTGAGAACCGGCGAAGTTGGAGGCTACATTCCGGCCAGGCAAAACCTGCCCGCGCACAGCTGCCATGACAGCATGCCTCCAAGTAGATCGCCGGGTTCTCACGCCCGATCACCGAATGTGCGGTGACCGGCAAAAACTAACCGCGAAGGTTTACCCGCACAGCCAGACTGGAGCGACAGGGCGAGTAGGATAGATCTCGATAAATTTGCCGTCTGTAGGAAATGGCCTGACAAGCAGCGACCCACCCGCCTCCCAATGACATATTCGGCAACCCTCCCCTGCCACCTCCCTTTCAATCCACGTTTACGCTGACGGCAAACCGCCCCTATTGACGCATCGGCGGTCTCACTACAAACTATACGCGGATCACGTACAAAAGCATGGATGCTCTCTTTGTTGAACTACCCGCTTTCGAGCGCTTTCGCAGCCAGTATCTGGACGATGAGGATTTTCGCTCGCTGCAACGCCTGCTACTCCTGCATCCCCATGCTGGCGATGTCATCAAGGGAACGGGCGGCCTCAGGAAGATGCGCTTCGCGGATGTGCTGCGCCACAAAGGCAAGCGCGGTGGCACTCGGATCATCTACTACTGGTGGTCCGCCGGGCAGCAATTCTGGCTTTTCACGCTCTACGGCAAGGAGGTCCAGGATGACCTGACGCCACACCAACGCCAGGCCCTGAAAAACCTGCTGGAACGCGAATACCTGACGAGGACGACCAATGTCACGCAACATCTTCACTGAACTCACCGAAGGCTTCGACGCTCTCGCCGATGAGCGCGCCGGCAAACTGACCCTGCGTTCACACAAAGTGACCTTCGAAGAACTGGCTCCGCTGGCCCCCAACGAACTGACCGAACTGCGCCAGCGCCTCAACATGTCACGCGCGGTGTTTGCCGCCTACCTGCGCACCAACGCCCGAACCCTGGAAAGCTGGGAACAGGGCCGCTCCAGACCTAACGCCCAGGCCGTGGCACTGATCCGGCTGGTACAGAAATATCCGGAGACCGTCGAACATCTGGCGTCCTTGAGCTGATTCGTCACTATCAAGCAAACCGAAGTCATTAAGACGAAATAAATTACATAACGACGCCAATCTGCATCTTAATTACGAACCCGCCACTTCATAAAATGGCCACCAGGCATTCTCTATACTCAGGCTCCGCCCCCTGCGCAGCCCCTGGCAAGGTCACGACATGAACAAGAACAACCGCCACCCCGCCGACGGCAAGAAACCCATCACCATCTTCGGCCCGGACTTCCCCTTCGCCTTCGACGACTGGCTGGAGCACCCGGCCGGCCTGGGCAGCATCCCCAAGGAGCGCCATGGTGAAGAGGTGGCGATTGTCGGTGGCGGCATCGCCGGGCTGGTGGCGGCCTACGAACTGATGAAACTGGGCCTCAAGCCCGTGGTGTACGAAGCCTCCAAGCTGGGCGGACGGCTGCGTTCGCAAGCGTTCAACGGCACCGACGGCATCGTCGCCGAACTGGGCGGCATGCGCTTCCCGGTGTCGTCCACGGCGTTCTATCACTACGTCGACAAGCTGGGCCTGGAGACCAAGCCTTTCCCCAACCCGCTCACCCCCGCCTCGGGCAGCACGGTCATCGACCTGGAAGGCCAGACCTACTACGCCGAAAAAGCCGCCGATCTGCCGCAGCTGTTCCATGAGGTCGCGGACGCCTGGGCCGACGCCCTGGAAAGCGGCGCACAGTTCGGCGACATCCAGCAGGCCATCCGCGACCGCGATGTGCCACGCCTGAAAGACCTGTGGAACAAGCTGGTGCCGCTGTGGGACGACCGCACCTTCTATGACTTCGTCGCCACCTCGCGCTCGTTCGCCAAACTGAGCTTCCAGCACCGCGAGGTGTTCGGCCAGGTCGGCTTCGGCACCGGCGGCTGGGACTCGGACTTCCCCAACTCGATGCTGGAAATCTTCCGCGTGGTGATGACCAACTGCGACGATCACCAGCACCTGGTGGTCGGCGGCGTCGAGCAGGTGCCCCAGGGCATCTGGCGGCACGTGCCCGAGCGCTGCGCCCACTGGCCCGCCGGCACCAGCCTCAGCGGCTTGCATGGCGGCGCGCCGCGCACCGGGGTCAAGCGCATCGCCCGCGCCGCCGATGGCCGCCTGGCGGTCACCGACAACTACGGCGATGTGCGCCACTACGCGGCGGTGCTCACCACCTGCCAGAGCTGGCTGCTGACCACCCAGATCGACTGCGAGGAGTCGCTGTTCTCGCAGAAGATGTGGATGGCCCTGGACCGTACCCGCTACATGCAGTCGTCGAAGACCTTCGTGATGGTCGATCGCCCGTTCTGGAAGGACAAGGATCCGCAGACCGGCCGCGACCTGATGAGCATGACCCTCACCGATCGCCTGACCCGCGGCACCTACCTGTTCGACAACGGCGACGACAAGCCGGGGGTGATCTGCCTGTCCTACGCCTGGATGAGCGATGCCTTGAAGATGCTGCCGCACCCGACCGAGAAGCGTGTGCAGCTGGCCCTCGACGCCCTGAAGAAGATCTACCCGAAGACCGATATCGCCGGGCATATCATCGGCGACCCGATCACCATCTCGTGGGAGGCCGACCCGCACTTCCTCGGCGCCTTCAAGGGCGCGCTGCCGGGCCACTACCGTTACAACCAGCGCATGTACGCGCACTTCATGCAGCAGGACATGCCTGCCGAGCAGCGCGGCATCTTCATCGCCGGCGACGATGTTTCGTGGACCCCGGCCTGGGTGGAAGGCGCGGTGCAGACTTCGCTGAACGCGGTGTGGGGTATCATGAATCACTTCGGTGGCCAGACCCACTCGGACAACCCAGGCCCGGGAGATGTATTCCACGAGATCGGCCCTATCGCCCTGGCCGACTGAGCGAAGGAGTAGCGCCATGCGCATCGCCCTGTTCCAGGGCACGCCAAAGCCACTGGACGTGCCCGGCAATCTCGAGCGCCTGCAGCACCAGGCCCACTTGGCAGCCGCCCGCGGCGCGCAACTGCTGGTGTGCCCGGAGATGTTCCTCAGCGGCTACAACATCGGCCTGGACCAGGTGGAGCGCCTGGCCGAGGCCGAGGACGGTCCCTCGGCCATGAGCGTCGTCGAGATCGCCCAGGCGCACCGCATCGCCATCGTCTATGGCTACCCGGAGCGGGCCGAGGACGGGTCGATCCACAATAGCGTGCAACTGATCGACGCCCATGGCCGCAGCCTGTGCAACTACCGCAAGACCCACCTGTTCGGCGAGCTCGACCGTTCGATGTTCAGCCCGGGCGCCGACCACTTCCCGGTGGTCGAGCTGGACGGCTGGAAAGTCGGGCTGCTGATCTGCTACGACATCGAGTTCCCGGAGAACGCCCGGCGCCTGGCGCTGAACGGCGCCGAGCTGATCCTGGTGCCGACGGCGAACATGACGCCCTACGACTTCGTCTGCCAGGTGACCGTGCGCTCACGGGCGCAGGAGAACCAGTGCTACCTGGTGTACGCCAACTACTGCGGCAGCGAGGGCGAGATCCAGTATTGCGGGCAGAGCAGCATCGTCGGGCCGGATGGCAGCCTGCTGGCGATGGCTGGCCACGAGGAGGGACTGCTGCTGGCGGATATGGAGCGCGAGCGGGTATTGAAGGGGCGGGAGTTGTTTCCCTACCTGGCGGACCTGCGCCGGGATCTGCACTAGCAGGCGGCCCTTTCAAGGTATTGAGAATTGGCGCTCGGCTTGGACCTGCCGGGGCTGCTTTGCAGCC
>NZ_JAOCDM010000043.1 GCF_029840925.1 Pseudomonas sp. GD03858
CAAGGCCGCTCCTACAGGGGTCGTGTGCGTGCTTCAGTCTTTCTCCAGCACCCACTGCCGCGCGCCGGCGGCCAGTTCCGGCATTTCATCCGGCTTGGCCCGGTTCACTGCCTGGAAGATTTCCAGCGTGTCGCCGTCACGCTTGAAGATCCACGGCGCGCCGCGCTGGTTGCGCTCCAGCCACAGGCTGTCGTTGCCCTCGCCCATGGTCGCGCAATCGCCGGCCAGGCACAGGGCGAAGCGGTCCGGCCCAGGCAGGCCGGTGATGTTGCCAGTGTCGCTGAAGCGCACGACGGCGCCCTTGCCCTGGCCTTCGACGATCTTCCAGTCGCCGCCCAGGTATTGCTGGTACAGCGCTTTCTCGAAGCTGCCTCCCAGCGGCGTGTTCTGGGGGCCTTCGCTGCGCACGAAGGTTTGCTGGTGACCGGACGGGTCGGTCGCCAGCAACTCATCGCCGTCGAGCTTGAGCTGTTCGACCAGGCCACCTTCGAAGCTGACCTGCCAGTCCTTCTCGTTGGCGCTCAGGCGCCCGTCGGCAGCCTCGAAGCCATTGCTGAAGCTGGCCTGCTGGTTCTTGACGTCGATCTTCCATTCGAACACCGGGCCCTGGGCGTCGAGGGCCTGGCGCAGGCTGGTGCCTTTGACGGCGGCGTCGATGGCGGCCTGGTTGATCCAGGTGCCGTTGAAGTCTTCGGGTTTGTGGCTGGCGCAGCCGCCCAGGAGCAGGGCTGCCAGCGCGAGAGGCAATGCGTGGCGCATGGTGGGGACCTTGGGGCAGGAGAGGGGGGGGACGGGCGGGGCGCCCGTCACCGGGGGCATCACTCGAGGACCAGGATGGCGTCCATTTCGACCTGGGCGCCCTTCGGCAGCGCGGCCACGCCGATGGCGGCGCGGGCCGGGTAAGGCTGCTCGAAGTAGCGGCCCATGATCTCGTTGACCTTGGCGAAGTGGCTCAGGTCGGTGAGGAAGATGTTCAGCTTGACGATGTCCTTGAACGAACCGCCAGCGGCTTCAGCGACCGACTTCAGGTTCTCGAACACCTGGACGGTCTGGGCTTCGAAGCCCTCGACCAGCTCCATGGTCTTCGGGTCGAGCGGGATCTGGCCCGACATGTATACGGTGTTGCCAGCCTTGATCGCTTGCGAGTAGGTGCCGATGGCGGCAGGGGCCTTGTCGCTGGTGATGACGGTCTTGCTCATGATGACTCCTTGCGGTTGGCGGACTACGCACGTGTCCGGGTGATGCGGACCACGCCGGTCAGGGTGCGCAGTTTCTTGATCACGCGGGCCAGGTGCACGCGGTCGCGCACGCTGACCACCAGTTGGACCACGCTGATACGGCCGTCGCGTTCGTCCATGCTGATTTTTTCGATGTTGCCGTCGGCGGCATTGACGCTGCTCGCCAAAAGGGCGATCAGGCCGCGCTGGTGCTCCAGCTCGACACGCAGCTCGACATTGAACTCGCCGGTGATGTCCTTGGCCCAGGAGAGTTGCAGGCACTTCTCGGGGTTATGCCGGATTTCGCTGATGTTGCGGCAGTCTTCCAGGTGCACGACCATGCCCTTGCCCGCCGACAGGTGGCCGACGATCGGATCGCCTGGGATCGGGGTGCAGCACTTGGCATAGCTGAGCACCAGGCCTTCGGTGCCGCGGATCGCCAGCGGGCCTTCCGGCGCCGGCAGCTGTTCGCCTTCGGCGGACAGCAGGCGTCGGGCGACCACGTAGGCCATGCGATTGCCCAGGCCGATGTCTTCGAGCAGGTCTTCGACCAGCTCCAGGCGGTACTCGGCAAGAATCGACTGGATGCGCTCCTGGGGGATCTTCTCCAGGCTGCTGTCGAAGCCGGTCAGCACCTTGTTCAGCAGGCGTTCGCCAAGGCTGATGGACTCGGAGCGGCGTTGCTGCTTGAGGGCGTGGCGAATGTGCGTGCGTGCCTTGCCGGTGACCACGAAGTTGAGCCAGGCCGGGTTGGGGCGCGCGCCCGGGGCGCTGACGATCTCGACGGTGGAGCCGCTCTGCAGTGGCTCGGACAGCGGCGCCAGGCGGCGGTTGATGCGGCAGGCGATGCAGCTGTTGCCGACATCGGTGTGCACCGCGTAGGCGAAGTCGACGGCGGTGGAGCCCTTGGGCAGCTCCATGATCCGGCCTTTGGGGGTGAAGACGTAGACCTCGTCCGGGAACAGGTCGATCTTCACGCTCTCGATGAATTCCAGCGAGTTGCCGGCACGCTGCTGCAGTTCGAGGATGCCCTTGACCCACTGGCGGGCGCGGGCGTGGCTGCCCTTGGGCTGCTCTTGCTCGTTGGATTTGTACAGCCAGTGCGCGGCGATGCCGTTGTTGGCCATCTCTTCCATCTCGCGGGTGCGGATCTGGATCTCGATGGGCACGCCGTGCATGCCGAACAGCGTGGTGTGCAGCGACTGGTAGCCGTTGGCCTTGGGGATCGCGATGTAGTCCTTGAACCGCCCCGGCAGTGGCTTGTACAGGTTGTGCACGGCGCCGAGCACGCGGTAGCAGGTGTCGACCTTGTCGACGATGATGCGGAAGGCGTACACGTCCATGATTTCGGTGAAGGCGCGGCGCTTGCCGCGCATCTTCTTGTAGATGCCATAGAGGTGTTTCTGCCGGCCACTGACCTCGCCCTCGATACCGTCGGCGGCCAGGCAGTTGGCCAGCGAGGTTTCGATCTTGGCGACGATTTCCTTGCGGTTGCCGCGCGCGGCCTTCACCGCTCGGTGGATCAGCGACGAGCGCATCGGGTGCATGGCCTTGAAGCCGAGGTCCTCGAACTCCACGCGCACGGTGTGCATGCCCAGGCGGTTGGCGATGGGCGCGTAGATCTCGAGGGTTTCCTTGGCGATGCGCCGGCGCTTTTCGCCGGACAGCACTTCGAGGGTGCGCATGTTGTGCAGGCGGTCGGCCAGCTTGACCAGGATCACGCGGATGTCGCGAGCCATGGCCATGGCCATTTTCTGGAAGTTCTCGGCCTGCGCCTCGGCCTTGGTCTCGAAGTTCATCTGGGTCAGCTTGCTGACCCCGTCGACCAGCTCGGCGACGGTCTCGCCGAACTGCTGGCTCAAGGCTTCCTTGGCGATGCCGGTGTCTTCGATCACGTCGTGCAGCATGGCCGCCATCAGGCTCTGATGGTCCATGTGCATGTCGGCGAGGATGCTGGCGACCGCCAGCGGATGGGTCACGTAGGGCTCGCCGCTGCGGCGGCGCTGGCCATCGTGGGCCTGCTCGGCGTAGAAGTAGGCCCGGCGAACCAGGTTGACCTGTTCGGGGCCCAGATAGGTCGACAGCCGTTCGGCGAGGGCTTCTATACCCGGCATGGTTTCACCTCTTGCGGAAGAAGAGGGCCTTGCGCCGCACGGTGTCGACTGGGCATCAATCAGACGGCCTCGTTGTTCTCGTCCTCGAACGCGGCGAATACCGGATCCTCGGTGACGATCTCTTCGGCGGCGATGAACTCTGGGGTGACGATGCCTTCGGCGATTTCACGCAGGGCGACGACGGTCGGCTTGTCGTTTTCCCACGCAACGCGTGGTTCCTTGCCGCCGGTAGCCAGCTGGCGGGCGCGCTTGGTCGAGAGCATGACCAGCTCGAAGCGGTTATCCACGTGTTCCAGGCAGTCTTCAACAGTTACGCGGGCCATGGTCTTCCTCAGTAGCAAATGCGGTAGGCGTGCGCCCAGAATGGGCAGGCGGACTCGATAGTTTAAAAAATCACCAGCCAATAGGGAAGGGCTGTTTTGTCGGGTGTGCCTGTGGCGCCTCTATCGCGGGGCAAGCCCGCTCCCACGAATGTGTTCCCGAAACGGGCAACGTGGGAGCGGGCTTGCCCCGCGATAGGGTCGATCCAGACGACTGGGGCCAACCGCCGATGCCCGACAATAGCCTGCCGTCCATCGCCGACACAACCGCCCTTGACGCGTTAACGCAACATTGCGTCGCGCAGGCGCGGAGTCAGCTCCTCGAACAGCGTCTGCACCGAGCGCAGGGCGCGGCAGTCGGGCCGCGTCAGCAGCCACAGCTGGGTATCGCAGCCGGGCAGCGGGCCGCTCAGCGCCTCGACGCCGGGAAGGTCGTGGACCATGTAGTCGGGCAGCGCCGCCACGCCCAGGCCGGTGGTCACCAGTTGGGCGATGGTCGACATGCCGCTGCACTGGTAGCGTGGAATCAGCCCTGGATGATGCTGGTTGCGCCAGACCACGGTGGCGTGGTCCTGCATGGAGTCGTCGGGGGCGATCCATGGCACGCTGGTGGCGGATTCCTGCAAGCGCTCGCGCAAAGCCGGTTGGCCGCAGACCACGTACGAGGTCGAACCCAGACAGCGGCCCACCAGGTGTTCCGGCGGCGTGTTGGTCAGACGCAGGGCGATATCGGCGTCGCGGCGGCTGAGGTTGGCGAAGGTGTTGGACGTGCCCATCTCCAGCGACAGCGCCGGGTAGTTGGCCATGAACTCGGCCAGGGCCGGCAGCAGCAGGCTGTGCAGCACCGCCTCGGTGCAGGTCAGCCGCACGGTGCCGCTGACCACCTGCTCGCCGCTGGTCAGGGCGATGCGTGCCGCGTCCAGCGCCTGTTCGGCGCGCTCGGCCTGCTCGGCCAGGGCCTGGGCGGTGTCGGTGGGCAGGTATCCTTTGCGGCTCTTGACGAACAGCGCGGTGCCCAGCGCCGACTCCAGCCGGCGGATCGAGCGGAACACGGTGGAAACGTCGACCTTGAGCAGTTCGGCGGCCTTGGCCAGGGAGCGGCCGCGCTCCAGTGCCAGGACCAGGGCGAGGTCCGCATGGTTGATCTGATATTGCATCGATGCACGCTCTGCTTGCCGAAATGCCAATGTCTGTTGCGTTGGGGCCATTTTATAGTGAAACGGCCCCCGGGAATCAATGCAGCCGGTCGGCAACCAGCCCCCAACGATGGGTCAGTGAAAAGAACAACAGCAGCACCATCGTCGCCTTGCGAGGCGTCATCCGCAGTTCCCCACATCGCCGCTCCGAATCAAAGGATGTACAGCCATGACGTCGGTCTCCCCGTGCGCCAGTTCTTCCCGCGAGATGAATGAGTTCCTGGATGCCCATCCGGATACCCAGTACGTCGACCTGCTGATCTCCGACATGAACGGGGTGGTGCGCGGCAAGCGCATCGAGCGCGCCAGCCTGCACAAGGTGTACGAGAAGGGCATCAACCTGCCGGCCTCGCTCTTCGCCCTGGACATCAACGGCTCGACCGTCGAGAGCACCGGCCTGGGCCTGGACATCGGCGATGCCGACCGCATCTGTTTCCCGATTCCCGGTACGCTCTGCGACGAGCCATGGCAGAAGCGTCCGACCGCGCAGTTGCTGATGACCATGCACGAGCTGGACGGCGCGCCGTTCTTCGCCGATCCGCGGGAAGTCCTGCGCCAGGTGGTGAGCAAGTTCGACGACCTGGGGCTGGATATCTGCGCCGCGTTCGAGCTGGAGTTCTACCTGATCGACCAGGACAACCTCAACGGCCGCCCGCAGCCGCCGCGCTCGCCGATCTCGGGCAAGCGCCCGCAGTCGACCCAGGTGTACCTGATCGATGATCTCGACGAATACGCCGACTGCCTGCAGGACATGCTCGAAGCCGCCAAGGAACAAGGTTTGCCGGCCGACGCCATCGTCAAGGAAAGCGCGCCGGCGCAGTTCGAGGTGAACCTGCATCATGTCGCCGACCCGCTGAAGGCCTGCGACTACGCGATCCTGCTCAAGCGCCTGATCAAGAACGTCGCCTACGACCATGAGATGGACTCCACCTTCATGGCCAAGCCCTACCCAGGTCAGGCGGGCAACGGCCTGCACGTGCATATTTCGCTGCTGGACAAGAAAACCGGCAAGAACATCTTCGCCAACGCCGACCCGTTGCAGAGCGACACCCTGCGCCACGCCATTGGTGGCGTGCTGGAGACCATGCCGGCGTCGATGGCGTTCTTGTGCCCGAACATCAACTCCTACCGCCGCTTCGGCGCCCAGTTCTACGTGCCCAACGCGCCGAGCTGGGGCCTGGACAACCGCACCGTGGCGGTCCGCGTGCCGACCGACAGCAGCGAGAACGTGCGCATCGAGCACCGCGTGACCGGTGCCGACGCCAACCCGTACCTGATGCTCGCGGCGATCCTCGCCGGCATCCACCACGGCCTGACCAACCAGGTCGAGCCGGACGCGCCGATCGAAGGCAACGCCTACGAGCAATTGGAACAGAGCCTGCCGAACAACCTGCGCGACGCCCTGCGCGCGCTGGACGACAGCGAAATCCTCAACCAATACATCAGCCCGGACTACATCGATATCTTCGTGGCCTGCAAGGAGAGCGAGCTGGCCGAGTTCGAAGTGTCGATCTCCGACCTCGAGTACAACTGGTACCTGCACACGGTGTAAGCCCATGAGCGCAATTGCGGTCCCCTTGATCGGTGTCAGCGCCTGCCGCCAGCAGGTGGGGAAGAACTCGTCGCACACGGTGGGCGACAAGTATGTCGAGGCCGCAGCCTTTGCCGGGTTGCCGCTGATCCTGCCGGCGCGTGACGGCGGCAGCGACACCCAGGCGCTGCTGGCCCGCTTCGATGGCATTCTTTTTACCGGTTCGCCTTCAAATGTCGAGCCGCATCATTACAATGGCGCGCCCAGCGCGGAAGGTACCCGGCACGATCTTGCACGTGATCGCCTGACCTTGCCGCTGCTGCAGGCGGCCATTGCCGCCGGTGTGCCGGTGTTGTGCATCTGCCGTGGCTTCCAGGAACTGAACGTGGCCCTTGGCGGCAGCCTGCACCAGCGCGTGCAGGAACTGCCCGGCTACCTGGACCACCGCGAACCTGAGGACGCACCCCTGGAGGTGCAATACGGCCCTCGTCATCCTGTCGCGGTCACCGCGGGCGGGTTGTTCGAGCGCCTGGGCCTGGCTGGGCAGTTCGAGGTCAACTCGCTGCACAGCCAGGGCATCGACCGCCTGGCTCCGGGCCTGCGCGTCGAGGCACGGGCCCCGGATGGCCTGATCGAAGCGGTGTCGATGCCTGATGCGCCGGGCTTTGTAGTCGGCGTGCAGTGGCACCCTGAATGGCGTTTCGCCGAAAACCCGGTCTCGCTGCGCCTGTTCGAGGCGTTTCGCGAGGCTTGCATTGCCCATGCTGCTCGGGAGGGTGTGCGTCAGGAAACACGCTGACGTTAGCCGAAGGTCTTGGATGACCGTGCCCCCACCACGAGCTTTCAATGAGTGAAAGCGGGCCCTCTACGGCGGGCCTGTGAGAACAATTCCAATAGTTACGGCACAGACTCATGAATGAATACACAGAAGCCGGACGCCCGCCCGACGCGGCGTCCGACTCGGGCAACACCCAGCGCGGCAAGGGCCTGGCCAAGGGCCGCCTCGGCCTGCTGGCCAGCGTCGTGCTGGGCATTTCCACCATCGCCCCGGTCTACACCCTGACCGGCGCGCTAGGCCCGACCGTGCGCGAAGTCGGCGCCCACCTGCCAGCGGTGTTCATCGTCGGCTTCCTGCCGATGCTCCTGGTGGCCCTGGGCTACCGCGAGCTGAACTCGGCCGAGCCCGACAGCGGCACCTCCTTCACCTGGTCGGCCCGGGCCTTCGGTCCAATGATCGGCTGGATCGGTGGCTGGGGGCTGGTGGTCGCCACCACCATCGTGCTGTCCAACCTGGCGGGCGTGGCGGTGGACTTCTTCTACCTGTTCCTGGCCCAGATCACCGGCAACCAGGAGCTGGCGGCGCTGGCGGACAACCTGCTGATCAACGTCAGCACCTGTTGCGTGTTCATCGCCCTGGCTGTGTGGATCTGTTGCCGTGGCATGGCCACCACCATGACCGTGCAGTACGGGTTGGTGGCCTTGCAGCTGCTGGTGTTGATCGGCTTCGCGTTCGCCGCCTTCGGCGAGACCACGGCGCCGCCACCGCTGGCATTCGATCTTGCCTGGTTCAATCCATTCGGCGTCGAGTCGTTCTCGGCCTTTGCCGCCGGCCTGTCGCTGTCGATCTTCATCTTCTGGGGCTGGGACGTGTGCCTGACCGTCAGTGAAGAGTCGGTCGGCAGCGAAGAGGTGCCGGGCAAGGCCGCCACCTGGACCGTGCTGCTGATCCTCGGCCTGTACCTGCTCACCGCCATCGCCACCCTGCAGTTCGCCGGGATCAGCGAGCAGGGCCTGGGCCTGGGCAACCCGCGCATCCAGGAGAACGTGTTCGCCCACTTGGCCGGCCCGGTCATGGGGCCGCTGGCGATCCTGATGTCCATCGCCGTGCTGGCCAGCACCGCCGCCTCGCTGCAGTCGACCTTCGTCTCGCCGGCGCGCACCTTGCTGGCCATGGGGTACTACGGCGCCGTGCCACAGCGCTTCGCCACGGTCTGCCCGCGTTCGCAGACGCCGCGCTATGCGACCATCTGTGCTGGCATTGCCGCGGGCCTGTTCTACGTGACCATGCGCACGCTCAGCGAGAACGTGCTGGCGGACACCATCACCGCGCTGGGCATGATGATCTGCTTCTATTACTCGCTGACGGCGTTCGCCTGCGTGTGGTACTTCCGCCGCAGCCTGTTCGACAGTGTGCGCCACTTCTTCATGCGCGGCGTGTGCCCGCTGGTGGGCGGGGTGATCCTGTCGGTGATCTTCGTGCGCACGGCGATCGACAGCGCTTCGCCGGACTTCGGCAGCGGCTCGCATGTGGGCGGGCTGGGGCTGGTGTTCGTGATCGCGGCGATCATCTCGGCACTGGGGATCGTGCTGATGATGCTGTCGCGGCTGCGGGCGCCGGCGTATTTCCTGGGGGCTACCCTGCGTCAGCAGGCGACCATTCAGCTGCAGGAATGAAGCTGGGGGCGCTCTGCGCCCCTATCGCGACACAAGGCCGCTCCTACAGGTACAGCGCTGTAGGAGCGGCCTTGTGTCGCGATAGGGCCTCGCAGAGGCCCCGGCGGTCTTCAGCCGATCAGCTGCTTGAGCAGCTCACCATGCCGCGCCTGCTGTTTCTTCAGCAACAGGCGGTTCGAGGCGAACACCGCCTTCAATTCCTCCAGCGCCACGTCGAAGTCATCGTTGATGATGACGTACTCATACTCGTCGTAGTGCACCATCTCGCTGACCGCTTCCTTCATGCGCCCAGCGATGATCTCCTCGCTGTCCTGTCCGCGGCCGTCCAGGCGCTGGCGCAGGGCTTCCTGGCTCGGCGGCAGGATGAAGATCGAACGTGCCTCGGGCATCAGCTTGCGCACCTGCTGGGCGCCTTGCCAGTCGATTTCCAGGATCAGGTCGTAGCCCTGGTCGAGGGTTTCCTGCAGGGCGCTGCGCGAGGTGCCGTAGAAGTTGCCGAACACCTCGGCGTGCTCGAGGAAGTCGCCCTTGGCGATCAGCGCCTTGAACTCTTCGTGGACGACGAAGTGGTAGTTCACCCCGTGCTCCTCGCCCGGGCGCATGGCGCGGGTGGTGTGCGAGACCGAGACGCGCACGTGCGTGTCGTCCTTGATCAGGGCCGTGACCAGGCTGGTCTTGCCGGCGCCGGACGGGGCCGAAACGATGTAGAGGGTGCCGCTGCTGTGATTCATGGTGGGGGTGGCCTTACTCGATATTCTGTACTTGTTCACGCATCTGTTCGATCAGCACCTTCAGGTTGACCGCCGCCTGCGTACTGCGCGGGTCGAAGGCCTTGGAGCCGAGGGTGTTGGCTTCGCGGTTGAGCTCCTGCATCAGGAAGTCCAGGCGCCGGCCGGCGGCACCGCCGGACTTGAGCACCCGGCGCACTTCGGTGACATGGGTGCTGAGACGGTCCAGCTCTTCGGCGACGTCGCTTTTCTGCGCCAGCAGGACCATCTCCTGCTCCAGGCGTTGCGGGTCGAGTTCGGCCTGCATGTCGCCGAAGCGGTCGAGGATCTTCTGCCGCTGCGCGGCCAGCATCTGCGGCACCAGGGCGCGCAGGGTGGCGACCTCGCCGGCCATGCTGTCCAGGCGCTCGTTGATCAGTCGGGCCAGTTCCGCGCCTTCGCGCTGACGACCAGCCTTGAGCTCGCTCAGGGCGTCATTGAACAGGGCGATGGCTTCGGCGTTGAGCGCCTGCGGATCCGTCGCATCGGCCACCAGCACGCCTGGCCAGGCCAGTACTTCCAGCGGATTGAGCGGTGCCGGTTGCTTGATCAGGCTGGCGACGGTCTCGGCGGCGGCGACCAGTTGCGCGGCGCGCTCGCGATCGACCTGCAACGGTTTGCCGGCGTTGTCCTCGCTCAGGCGCAGGGTGCATTCGACCTTGCCCCGCGACAGGCCCTGGCGCAGCCCCTCGCGCACGGCGCCTTCGAGGTCGCGCAGGGCTTCGGGCAGGCGCAGGTGGGGTTCGAGATAGCGGTGGTTGACCGAGCGCAGTTCCCAGATCAGGGTGCCTTGGCTGCCAGCGCGCTCGACACGAGCAAAAGCGGTCATGCTATGCACCATGGGGAGTACCTCGCGTAATCAGGTGAACGGGGGAGCCTGTCGGCTGCAAGGCGCAGGATTGTAGCGCAGTGCGGCCCGGGCGCCCAATCCACCCATGCTACCGACCCTCCGAGGGCCTGTCGGAAAAGGCGACAGGATGCGCGGGTACGACGACAGGCGTGCCTTCGCCGGGCGCCGGGCTCTATAATGCTCGGCAGATTCAAAGTCCCGGTACAGGTATCCCAGATGAAACGTCCAAGTGGTCGCGCCGCCGATCAGCTCCGCTCGATCCGCATTACCCGCAACTACACCAAGCATGCCGAGGGATCGGTACTGGTCGAGTTCGGTGACACCAAGGTCATCTGCACGGTCAGCGTCGAGAATGGTGTTCCCCGCTTCCTCAAAGGTCAGGGCCAGGGCTGGCTGACCGCCGAATACGGCATGCTGCCGCGTTCGACCGGCGAGCGTAACCAGCGCGAGGCCAGCCGTGGCAAGCAAGGTGGCCGCACCCTCGAAATCCAGCGTCTGATCGGCCGCTCCCTGCGCGCCGCGCTGGACATGAGCAAGCTCGGCGACATCACCCTGTACGTCGACTGCGATGTGATCCAGGCCGACGGTGGCACCCGCACCGCTTCGATCACCGGTGCGATGGTCGCCCTGTGCGACGCGCTGGCGGTGATCAAGAAGCGTGGCGGCCTCAAGGGCGGCAACCCGCTCAAGCACATGATCGCCGCGGTGTCGGTGGGCATGTATCAGGGCGAGGCCGTGCTCGACCTCGACTACCTCGAGGACTCCGCCGCCGAGACCGACCTGAACGTGGTCATGACCAGCGCCGGTGGCTTCATCGAAGTGCAGGGCACCGCCGAAGGCGCGCCGTTCCAGCCGGAGGACTTCAACGCCATGCTGGCGCTGGCGCAGAAAGGCATGGGCGAGATCTTCGAGCTGCAGCAGGCCGCGCTGGCCGACTGACGACACGCCAGGAAGGTGCCGAACATGAACGATGTGGACATGCCGATCACCCCGCCCAGCGCCGATGTCCGGCAATGGGCGATGTTCTGTCACCTGTCCGCGTTGCTGGGCCTGGTGATGCCCCTCGGGCATCTGCTCGGCCCGCTGGTGCTGTGGCACCTCAAGCGTGAGCAGGATCCGTTCATCGACAGCCAGGGCAAGGAGGCGCTGAACTTCCAGATCAGCGTGACCATCGCCGGGTTCGTCTGCTTCCTGCTGATGTTCGTGGTCATCGGCATCGTGCTGTTCGCCGCGCTGATGGTGGCGGTGCTGATCCTGATCATCCTGGCGGCGGTCAGGGCCAACGAAGGGAAGCCGTATCGCTATCCCTGGATCTGGCGACCGATCAGATAGGCACAAAAAAGCCGACCCCAAGGGTCGGCTTTTTTGTGCGCGCCATCTTCAGATGGTCAGCGTCCAGTCGTAGTCGACGATCAGCGGCGCATGCTGGGAGAAGCGCGGCTGGCGCGGCAGGCGGGCATTGCGCACGAAGCGGCGCAGGCCTGGGGTGAGGATCTGGTAGTCGAACCGGTAACCCAGGTTGAGCATCTCGGCCTGTTCGTTGTCCGGCCACCAGCTGTACTGGTCGCCTTCGCGGCTGACTTCGCGCAAGGCGTCGACATAGCCCATTTCGCCAGTGATCGCATCCATCCAGGCACGCTCCGGCGGCAGGAAACCGACGGCCTGCTGGCTGTCGCGCCAGTTCTTGATGTCGAGCTTCTGCTGCGCCACGTAGAACGAGCCGCAGTAGATGTATTCGCGACGCTTGCGACGCTGCTTGTCCAGGTACTTGGCGAAGTCGTCCATCAACTTGAACTTCTGGTTCAGGTCTTCGTCGCCGTTCATGCCCGAAGGCAGCAGCAGGCTGGCAATACTGACTTTGTCGAAATCTGCTTGCAGATAACGCCCGTAGCGATCGGCTGTCTCGAAGCCCAGGCCGGTGATGACTGCCTTGGGCTGCATGCGCGAGTACAGTGCCACGCCACCTTGGGTGGGCACCTCCGCGTCGCAGGCGTAAAGGAAATAGCCATCGAGCTGGAAAGCTGGGTCGTCGAGTTCAAAGGCCGAGGCGCGGGTATCCTGAAGGCAGATGACGTCGGCATTCTGGGCTTGCAGCCAGCTGAGCAATCCACGCTCGGCCGCAGCCTGAATGCCATTTACGTTCACACTGATGATCCGCATAAATGGCCCCAAAAATCTCGTGCGTGTATGATACCCGAGCTCAACACATTTAGCTAAATCCGTGGTGTCCGGGACCTTTCATGCAGCCGTATCAGCGCGACTTCATCCGTTTTGCCATCGATCGCGGCGTTCTGCGCTTCGGTGAATTCACCCTGAAATCGGGACGTACCAGCCCGTACTTCTTCAATGCCGGCCTGTTCAATACAGGTTCCGCGCTGGCCCAGCTGGGGCGTTGCTACGCGGCGGCCATCGTCGACAGCAAGATCCCCTTCGACGTGCTGTTCGGCCCGGCCTACAAGGGCATTCCGCTGGCGGCGGCCACCGCCGTGGCCCTGGCCGAGCAGCATCAGCTCGACGTGCCGTGGTGCTTCAACCGCAAGGAAGCCAAGGATCACGGCGAAGGCGGCAGCCTGGTCGGCGCCCCGCTCGCCGGTGACGTGCTGATCATCGATGACGTGATCACCGCCGGCACCGCGATCCGCGAAGTGATGCAGATCATCAGTGCCCAGCAGGCCAAGGCCGCCGGCGTGCTGATCGCGCTGAACCGCGAGGAGCGTGGCAATGGCGAGCTGTCGGCGATCCAGGAAGTCGAGCGCGACTTCGCTATCCCGGTGGTGAGCATCGTCTCGCTGACCCAGGTGCTGGAGTTCCTGGCCGACGATCCGCAGCTCAAGCAGCACCTGCCGGCGGTCGAGGCGTATCGGGCGCAGTACGGGATCTGATCCTGGCCCGGAAATGAAAAAGGCGACCTTCTTGTGAAGGTCGCCTTTTTTGTGCCACCTGTTCCGGCCCTTTCGCGGGTGAACCCGCTCCCACAGGATCGCCACTGCCCTCAAAGGTGGTGCTATCCCTGTGGGAGCGGGTTTACCCGCGAAGAGGCCAGTGCAGGTTGTCAGTGGCGTTTGCGGTTGGTGATCAGGGTGCCCACGCCGCTGTCGGTGAAGATCTCCAGCAGCACGGCATTCGGCACGCGGCCGTCGATGATGTGCGAGCTGTTGACGCCGCCCTGGACCGCGTCCAGCGCGCACTTGATCTTCGGCAGCATGCCACCGTAGATGGTGCCGTCGGCGATCAGCTCGTTGACCTGCTCGGTGGTCAGCCCGGTGAGGACCTCGCCCTGCTTGTCCATCAGGCCGGCGATGTTGGTCAGCAGCATCAGCTTCTCGGCCTTCAGCGCCTCGGCCACCTTGCCGGCCACCAGGTCGGCGTTGATGTTGTAGGACTCACCGTTGGCGCCCACGCCGATCGGCGCGATCACCGGGATGAAGTCGCCCTTGACCAGCATGTTCAGCAGGTCGGTGTTGACGCTCACGACCTCGCCGACATGACCGATGTCGATGATTTCCGGGGTGGTCATCTCCGGGGTCTGGCGGGTCACGGTCAGCTTCTTGGCGCGGATCAGCTCCGCGTCCTTGCCGGTCAGGCCGATGGCGCTGCCGCCATGGCGGTTGATCAGGTTGACGATGTCCTTGTTCACCTGGCCACCCAGGACCATCTCCACCACGTCCATGGTCGCCGCGTCGGTGACGCGCATGCCGTCGACGAAACGGCTTTCGATCGACAGGCGCTTGAGCAGGTCGCCGATCTGCGGGCCGCCGCCGTGGACCACCACAGGGTTGATGCCCACGGCCTTCATCAGCACGATGTCACGGGCGAAGCCGGTCTTGAGCTCCTCGCTCTCCATCGCGTTGCCGCCGTACTTGATCACCAGGGTCTTGCCGACGAAGCGGCGAATGTAGGGCAGTGCTTCGGACAAAACCTCGGCTACATGGGAAGCGGCATCGCGATCGAGGGTCATGCAGGGCTCCAGGTAAGGAACGGATAGTCGTCAGAACGGCAGTTGCAGGCCTGGTTGGACCCGCAGCAACTGCGTGCGGAATACAGCCTTTATTCGGTCGAGTTCTGCCGCGTTGTCGGCCTCGAAGCGCAGCACCAGCACCGGCGTGGTGTTGGAGGCGCGGACCAGGCCCCAGCCGTGGGGATAGTCGACCCGCACACCGTCGATGGTGGTCAGGTTGGCTTCGCCCCAGTCGGCGTCGCGTTGCAGAGCATCAATGATGCTGAATTTACCCTCGTCGGTCACATCAATGTTGATTTCCGGCGTGGAAATATCATTGGGGAACGCGGCGAACAGGCTTTCGGCGTCCTGTCCGGCGTTGCTGAGGATTTCCAGCAGGCGCGCGGCGCTGTAGATGCCGTCGTCGAAACCGTACCAGCGTTCCTTGATGAAGATGTGTCCGCTCATCTCGCCGGCCAGCAGCGAGCCGGTCTGCTTCATCTTCTTCTTGATCAACGAGTGGCCGGTCTTCCACATTAGTGCGCGGCCACCGTGCTGTTCGATCAGCGGGGTCAGGCGACGGGTGCATTTGACGTCGAAGATGATCTCGGCGCCCGGGTTGCGCGACAGCACGTCCTGGGCGAACAGCATCAGCAGGCGGTCGGGGTAGACGATGCTGCCGGTGTTGGTCACCACGCCGACGCGGTCACCGTCGCCGTCGAAGGCCAGGCCGATATCGGCGCCGGTCTCCTTCACCTTGGCGATCAGGTCTTCGAGGTTTTCCGGCTTGCCCGGGTCCGGGTGGTGGTTGGGGAAGTTGCCGTCGACCTCGCAGAACAGCGGGATCACGTCGCAACCCAAGGCCTCGATCAGTTGCGGAGCGACCACGCCGGCGGCGCCGTTGCCGCAGTCGACCACCACCTTCAGGCGCTTGGCCAGCTTCACGTCGGCGGTGATCTGCTGGAAGTAGCGGTCGAGGATCTCGACCTTTTCCATGCGCCCTTCGCCGCGGGTCAGGTCGTTGGTCTTCAGGCGTGTCAGCAAGGCCTGGATCTGCTCGTTGGCCAGGGTGTCGCCGGCGATGACGATCTTGAAGCCGTTGTAGTCCGAGGGGTTGTGACTGCCGGTGAGCATCACGCCCGACTTGCCGGCGAGCACGTTGGCGGCGTAGTACAGCGCAGGTGTCGGCACCAGGCCGACATCGCTGACCTGGCAGCCGGCATCGACCAGGCCCTTGATCAGTTGCTCGACCAGCATCGGGCCGGACAGGCGGCCGTCACGGCCGACGGAAATCTGCGGCTCGCCCTGGGCGAGGGTCTGGGCGCCGATGGCGCGGCCGATCCAGTAGGCGGTCTCGGCGTGCAGGTTCTTGCCGACCACGCCACGGATGTCGTAGGCGCGGAAGATGCTGTCGGGCAGTGCGGGGACCAGGTGGGCCATGTCGTTCATCTCTGGGGACTCCATAAGTCAAAGGCTTCTGGGCGGGCGCAAACTGAACGCTTGGACGGTGGTTTCGCCAGAGAGTTCGCCATCCATGGCCCGAACGGTCTGCTGCCGGCTCAGCGGGTGCCGGAGTGGCCGAAGCCGCCAGTGCCGCGCTGGGTCTCGTCGAACTGCTCGACGATGTCGAAGTGGGCCTGCACTACCGGCACCAGGATCAGCTGGGCGATGCGCTCGCCAATGGTGATGGTGAACGGCGTGTTGCCACGGTTCCAGCAGGACACCATCAGCTCGCCCTGGTAGTCCGAGTCGATCAGGCCGACCAGGTTGCCCAGCACGACGCCGTGCTTATGGCCCAGGCCCGAGCGCGGCAGGATCATGGCCGCCAGGCCCGGGTCGCCGATGTACACCGACAGGCCGGTGGGGATCAGCAGGGTCTGGCCCGGCTCGAGGACGGTGTCCTCCTTGAGCAGGGCGCGCAGGTCCAGGCCGGCGGAGCCGGGGGTGGCGTACTGCGGCAGGGGGAATTCGGTGCCCAGGCGTGGGTCGAGGATCTTGGCTTGGAGAGCGTGCATGTAACTTATTGAACCTGGTTGAGCCGTTCGGCGATGAAGGCGACCAGCTGGCGGGCGATCTTGCCCTTGCTGGTCTGCGCGAAGAGGGTCTGGTGCTGCTGGCGGTCGATCACGGTCAGGGCGTTCTCCTCGCTGTTGAAGCCGATGCTGGGGTTGGCCACATCATTGGCGACGATCAGGTCGAGGTTCTTGTCCTTGAGCTTGCGCGTGGCGTAGTCGAGCAAGTGCTCGGTCTCGGCGGCGAAGCCCACGCTGAACGGGCGATCAGGCCGGCCGGCAATGGTCGCAAGGATATCGGGATTACGCACCATCTGCAGCAGCATGCCGTCGCCTGTGGTGGGATCTTTCTTGAGCTTCTGTGGGGCGACGACTTCTGGGCGGTAGTCCGCGACCGCAGCCGAGGCGATGAACAGGTCGCAGGGCATGGCTGCCTCGCAGGCCGCGAGCATGTCCCGCGCGCTGACCACGTCGATGCGGCTGACCCGGTCGGGCGTCTGCAGGTGCACGGGGCCAGTGACGAGGGTCACCCGAGCCCCGGCTTCGGCGGCGGCCTCGGCCAGGGCAAAGCCCATCTTCCCTGAACTATGGTTGGTGATGTAGCGCACCGGGTCGATGTTCTCTTGGGTCGGTCCGGCGGTGATCAGCACGTGCTTGCCGGTCAGGGCCTCGCGCTTGAAGCTCTCGGCGGCGCACCAGGCCAGGTCCGTGGCCTCGAGCATGCGGCCCAGGCCGACGTCGCCGCAGGCCTGGCTGCCGGAGGCCGGGCCGAAGACCTGGATGCCGCGGCTCTTGAGCAGCTCCAGGTTGGCCTGGGTCGCGGGATCGCGCCACATGGCCTGGTTCATCGCCGGGGCGACGGCCACGGTGGCGTCGGTGGCCAGGACCAGGGTGGTCAGCAGGTCGTCGGCCATGCCTTGGGCCAGGCGCGCCATCAGGTCGGCGGTGGCCGGGGCGATCAGCACCAGGTCGGCCCACTTGGCCAGCTCGATATGGCCCATGGCCGCTTCGGCGGCGGGGTCGAGCAGGTCCATGTGCACCGGGTGGCCGGACAGCGCCTGCAGCGTGAGCGGGGTGATGAACTCGGCGCCACCACGGGTCATGACCACGCGCACCTGCGCGCCGTGTTCCAGGAGTCGGCGAATCAGCTCGGCGCTCTTGTAGGCGGCGATGCCGCCACCCACGCCGAGAACGATGCGCTTGCGATACAACCGCTGCATAGGCCTTGCCTTATTCCAGTGAAAGCGGGTGGCGACGACAGCTGCCTGCGGCAGATCGTCGCATTTTCGAAGCGAACTAGATTAACACAGCGCCCAAAAGGGCCGTAGTGGCAGGCGAGGAGGGGGCATGAACATCAGGGAGTGGCCGGCTGAAGAGCGGCCAAGGGAGAAGTTGTTGCAGCGCGGGGCGGCGATCCTTTCGGATGCGGAGTTGCTCGCCGTGCTGCTGGGGTCGGGCGTCGCCGGGCGCAATGTGCTCGACCTGGCGCGCGGCCTGTTGGCGAGGTTCGGCGGGTTGCGGCAGTTCCTCGAGGCCGATCGGGCGAAGGTACTGCGCGAGCCAGGCCTGGGACCGGTGAAATATGCACAGTTGCAGGCATTGCTGGAGATCGGCAGGCGCTATCTGGACGAACACATCGAGCGTGCGTCGGTCCTGGAGAGCCCTGCATCGGTGAGGCGCTATCTCAAGTCCATGCTGCGGCACGAGTCCAGCGAGGTGTTCGGTTGCCTGTTCCTGGATACCAGACACCGCCCGTTGGCGTTCGAGATACTGTTTCGCGGCACCATTGACCGCGCGAGCATCTATCCTCGCGAGGTCGTGCGCCGGTCCTTGCTGCACAACGCCGCGGCGCTGATCCTCTGCCATAACCATCCGTCGGGCAATTGCGAGCCGAGCCAGGATGACGTGCATCTGACGCTGATGCTCAGGCGCTCGCTGGCGCTGATCGATGTGCGGGTAATGGACCATGTCATCGTCGGCGATGGCGAGCCGCTGTCGATGCTGGAACATGGGTGGTTGGCAGGTTAGTCATGGGCAAGCTGCACTGGCCTCTTCGCGGGTAAACCCGCTCCCACAAATCCTGTGGGAGCGGGTTTACCCGCGAAGAGGTCGGTTCAGGTTGCGCATACGTCAACGGCTGACGGCGATCTTGCTGAAATCCTGCCGCCCGAACGGGCTCACCTGGTAGCCCTCGACGCCTTGGCGCAGCAGCGCCGCCGCTGTCGGGTGCGCCAGTGGCAGCCACAGCGCCTGTTGCTGGATCAGCGTTTGCGCCTGCTGGTACAGCCGGCTGCGCACGCTCTGGTCGTTGGTGGTGCGCCCTGCATTGATCAACTGGTCCAGGCGGCTGTCGCAGAAGCGCGCGAAGTTGGTCCCGGACTTGACCGCCGCGCAGGCAAACTGCGGGCTGAGGAAGTTGTCCGGGTCGCCGTTGTCGCCGGCCCAGCCCATGAACAGCAGGTCATGCTCGCCGGCCTTCGCCCGACGGATCAGCTCGCCCCACTCGATGGTGCGGATCTCGGCCTTGATACCGATTTTCGCCAGGTCCGCCTGGAGCATCTGCGCGCCCAGGCTGGGGTTGGGGTTGAGCAGGCTGCCCGACGGACGGGTCCAGATCGTGGTTTCGAAACCATTCGCCAGGCCGGCCTTGGCCAGCAGCGCCTTGGCCTTCTTCGGGTCCATGGCGTAGCCCGGCAGGTCCTTGGCGTAGCTCCAGGTGTTGGGCGGGTAGGGGCCGTTGGCGGCGGTGGCGGTATCGTCGAACACGGCCTTCAGGTAGGCCGGCTTGTCGAAGGCCAGGTTGATCGCCTGGCGCACCTCGGGCTTGTCCAGCGGCGGGTGCTGGCTGTTGATGGCGACGAAGGCGGTCATGAACGCAGGCGTTGTCGCTACCTTGAGGTTGCCGTCCTTGCCGGCCTCGGCGATGTCCAGCGGCTTGGGCGACAGGGCGACCTGGCATTCGCCACGCTTGAGCTTCTGCAGGCGCACGTTGGCGTCCGGGGTGATGGCGTAGATCAGCGGGTCGACCGACGGCTTGCCGGCGAAGTAGTCGGGGTTGGCGCGGTAGCGCACCACGGCGTCCTTCTGGAAACGCTGGAACACGAACGGCCCGGTGCCCACCGGCTGGCTGTTGAGCTTGTCCGGGGTACCGGCCTTGAGCAGCTTGTCGGCGTACTCGGCGGAGTAGATCGAGGCGAAGCCCATGCTCAGGGTGGCGAGGAAAGTGGCGTCGGCGTGGCTCAGGGTGAAGCGCACGGTGTGCGGGTCGGGGGCGTCGATCGCCTTGATCAGGCTGCCCAGCTGCAGCGACTGGGCGTGCGGGTAGCCGCCTGGAGCGGTCTTGTGCCAGGCGTGGGCCGGATAGAGCATGCGCTGGAAGCTGAACAGCACGTCGTCGGCATCCAGCTCGCGGCTCGGCTTGAAGTACGCCGTGGTGTGGAATTTCACCCCTGGGCGCAGCTTGAAGTCGTAGATCAGGCCGTCCGGCGACACCGTCCAGCTTTCGGCCAGGCTCGGCACGACCTTGCCAAGCCCTGCGTCGAACTCGACCAGGCGATTCATCAGCACGTCGGCCGAGGCGTTGGTGGTGGTCAGCGAGTTGTATTGCACCACGTCGAAGCCTTCCGGGCTGGCTTCGGTGCACACCGACAATGGCGCGGCCTGGGCCAGACCGGCGGCGCACAGGGCGGTGAAGAATAAGGAAAGGGCGGCGGCACGCATGGTGGCTCCTTGGCTGGTCGGTGACCCATCTGCCGGTGCAGTCTGGAAATGGCCTTACCCTAGTGTGCGCTACGAGAAATGACCACCTTCTTTTTCAGGCGCTTGGCGACGAGCGGTCGACAGCGCGGCAGGCGAGTCGCTATGCTGCTCCCCCGCGATTTGCAGCACGTGGATGCTCACTTTCTGTTGTTGCGGCTTAGTCTTTCTGGTATAAAGCAGCGCTCTTTTCTAGGGGCTCGGCCTGTCGCATCAGCGGATCCGGTCGATAAGACCTCCAGAATCACGGCGCCTGGCGCCAAAGACTGAGAGATTAAGCGGCCAACCCATGCCGGGTTGGGCATGTGGTTTTAGAGGGCTGAGTCATGTCGAGAGTCTGTCAAGTTACTGGTAAGGGTCCAGTAACCGGGAACAACATTTCCCACGCAAACAACAAAACCCGTCGTCGTTTCCTGCCGAACCTGCAGCACCACCGTTTCTGGGTTGAGTCCGAGAAGCGTTTCGTGCGTCTGCGCGTATCCGCCAAAGGCATGCGCGTCATTGACAAGCGTGGTATCGACGTAGTGCTGGCCGAGCTGCGCGCTCGCGGCGAAAAGTTCTAAGGAGAACGTCATGCGTGAATTGATCCGTCTGGTTTCGAGTGCCGGCACCGGCCACTTCTACACCACCGACAAGAACAAGCGCACCACTCCGGACAAGATCGAGATCAAGAAGTACGATCCGGTCGTCCGCAAGCACGTGGTGTACAAGGAAGCCAAGATCAAGTAATTGATCGGCGACCTGAAAAAACCCGCTACCGCAAGGTGGCGGGTTTTTTTATGCCTGCAGGAAACCAGTGTTCAGCCTCTTCGCGGGTAAACCCGCTCCCACAGGCTCGACACAGGCCCTGTGGGAGCGGGTTTACCCGCGAAGAAGCTGGCGCTTACTTCTGCTCGAACAGCACATAGATCTTGCGGCACGGCTCCAGCACCTCCCAGGTGCCCTTGAAGCCTGCCGGGATGACGAAGCGATCACCGGCACGCAGGGTCTTGGCGTTGCCTTCCTGGTCGCGCAGCACCGACACGCCCTGGACGATCTCGCAGTACTCGTGCTCGGTATAGTTCACCGTCCACTGGCCTACTTCGCCTTCCCAGACGCCAGCGGCGAACTGCCCGCAGGGGCTGGAATAGTGGTTGTAGACAGCCTGGTCAGGCTCGCCCTTGATGATTTTCTCCGCCGCCGGACGGTAGCGTTCGGCCTCGGTCAGAACCTGGGCGAAATCGACGATGCTGGCGATGCTCATGGTGGGTACCCTGTTGTTGTTTAATAAAATGCACATCAGTAGGCTTTTAGGCTATTCGTGTCAAATATATTGATAGTTTCCCTGGCCTGGTTTAGGGTTGCAGGTGCCTGTGCGCGTTCATCGCCCGGCCAGAATTTCTGACAGCGCCCGTGAGTCCTCAGTGCGGCGTTGCACCTTAACAAGAGAGGAGTTTCCTATGACCACCCTGACTCGTGCGGACTGGGAACAGCGTGCCCAGCAACTGAAGATCGAAGGCCGTGCCTTCATCGACGGCGAATACACCGATGCCGCATCCGGTGAAACCTTCGACTGCCTGAGCCCGGTGGACGGACGCTTCCTGGCCAAGGTCGCCAGCTGCGACCTGGCCGATGCCAACCGCGCCGTCGACAATGCCCGCGCCGTGTTCGAATCCGGCGTCTGGTCGCGTCTGGCCCCGGCCAAGCGCAAGGCCAAGCTGATCCGCTTCGCCGACCTGCTGCGCAAGCACGTCGAGGAACTGGCCCTGCTCGAAACCCTCGACATGGGCAAGCCGATCGGTGACTCCTCTACCATCGATATTCCGGGTGCGGCCAGCGCCATTCACTGGAATGCCGAAGCCATCGACAAAGTCTACGACGAAGTCGCCCCGACCCCGCACGATCAGTTGGGTCTGGTGACCCGCGAGCCAGTGGGCGTGGTCGGTGCCATCGTGCCGTGGAACTTCCCACTGCTGATGGCCTGCTGGAAACTGGGCCCGGCGTTGGCCACCGGTAACTCGGTGGTGCTGAAACCTTCGGAAAAGTCGCCGCTCACCGCCATTCGCATCGCCCAGCTGGCCATCGAGGCCGGCATCCCGAAAGGCGTGCTGAACGTGCTGCCAGGCTACGGCCACACCGTGGGCAAGGCCCTGGCCCTGCACATGGACGTCGACACCCTGGTGTTCACCGGCTCGACCAAGATTGCCAAGCAGCTGATGATCTATGCGGGCGAATCGAACATGAAGCGTGTCTGGCTGGAAGCCGGCGGCAAGAGCCCGAACATCGTCTTCGCCGACGCCCCTGACCTGCAGGCCGCCGCCGAAGCTGCCGCCAGCGCTATCGCCTTCAACCAGGGCGAGGTCTGCACCGCGGGTTCGCGCCTGCTGGTCGAGCGTTCGATCAAGGATAAGTTCCTGCCCATGGTGGTCGAGGCCCTCAAGGCCTGGAAACCGGGCAACCCGCTGGATCCGGCGACCACCGTCGGCGCGCTGGTCGACACCCAGCAGATGAACACCGTGCTGTCCTACATCGATGCAGGCCACCAGGACGGCGCCAAGCTGCTGGCCGGTGGCAAGCGCATCCTCGAAGAGACTGGTGGCACCTATGTCGAGCCGACCATCTTCGACGGCGTGACCAACGCCATGAAGATTGCCAAGGAAGAGATCTTCGGCCCGGTACTGTCGGTGATCACCTTCGACACCGCCGAGGAGGCCATCGCCATCGCCAACGACACGCCGTATGGCCTGGCCGCCGGCATCTGGACCGCGGACATCTCCAAGGCCCACAAGACCGCCCGCGCCGTGCGCGCCGGCAGCGTCTGGGTAAACCAGTACGACGGCGGCGACATGACCGCGCCGTTCGGTGGCTTCAAGCAGTCGGGCAATGGCCGTGACAAGTCGCTGCACGCCCTGGAGAAGTACACCGAGCTGAAGGCGACCTGGATCAAGCTGTAATCAGGTAGCGCCTTTTCGCGGGGCAAGCCCGCTCCCACGTGAGTCGTGGGAGCGGGCTTGCCCCGCGATGCTTTTTGCCAGAATTACCCGGAGGCCACTATGCGTTGGGGAACCTACTTTGCCGTGCTGGCGTCGGTGCTCAGTGTCGGGCTCGCGCTCGGCGTGAGCATGCCGCTGGTGTCCTTGCGCCTGGAGGGCTGGGGCTACGGTGGGTTCGCCATCGGTGTGATGGCGGCGATGCCGGCGCTGGGCGTGCTGGTCGGCGCCGCCATCGCCAGCCGCCTGGCCGGCTGGGTAGGCGTCCCGGCCGCCATGCGCCTGTGCCTGTGGGGCGGGGCGCTGTCCATCGGCCTGGTGGCACTGCTGCCCAGCTATGCGCTGTGGCTGCTGCTACGGCTGCTGATCGGCATGTCGCTGACCGTGGTGTTCATTCTCGGTGAAAGCTGGATCAACCAGTTGGTGGTCGAGCAGTGGCGTGGCCGATTGGTGGCGCTGTACGGCAGCAGCTATGCCCTGAGCCAGTTGGCCGGCCCCCTGGTGCTGGGCTTTCTCGGTTCGGACGATGACTTCGGCTTCTGGGCCGCGACTGGCCTGCTGCTGGTTGCGCCACTGATCCTGCTGGGTCGGGGCGGGGCGCCGACCACCGAGGCGTGCAGCGTGACCTTGCGCGACCTGTTCGGTTTCTGCCGGCGCCTGCCGGTGATCGCCTGGGCCATTGCGCTGTTCGCGGCGTTCGAAGCGATGATCCTGACGTTGCTGCCGGTGTATTGCCTGCAACAAGGGTTCACCACGGAGGTGGCGCTGTTCATGGTCAGTACCGTGGTGGTCGGCGATGCGGTGCTGCAATTGCCCATTGGCGCATTGGCCGACCGCATGTCGCGCCGCACGTTGTTCAGCGGCTGCGCGCTGACCTTGCTGGTGTCCAGCCTGGCGATTCCCTTGCTGTTGCACACACCGGTGATCTGGCCGCTGTGGGTGCTGTTCGGCGCCAGTGCCGGTGGCTTGTTCACGTTGTCGCTGGTGTTGATCGGTGAGCGCTACCGGGATGACGAGCTGGTGCGGGCCAATGCCCACGTGGCGCAGCTATGGGGGATCGGGTGCCTGCTCGGACCGTTGCTGGCCGGGGCGGGGAGCCAGTGGATCAGCGGGCATGCGCTACCGCTGCTGATGGCGGTGGGGGCGGCGGGCTTGGTGCTGCTGACCCGGCGGCGCGATGCATTCGAGCCAGCCGCCGCCTGATCTCACAGCAAGGCCAAAGCCTTCTGCTTCATTACCGCCAGATCCATCACCGCCAGCCCCACCTCCTTGGCCTGCTCATCCCACTCGCGCATGCGCAGGCTCACGGCAAACAACGGATCACGCTCGAACGCATCGGCTTCGCCGTCGCTCATCATTCCACCCTGGTATTCCAGGGTCCTGCGGCTGGCCTCGCTCAGCCGCTGGTAGTACCCCGGCTGGCGCAAGGTCAGGTAGCGCTTGGCCTCGACGTGGTACTGCACCAGCCGCGTCAGGCGTTCGCTGAACCCTGCCCGGCGCAGGTACTCGGCGCCGATGCGCTCGTGGCTGGCCACGCCGAAGCCGCCCATCGGCTCGCCTTCGCACAGGTGGCCGATGTCGTGGAAGAAGGCCGCGAGCACCACTTCGTCGTCATAGCCCTCGGCCATGGCCAGCTGGGCCGCCTGGGACATGTGTTCGAGCTGGGTGATGGCCTCGCCGATATAGTCGGCGCTGCCGTGCTGCTGGTAGAGGGCGAAGATCTGGTCGATGGAAGGCATGAGGCTTTGCTCGAGGCTGGATTCGCGGATGCGCATTCGCGGGGCAAGCCCGCTCCCACAGGTGTAGCGCAAAACGCTGTCCCGTGGGAGCGGGCTTGCCCCGCGATGAGGCCCTTACTGCTGGGCCACTTTCTCCGACTTGCCGTCGTAGCGCTTGCGCCACTCGCTGAGGATCTCGTCGCGATTCTTCGAGGCCCAGGCGAAGTCGTTCTTGATCAGGCGCTGCTCGTAGTCCGCCGGCAGTTCGGTCTGCGGCTTGGCGATGCCCGGCGCGGCCAGCACGGCGAAGTTCTCCTTGTACAGCTCCATGGCCGCCGGGCTTGCCGAGAAGTCGGCCAGGCGCCTGGCGGCATCGGCCTTCGGCGAGCCCTTGAGCACGGCGGTGGCCTCGATCTCCCAGCCCAGGCCCTCCTTCGGCAGCACGATATCCAGCGGCGCCCCCTGGCGCTTGAGCTGCACGGCCGGGTACTCGAACGAGATGCCGATCGGGAACTCACCGGCGGCGGCCAGCTTGCACGGCTTGGAGCCGGAATGCACATACTGGCCGATGTTCTGGTGCAGCGCATCCATGTAGGCCCAGCCCTGGGGCTCGCCGAAGGTCTGCAGCCAGGCGCTGACATCCAGGAAGCCGGTGCCGGACGAGGCCGGGTTGGGCATGACGATCTTGCCCTTGTATTCAGGCTTGGTCAGGTCCTGCCAGCTCACCGGTTTGCTCAGGCCCTGTTTCTCGGCCTCGATGGTGTTGAAGCAGATGGTCGCCGCCCACACGTCCATGCCCACCCAGGCGGGTGGGTTGGCGGCGTCGCGGTAGTTGGGCGAGATCTTGCCCAGGTCCTTCGGCGCATAGGCTTCGAGCATGCCGTTCTGGTCGAGGATGGCCAGGCTGGACGCGGCCAGGCCCCACACTGCGTCGGCCTGCGGGCGCTCTTTCTCGGCCAGCAGCTTGGCGGTGATGATGCCGGTGGAGTCACGCACCCACTTGATCTCGATGTCCGGGTTGGCCTTTTCGAACGCCTGCTTGTAGCTCTTGAGCTGCTCGGCTTCCAGGGCGGTGTAGACGGTCAGCTGGGTCGTGGCGGCCGACGCCTGCAAGGTGAAGACAGCGGATACGGCAGCGGCAAGTGCGAGAGGCTTGAACATGATGCGGTTCCTATGGGTATGGGCAGTCGGTCAAGGCCTGAGCGCGCGCTGGCGCCAGGCCTGGGAGCGGCGCAGCAGGCCGCGGGAGGCGCCGGCCAGCAGCAACGAGGCGGCGGCGCTGGTCAGCAGGATCAGGGTGGACATGGCGGCGGCGCCGCCGACGTTGCCGGCATCGTCCATGTTCAGCACGGCGACGGCGGCGAGAATGGTGTCGGGGCTGTACAGGAAGATCGCTGCCGATACGGTGGTCATCGCCGAGACGAACAGGTAGCGGACGATATCCAGCAGCGCCGGCAGGCAGATCGGCACGGTGACCCGCAGGAAGTGCCTGTACAAAGGCGCCTTCAGCGACAGCGCGGCGGCCTCGAACTCACCGTCGAGCTGGCGCAGGGCGGTGGTGGCGGTCATCTGCGCGGTGGTCAGGTAGTGGGCGATGGTGCACACCACCAGCAGCGCCATGCTGCCGTAGAACACGTGCAGCGGGTTGCCGGCGAGGTTGAAGAAGAACACGTAGCCCAGGCCCAGGACCAGGCCGGGCACGGCCATGGGGATGAAACTGAGCAGGCGCAGGGCCTGGTTGAGTAGGCGCTGGCCCTGGGTCTTCTCCATCAGGTAGGCGCCGGTGAAGATCACCACGCTGCCGATCAGCGCGGTGGCGATGGCCATGGTCACGCTGTTGCGATAGGCCAGCCAGCCACCGCCGGCGGTGTCGTCGAACATGTAGTGCTTGAGCGACAGCGACAGGTTGTACGGCCAGAACTTGACCAGCGACGAGTACACCGCCATGCCGATCACGCCCAGCAACACCGCGCACACCAGCATCACGATGGCCAGGTAGCAGCCATCGCGCAGCTTCGACGGCTTGGGCTCGAACACCTGGGCGCGACCGCTCATGGCCTCGCCCTGACGGCGTCGCAGCCAGGCATCGACGGCGAAGCTGAGCAGCGCCGGCACCAGCAGGACCATGCCGATCAGCGCGCCGCGACCGAACTGTTGCTGGCCGACCACGGCCTTGTAGGCTTCCAGCGCCAGCACCTGATAATCGCCGCCCACCACCACGGGCACGCCGAAGTCGGTGATGGTCAAGGTGAACACCAGGCAGAACGCGGCGAACACCGCCTGGCGCGTGGCTGGCCAGGTGATGCTGAAGAACGCCCGGGCAGGCCCGGCGCCCATGCTCGAGGCGGCGTCGAACAGCCGCGCGTCGGCCAGCGACAATGCCGAGAGCAGGATCATCAAGGCATGAGGAAAGGTGTAGATGGCTTCGCCGAGCACGATGCCCCAGAAGCCGTAGATATTGTCGCTGAGCAGCCCGCGCAGCAGGCCCTGGTTGCCGAACAGGTAAACCAGGGCGATGGCCGGCAGCATCGACGGCGCCAGCAGTGGCAGCAGCGAGATGCCGCGCCAGAGGCCCTTGGCCGGGATCAGCGTGCGCTGCAAGGCGTAGGCGAACAGATACGCCAATGGCACGACGATGACCGCGACGGTGAGCGCCACCGCCAGGCTGTTGCCGAGCAGCCAGTGGAAGTTCGCGCTGGCGAACAGTTCGCGGGCGGCCAGCAGGCCACCGCCCTGGCCGGCTTCGCCGCTGAAGCCTTTCCAGAAGATCGCCAGCAGCGGCAGCAGCACCGCCAGCACCAACAGCAGCAGCAGCAGGCTCTTGCCACCGACGACGAACAGTCGGTCACCCAGGGCGACGCCGCCAAGCGGCGCGGCCTTGGGGTGGATGAGCGGCTGGGTCATGGACGCGGCCATCTCAGGCGAACACCTGCAGGCTCTGCGGCGGCAACGCCACCCAGATATCCTGCGAGCCCAGGCGCGGCATGGCTTCCGGCGCCAGTTCGGCGAGCAGCGCGTGGCCGGGCAGGGCCATGAGCTCGAAGCTCATGCGGCAGCGGTTGCCGAGGAAGGTGATCTCGCGGACCTTGGCCGGGAACAGGTTTTCTTCATGCACCAGCGGATTGACCGTGATCGCCTCGGGGCGACAGAACAGCCGGCCGCTGCTGGCACCGCCGGCATTGGCCGCCAGGCGCATGTGCATGCCGCCGACCTGGGCGTGGCTGTCGCTGCTGCGCTGGAATGGCAGCCAGTTGCCCTGGCCGACGAATTCGGCGACGAACGGCGTGGCCGGCTGATCGTAGATTTCCTGGGGCGTGGCGTACTGCTCGACCTGGCCGTTGTTCATCACGGCGATGCGGTCGGCCATCAGCATGGCCTCGTCCTGGTTGTGGGTGACCATCAGCGTGGTGATGCCCAGCTGGCGCTGCAACTGGCGCAGCTCGGTGCACAGGTGCTCGCGGACCCGGGCGTCCAGCGCCGACATCGGCTCGTCGAGCAGCAGCAGCGAGGGCTTCGGTGCCAGGGCGCGGGCCAGGGCCACGCGTTGCTGCTGGCCACCGGAAAGCTGGCCGGGGTACTTCTTTTCGCTGCCGACGAGCCCCACCAGCTCGAGCATTTCGCCGACCCGCTGGCGCGCGGCGTCGCGGCTGCTGGCGGTGAGGCCGTAGGCGATGTTGGCTTCGACGGTGAGGTTGGGGAACAGCGCGTAGGACTGGAACAGGATGCCGTAGTCACGGGCCTGGGGCGGCAGCTCGGAGATATCGCGATCGCCGATGTACAGCGTGCCACGGTCCTGGCGCTCGAGCCCTGCGATGCAGCGCAGCAACGTGGTCTTGCCGCAGCCCGAAGGGCCGAGCAGGCACACCAGCTCGCCGGCGGCGATGTCCAGGGACACGTCGTTGAGCGCGGTGAAGGCGCCAAAGCGCTTGTGGATGCCGCGCACTTTCATCTGTGCGCCTGGGGTGACGTTGTTCATGGCATGGCCTCATCGAAGAGATGGGAGCCATGCTAGGAAGGCTGTGAGACGGTTCCGTGGCGGTTGGGCAAAAGCCGGTGATAGTGGTATTGGCGGATTTTGTAATGGCCCTATCGCGGGTTTGCCCCGCGATAGGGCCTTAGCAGAACTGCGAACCCACCACTTCCTGCGCCACCCCGAGGAACGCCGCCGGCAATCGCGCCTGGCGCCGTTCCTTCAGGCAGTACAGGTATTCGTGCATCACCGGCGCGTTCTCCAGAGCCAGCACCCGCAGCTCCGGGTTATGCGGCACTTCATGCCGGGCAATGATGCTGATGCCGATATTGCGCAGCACCGCCTCGCGGATCGACTCGCGGCTGCCGATCTCCAGCAGCGCCCCGGCCTTGACCCCAGCTTCCTGCATCATCTGCTCGGTCAGCTTGCGCGTGGTCGAGCCTGGCTCGCGCATCAGCAGGCAATGCCCGGTCACTACGTCGATCGACACCGTCTGGCGTTGGGCCAGGGGGTGGTTGCGATGCACTGCCACCACCAGCGGGTCGGTGCCCAGCACTCGGCGCACCAGGCGCGCATCTTCGAGCAGTTGCGAGGACGCGGCGATATCCACCCGGTAATCCTCGAGCATCTCCAGCACCTGCTGCGAGTTGCCGATTTCCACCGCCACGTCCACCTGGGGCAGGCGCTCGCGGAAGATCTTCACCAGGTCGAGGATGTAGTAGGGCGCGGTGGCGGCGATGCGCAGGCTGCCCTGGCCCTGGCCGCTGTTGCGCAGCTCGAATTCGATGTCGGCCTCTTGCTGCAGCAGCGCCTTGACCATCGGTAGCAAGCGCGCGCCTTCTTCGCTCAGCACCAGGCGCCGACCACCGCGATAGAACAGTTCCACCGCGTACTGGCTTTCGAGGTTGCGGATCTGCGTGGTTACCGTGGGCTGGCTGAGCCCGAGCTTCTTCGCCGCCAGGGTGATGCTGCCCAGGCGGGCCACCATGTAGAAGGCCTTGAGCTCGGCGCTCAGCATCGCTGGGCTCCACAGCCACAGCCACAGCCACAGCCACAGCCACAGCCACAGCCACAAGCTTCAAGCTGCAAGCCACAAGAAAAAGCCGGGCCGTGTTGCTTCACAAATCTCACATTCACCTCGATCAGCTTGCAGCTTGCAGCTTGCAGCTTGCAGCTTGCAGCTTGCCGCTGCTACTTGCGCAGCAGGCGCAAACCGTTGAACACCACCAGCAGGCTCACGCCCATGTCGGCGAACACCGCCATCCACATGGTGGCCATGCCGGCAAAGGTGATTGCCAGGAAAATCGCCTTGGTCCCCAGGGCCAGCACGATGTTCTGGGTGAGGATCGCCGCGCTCTGGCGCGACAGCCTGACGAACGCCGGGATTTTGCGCAAGTCGTCGTCCATCAGCGCCACGTCGGCGGTCTCGATGGCGGTGTCGGTGCCGGCGGCGGCCATGGCGAAACCGATCTCGGCGCGGGCCAGGGCCGGTGCATCGTTGATCCCGTCGCCGACCATGCCCACGCGGTGGTTCTGGGCGTACAGGCTCTCGATGGTGGCCAGCTTGTCCGCCGGCAGCAGATTGCCTTCGGCGCGGTCGATGCCGACCTGGGCGGCGATCGCCTGGGCGGTGTGGGGATTGTCGCCGGTCAGCATGACCGTCTTGATGCCCAGCTCGTGCAGTTCGGCGATTGCCTGGCGGCTGCTGTCCTTGACCGTGTCGGCCACGGCGAACAGCGCCAACGGGCCGGAGCGGTCGAGCAGCAGCACCACGGTCTTGCCCTGGCGCTCCAGCTGATCCAGTTCGGCTTCCAGCGCCGGCGAGCACAGGCCCAGCTCCTCGACCAGGCGATGGTTGCCCAGGTGGTAGGTTTCACCCGCGATGTCGCCCCGCACGCCGCGACCGGCCAGGGCGGCGAATTCGCTCACCTCGCTGAGCTGCAGGCTCTGCTCTTTGGCGAACAGCGCGATGGCGCCGGAAACCGGGTGGTCGGAACGGGCGGCCAGGCTGGCGGCCAGGGCCTGGGCGCGGCCTTCGAACAGCGGGTCGAGCACCTTGCTGTCGGTCTGCACCGGCTTGCCGTGGGTAATGGTGCCGGTCTTGTCCAGGGCCAGGAAGTCCAGCTTGCGCCCGCCTTCCAGATAGACCCCGCCCTTGATCAGGATGCCCTTGCGCGCGGCGGCGGCCAGGCCGCTGACGATGGTCACCGGAGTGGAGATCACCAGGGCGCATGGGCACGCCACCACCAGCAGCACCAAGGCGCGGTAGATCCAGTCGAACCACGCGCCGGCCATGAACAGCGGCGGGATCACCGCCACCGCCAGGGCCACGGCGAACACCGCCGGGGTGTAGATGCGCGAGAATTGGTCGACGAAGCGCTGAGTCGGGGCGCGGGCGCCCTGGGCCTCTTCGACGGCCTTGATGATTCGCGCCAGGGTCGACTGCCCGGCGGCGGCGGTGACGCGATATTCCAGGGCGCCGGCCTGGTTGATGGTGCCGGCGAACAGCTTGTCGCCCACTGCCTTTTCGACCGGTAGGCTTTCGCCGGTGATCGGCGCCTGATCGACGCTGGACTGCCCACTGACCACCTCGCCGTCCAGGCCGATGCGCTCACCGGGACGCACCCGTACCCGCGCGCCGACGGCTACCTCGCGTACATCGACCTCCCGCCACTGGCCGTCGGCCTGCTGCACGGTGGCCATGTCCGGAGTGAGTTGCATCAGCCCGCTGATGGCATTGCGCGCGCGGTCGAGCGAACGCGCCTCGATCACTTCGGCAAGGGTGAACAGCACCATCACCATCGCCGCTTCCGGCCACTGGCCGATCAGCACGGCGCCGGTCACGGCGATGCTCATCAGCGCGTTGATGTTGAGGTTGCGGTTCTTCAGGGCGATCCAGCCCTTCTTGTAGGTGCCAAGGCCACAGCCGAGGATGGCCGCCAGGGCCAGGGCGGCGACCACCCACTCGGGCGCCTTGCCGGAAAAATGCACGAGTTCGGCGGCGAGCGCGGCGGCGCCGGACAACGCCAGCGGCCACCAGCGGGTCTTGCTGGCCTGCGGCGCGCTCGCGCTGCCGTCATCCTCGGCGGCCAGGGGCTCGGCCTTCATCCCCAGGCTGTCGATGACTTGCTCGATCCCGCTGGTGTCGTCGAGGGTGTGGCGTACACCGAGCACGCGGTTGATCAGGTTGAACTCCAGTTGCTCGATGCCGGCCAGCTTGCCCAGCTTGTCCTGGATCAGGGTCTGCTCGGTGGGGCAGTCCATGGCCTCGATGCGAAAACGGCTGAGCCGCGCCTGGGCACTGGCCTTCTCGGTCAGTTGCACCTTGGCCGGCGCGGCGTTGGAACCGCAGCAGCTGTGGGCATGGGGGGCGTGGTCATGGCCCTTGTCGCCATGGGCGTGATCATGCTTGTGTTCGGGGCTGACAGGCTGGTTCATTGTGTCGTCCTTAGCAGGGCCGCGAAGTGCGTTGTTGCCAAGTGAACACCCTGTAGCCACTATAGGGTCAAGCCCTTTGCAGGAGATTTGCCATGAAGATCGGAGAACTGGCCAAGGCCACCGACTGCGCGGTGGAGACCATCCGCTACTACGAGCGCGAGCAACTGCTCCCGGAGCCTGCCCGCAGCGACGGCAACTACCGGCTCTACACCCAGGCCCACGTCGAGCGCCTGACCTTCATCCGCAACTGTCGCACCCTGGACATGACCCTGGACGAGATCCGCAGCCTGCTGAACCTGCGTGACAGCCCCGAGGCGTCGTGCGGCAGCGTCAATGCGCTGATCGACGAGCATATCGAGCATGTGCAGGCGAGAATCGACGGGTTGCTGGCGCTGCAGGCGCAGCTGGTGGACTTGCGGCGCCAATGCAATGCGCAAGGGGCGGAGTGCGCGATCTTGCAGCAGCTGGAGACCAATGGGGCGGTGACGGTGCCGGAGACCGAGCATTCCCATGTAGGGCGCAGTCACGGGCATTGAGTTCAAATCGTTCGCGGGTAAAACCGCTCCTACAGAATCTGTGGGAGCGGGTTTACCCGCGAAGCAGGCGACACTGATGCTGGATCAGACCGCCATCGGCGCCGTCATCGGCGCATGGTGCTCATAGCCTTCCAGCCAGAAGTCGCTCGGCTCGATCTGCTCCAGCCACTGCGGCTCGTACTTGCCGGTCTTGGCGAAGTCCGGCACGCGGTCGCTGATCACCAGCTTCGGCGCCTCCAGCGGCTCGCGCTTGAGCTGCTCGTTCAGCATGTCCAGATGGTTCTCGTACACATGGGCATCGCCGATGAAATAGGTGAACCAACGCGGCGTGTAGCCGGTCAGGCGACCGAACAGCGACAGCAGCGCCGCGCCTTCGGTGAGGTTGAACGGTGTGCCCAGGCCCAGGTCGTTGGAGCGGATGTAGAGGGTCAGGGAGATTTCCCGGGTCTCGGCATTCGGGTGGAACTGGTACAGCAGATGACACGGCGGCAGCGCCATTTCGTCCAGCTGGGCGCAGTTCCAGCCGTGGAACAGGATACGGCGGCTGCCCGGATCGTTGGCGATGGTGTCCAGGCACTGGCGCACCTGGTCGATGGCCTTGTACAGGATGACGAACGCCTGGCCGTCCTCCTCGTCCTGGGCGATACGGCGGAAACCGGCCTTCTCGGCCATCTCGATGGCGGCCGTGTTGCTCAGCGCGATGCGCTTGTAGCCCGGCCACTGGCGCCACTGCACGCCATAGATCTCGCCCAGGTCGTCATGCCCCTGGCGGAACGGGTTGGCCAGCCACTGGGCGTTTTCGTTGGCGTTCTGGTCCCAGACCTTGCAGCCCAGGTCGCGGAATTCGCCGGCGTTCTTCACGCCACGCAGGAAACCGACCATCTCGCCGATCGCCGACTTGAACGCCAGCCTGCGCGTGGTGATGGCCGGGAAGCCCTTCTGCAGGTCGAACTTGAGCATGGCGCCCGGCAGGCTGATGGTGCGGATGCCGGTGCGGTTTTCCTGCAGCGTGCCGTTGTCGATGACGTCACGGACCAGATCTAGATACTGTTTCATGGCTTACCTGTAGCAAGAACGGCAGGGGGATCGCCCCTGCCGTGGAAATCAAACGGTGGCCTTGGCCGTCGGTTTGCGGTTGTAGGCCCACCAGATCAGGAAGATGCCGCCGACGATCATCGGCACGCAGAGCAACTGACCCATGGTCAACCAGCCGAAGGCGATGTAGCCGAGCTGGGCGTCGGGTACCCGCACGAACTCCACGATGAAGCGGAAGATGCCATAGAACAGCGCGAACATGCCGGAAACCGCCATGGTCGGGCGCGGTTTGCGCGAGTACAGCCAAAGGATGACGAATAATGCCACACCTTCGAGGGCGAACTGGTACAGCTGCGACGGGTGACGCGGCAGCTGGGCCGGGTCGCTGAACGGCGGGAACACCATCGCCCACGGCACGTCGGTGGCCTTGCCCCACAGTTCGGCGTTGATGAAGTTGCCGATGCGCCCGGCACCCAGGCCGATCGGCACCAGCGGTGCGACGAAGTCCATCAGCTCGAAGAACGACTTGTTGTTGCGCTTGCCGAACCACAACGCAGCCAGCATCACGCCGATGAAGCCGCCGTGGAACGACATGCCACCCTTCCATACCTCGAAGATCAAGGTCGGGTTGGCCAGGTACTGGTGCAGGTCGTAGAACAGCACGTAGCCCAGGCGCCCGCCGACGATCACCCCCATCGACAGCCAGAACACCAGGTCGGAGAGCTTCTCGCGGGTCCAGGTGGGGTCGAAGCGGTTCAGCCGGCGCGAGGCCAGCAGCCAGGCGCCGCCGATGCCGATCAGGTACATCAGGCCGTACCAGTGGATTTTCAGCGGCCCGAGGGCCACGGCCACGGGGTCGATCTGCGGGTAAGGCAGCATTGTCTTTCCTCTAGGTTCAGATAAGGAAGCTCAGTCCGACGCAGAACAGCAGCGCGGCGAACAGACGCTTGAGCAGGCGTGGCGACAGCTGGTGCGCCAGGCGCGCGCCGAAGCGGGCGAAGAACATGCTGGTCACGGCGATGCCGAGCAGCGCCGGCAGGTACACGTAACCCAGGCTGTGGGCCGGCAGGTGCTCCTCGTGCCAGCCCAGCCACATGAAGCTCAGGGCGCTGGCCAGGGCGATCGGCAGGCCGCAGGCCGACGAGGTCGCCACTGCCTGCTGCATCGGCAGGCTGCGCCAGGTGAGGAATGGCACGGTCAGCGAACCGCCACCGATGCCGAAGATCGCCGAGGCCCAGCCGATCACCCCGCCGGCGGCGGTCAGGCCCGGCTTGCCGGGGATGCCGCGACTGGCCTTGGGCTTGAGGTCCATGGCCATCTGCGCGGCGATCACCAGGGCGAACACGCCGATGATCTTCTGCAGCATCGGGCCCTGGATCAGCGAGGCGGTCTTGGCCCCGACCAGCGCGCCGAGCAGGATGCCCACGGTCATCCAGGCGAAGATCGGCCATTGCACGGCGCCCTTGCGCTGGTGCTCGAGCACGGCGTTGATCGAGGTGAAGACGATGGTCGCCAGCGATGTGCCCACCGCCAGGTGGGTCAGCACCGAGGGGTCGAAGCCCTGCAAGGTGAAGCTGAACACCAGCACTGGCACGATGATGATGCCGCCGCCGACGCCGAACAGTCCGGCCAGCACGCCGGCACAGGCCCCTAGTAGCAGGTAGAGAGCGAATTCCATTCGTGGCCCCTGTGGAAAACAATCCGGCATGGTAACGGAAGCCAAGCCTGGGGCTCTAGTGAAGTCTGTGTCAGGTGATGGATAGCGGCCGGCGGCGCAGGTAGAGTGGCCGAAAACACAGGGGACAACCTATGTGCCTGATCGTATTCGCCTGGCGGCCCGGGCACGCTCTGCCGCTGATCGTCGCGGCCAACCGTGACGAGTTCTATGCCCGCCCGACCCAGGCCCTGGCGGCTTGGCAGGATGCGCCGGGGGTGCATGCCGGGCGCGACCTGGAGGCTGGTGGCACCTGGCTGGGCGTTGGGCCGAACGGCCGCTTCGCGGCGCTGACCAACATTCGCGATCCGCGCCAGCCGCCAGGGCCACGTTCACGGGGCGAACTGGTGGCGGCGTACCTGCAAGGCGAGCTTGGGGTCGAGGCCTACCTGGACCAGGTGGCCAGCCGCAGTGGGCAGTACTCGGGGTTCAATCTGCTGGTGGGCGATGGCGAGCGGCTGGGCTACCTGCATGCCCGCGAGGCTGCGCCGCGCATGCTGGAGCCTGGTGTCTACGGGCTGTCGAATGCCGGGCTGGACACGCCGTGGCCGAAGCTGCTGAAGGCGCGCAGCGGACTTGAGGGATTGCTCGAGGCTGCCGACCCGCAACGGTTACTGGCCCTGCTGGGCGATGCGCAGCCCGCGTCGGATGGCGAGCTGCCGGAAACCGGCGTGGGGTTGGCCACCGAAAGGTTGCTATCGAGCGTGTTCATCGCCAGCCAGAACTATGGGACGCGTGCGAGCACGGTGCTGATCGTTGATGATCAGGGGCGGCGGCGGATGGTCGAGCGCAGTTTCGGGCCGTTTGGTGGGCACCTGGGCGAGGTCAGCCTGGAGGTGTGAGTCCGACCTCATCGCGGGGCAAGCCCGCTCCCACGAAGGTCTTGCAGCAACTTTGTGGGAGCGGGCTTGCCCCGCGATGAGGTCGGTACCAACGATCAGAGGGTCTTGTTCGGCCCGATCATCCGCGCCAGCCCAAGGTTCTTCAGCGCCAGCTGCAGCGAGCTGTGGATAACCTGCGGGTTGTCATGGCTCATGGCATCGGCCAGCAGCTCCCTGGCCTTGCTCAGGTTGACCTGGCGCAGCATCCACTTCACCTTCGGCAGGTTGGTGGCGTTCATCGACAGGCTGTCGAAGCCCATGGCCATCAACAGGATCGCCGCCGCCGGATCGCCGGCCATCTCGCCGCAGATGCTCACTGGCTTGCCTTCTTCATGGGCGACACTGACCACGGTCTGCAGGGCCTGCAGCACCGCAGGATGCAGGTAGTCGTACAGGTCGGCGACCCGTGGGTTGTTGCGGTCGACCGCCAGCAGGTACTGGGTAAGGTCGTTGGAACCGACCGAGAGGAAGTCCACCTGGCGCGCCAGCTCGCGGGTCTGGTACACGGCGGCGGGGATCTCCACCATCACCCCCACCGGTGGCATCGGCACGTCGGTGCCTTCGTCGCGCACCTCGCCCCAGGCACGGTGGATCAGGTGCTGGGCTTCTTCCAGCTCGTGGATGCCGGAAATCATCGGCAGCAGGATGCGCAGGTTGTTCAGGCCTTCGCTGGCCTTGAGCATGGCGCGGGTCTGCACCAGGAAGATTTCCGGGTGGTCGAGGGTGACGCGAATACCGCGCCAGCCGAGGAACGGGTTCTCTTCCTTGATCGGGAAGTACGACAGCGACTTGTCGCCACCGATGTCGAGGCTGCGCATGGTCACCGGCAGCGGATGGAACGCTTGCAGCTGCTCGCGGTAGATCGCCAGCTGTTCCTTCTCGCTGGGGAAGCGCTGGTTGATCATGAACGGCACTTCGGTGCGGTACAGGCCGACGCCCTCGGCGCCGCGCTGCTGGGCGCGGGCCACGTCGGCGAGCAGGCCGGTGTTGACCCACAGCGGCATGCGATGGCCGTCCGGGGTGATGCACGGCAGCTCGCGCAGGGCATCGAGGCCACGGGCCAGCTGGCGCTCTTCCTCGACCACGTCGCTGTACTGCTTGCGCAGCACCTCGCCGGGGTTGGTGAATACCTCGCCCTTGTAGCCGTCGACGATCATCTCGATGCCGTCGGCCTTCGAATACGGCAGGTCGACCACGCCCATGACCGTGGGGATGCCCATGGCCCGGGCGAGGATCGCCACGTGGGAGTTGCCCGAGCCGAGCACCGAGACCAGGCCCACCAGCTTGCCTTCCGGCACCTCGCCGAGCATGGCCGGGGTCAGTTCTTCGCTGACCAGGATGGTGTTGTCCTGGTAGACCAGCGACTGCGAACGCGCCTCCTGCAGGTAGGCGAGCAGGCGCCGGCCAAGGTCCTTGACGTCGGACGCCCGCTCGCGCAGGTAGTCGTCGTCCATCAGTTCGAAGCGGTTGACGTGCTCGCCGACCACCTGGCGCAGGGCGCCCTGGGCCCACTGGCCGGTCTTGATGACCTCGACCACCTCGCCACCGAGGGCGGCGTCCTCGAGCATCATCAGGTAGACGTCGAACAGTGCGCGTTCTTCGGGACGCAGCTGGGTGGCGAGCTTGGCCGACAGCTTGCGCATGTCCTCGCGCACGCCTTCGAGGGCGTTGTTGAACAGCTTGAGTTCGTTGTCGATGTCCTCGACGGTCCGGTCCGGCACCACCTCCAGGTCGGCGGGCGGCAGCATCACCACCGAGCGCCCGACGGCGGCGCCCGGCGAACCCGGCACGCCGACGAAACGGGCCTCCTGGATACCCTTGCCCTGGCGGCCCAGGCCACGGATCGAACCGGTGGCCTCGGCGTGGGCGATGACTCCGGCGAGCTGGGCGCTCATCGTCACCAGGAAGGCTTCTTCGCCTTCATCGAACTGGCGACGCTCCTTTTGCTGGATGACCAGTACCCCGACCACGCGACGGTGGTGGATGATCGGCGCGCCGAGGAAGGAGGCGAAGCGCTCCTCGCCGGTTTCGGCGAAGTAGCGGTAGCGCGGGTGGTCGGCGGCGTTCTCGAGGTTCAGCGGCTCCTCGCGGGTACCGACCAGGCCGACCAGGCCCTCGTTGGGGGCCATGCTGACCTTGCCGATGGAGCGCTTGTTCAGGCCCTCGGTGGCCATCAGCACGAAACGATTGGTGTCCGGGTCGAGCAGGTAGACCGAGCAGACCTGGCTGCCCATGGCCTCCTTGACGCGCAAGACAATGATACCCAACGCCGTCTTGAGATCTTTGGCGGAGTTCACTTCCTGGACGATCTTGCGCAGCGTATTGAGCATGGCTCGGGGTCGGACTCCGTCGTCAGTCGCGCGTCAGCAGGCGCGGGGCTAGCTCTTTCAGGGCGCGGCGATACACCTCGCGCTTGAATGTCACCACCTGGCCCAGCGGATACCAGTAGCTGACCCAGCGCCAGCCATCGAATTCCGGTTTGCCGGTGAGGTCCATGCGCACCCGTTGCTCGTTGCTCACCAGGCGCAACAGGAACCACTTCTGTTTCTGGCCGATGCACAGCGGTTGGCTGTGGGTACGCACCAGACGCTGGGGTAAACGATAACGCAACCAGCCGCGGGTGCAGGCAAGAATTTCCACATCCTGGCGTTCCAGGCCCACTTCTTCGTTCAGCTCGCGGTACAGGGCATCTTCCGGCGTTTCATCAGGGTTGATGCCACCCTGGGGAAACTGCCAGGCATCCTGGTTGATCCGCCGAGCCCATAGCACCTGCCCGGCATCATTCGTCAGAATGATCCCGACATTGGGGCGAAAACCATCCGGGTCGATCACGGCAGCAACCTCGCAAACGCATGTCCCGGCATTGTTCCACAAAGCCTGCGAGCGCAGCAACGCGCCCGCCACGCTTATCTGCGGCGAGGTGAGGACTCGGTATTGCGCGGGCCTTTCCCGAGGCGGGTTCGGCGATCGGGATGGCCG
>NZ_JAOCDM010000044.1 GCF_029840925.1 Pseudomonas sp. GD03858
GCGCCCCTTTCGCGACACAAGGCCGCTCCTACAGGGACCGCATTACCAGCAAAAACCAGGATCAGGTCTAAGCTTGTGGCTACCCCATAGCAAGGACTGCCCATGCCCCGCCCTGGCCACCTGCTCATCGTCGCCGTCGCAGCCGCCGCCTTCTATCTATATGCGCTGGCCAGCGACAACGCCCTGCTTGGCCTACTGGTCAAACCCATTCCGGTGCTCGCCCTGATTGCCTGGCTGAGCACCACTCCCGCCACACCCTATCGCCGCTGGATCATCCTCGGCCTGGCCTTCTCGGTACTCGGCGACATTCTCCTGGCGATCCCCCGCGACCTGTTCGTGTTCGGCCTTGGGGCGTTTCTCTGCGCGCACCTGGCCTACCTGCGCGGCTATTGCGGCCTCACGCGGCGCCCGGCCTACCCGGCGCTGGCCTGGGCCGTGCTGATTGGCGGCTCACTGTTCGGCGTGCTCGCCAGTCATGGCCTGGGCCCACTGCTGATTCCGGTAGCTCTGTACGCCCTGACCATCGGCGCCATGCTCTGGCGCGCCCTGGCCTGCGGTGGCCTGGCCGCGCTGGGCGCCTGCGCCTTCGTGTTCTCCGACAGCCTGATCGGTATCGACCGCTTCGTCAGCCCATTCGCCGCCGCCGAGTACCTGATCATCCTCTTCTACTGGCTCGGCCAGTGGCTGATCGCCGCGTCGGTCAGCCGCGGCGCAAACGACAAAGTATTGATCCAGAGCGGCACGCGCAGCGCTGAAAGCTGCTAGAACGAGAGTTTTTCGCATTTGCAAGAGGGGCCGCTTGGCAGATGAACTTTGCAAGGCCCAGAACAGCTAAAACAATGCAGCCCAGGTTAAATGATATTAATTATCATTACGCAACTAGCCAGCCGTTACGCGGGGTAAGAAACATAATTAACAAATCCGCACGCAATGCCCGAAACTCAAGGCTTTCAGCCAGTTACGAAAGATCTTTGTACTTAATCCTACGAATAAATTTGCAACGGAAATTTTACTTGCACTGGGTTTACCCATAAAATCAGCGCGATTGATTCAGCTGCGACATTTGGTCACTGCGTCTGCGACACCACGTCGCCGCTCTACTTATTTCAGACTGCAGAGCTGGGTCTCTGTATAAGGATTTCAAGCATGTCCGATTCGGCAGGACTCATCGCCCACAACTGGGGCTTTGCCATCTTCCTCCTGGGTGTCGTCGGCCTGTGTGCCTTCATGCTCGGCCTGTCCAGCCTGCTCGGTAGCAAGGCCTGGGGTCGCGCCAAGAACGAACCCTTCGAATCCGGCATGCTGCCCGTCGGCAGCGCCCGCCTGCGCCTGTCCGCCAAATTCTATCTGGTCGCGATGCTGTTCGTGATCTTCGATATCGAAGCCCTCTTCCTGTTTGCATGGTCTGTGTCCGTCCGCGAAAGCGGCTGGACCGGATTCGTCGAAGCTCTCATTTTCATAGCAATTCTGTTGGCAGGTCTTGTCTACCTATGGCGTGTCGGGGCGCTCGATTGGGCTCCCGAAGGTCGCCGCAAGCGGCAAGCGAAGCTGAAACAATGAGGCTTTGGCATGCAATACAATCTCACCAGAATCGATCCGGACGCACCCAACGAGCAGTATCCGGTCGGTGAGCGGGAAACCGTCACCGATCAACTGCTGGAGGACCAGGTCCACAAGAACATCTACATGGGGAAACTCGAAGATGTGCTGCGTGGCGCGGTCAACTGGGGTCGCAAGAACTCCCTCTGGCCGTACAACTTCGGCCTGTCCTGCTGCTACGTGGAAATGACCACGGCCTTCACGGCACCCCACGACATCGCCCGCTTCGGCGCCGAAGTCATCCGGGCCTCGCCGCGCCAGGCCGACTTCATGGTCATCGCCGGTACCTGCTTCGTCAAAATGGCGCCGATCATCCAGCGCCTGTACGAGCAGATGCTCGAGCCCAAGTGGGTCATCTCCATGGGTTCGTGCGCCAACTCCGGCGGCATGTACGACATCTACTCGGTCGTTCAGGGGGTCGACAAGTTCCTCCCCGTGGACGTCTATGTGCCTGGCTGCCCGCCGCGCCCCGAGGCATTCCTGCAAGGCTTGATGCTGCTGCAGGAGTCGATCGGCCAAGAACGACGCCCGCTTTCCTGGGTGGTTGGTGATCAAGGCATCTACCGTGCCGAGATGCCCGCCCAGAAGGACCTGCGTCGTGAACAGCGCATTGCGGTAACCAACCTGCGCAGCCCCGACGAAGTCTGATCCAGCGACCTGCCGCCCGCTCCCGAAGGAGCCGGCGGCCTGGCTTCATTCTTAACGCTGACCCAAAGCGACCGAGACCATGACAGCGGACAACGCTATTTATATTCCGCCCTACAAGGCTGACGACCAGGATGTGGTCGTCGAACTGCACAACCGTTTTGGCGCCGACGCATTCGTCGCCCAGGAAACCCGCACCGGCATGCCGGTACTGTGGGTAAAACGCGCCCAGCTCAAGGAAGTGCTCAGCTTCCTGCGCGGCGTCGCCAAACCGTACAGCATGCTGTACGACCTGCACGGCGTCGACGAGCGCCTGCGCACCCAGCGCCGTGGCCTGCCGGCCGCCGATTTCAGCGTGTTCTACCACCTGCTGTCGGTCGAGCGTAACAGTGACGTGATGATCAAGGTGTCGCTCAGCGAAGGCGACCTGAACCTGCCGACCGTGACCGGTATCTGGCCGAACGCCAACTGGTACGAGCGTGAAGTCTGGGACATGTTCGGCATCGACTTTGCCGGCCACCCGCACCTGAGCCGCATCATGATGCCGCCCACTTGGGAAGGTCACCCGCTGCGCAAGGACTACCCGGCCCGCGCCACCGAGTTCGACCCCTACAGCCTGACCCTGGCCAAGCAGCAGCTTGAGGAGGAGTCGGCGCGCTTCAACCCGGAAGCCTGGGGCATGAAGCGTCAGGGCGCCAACGAGGACTACATGTTCCTCAACCTCGGCCCCAACCACCCTTCGGCCCACGGTGCGTTCCGTATCGTGCTGCAGCTGGACGGTGAAGAGATCGTCGACTGCGTCCCGGACATCGGCTACCACCACCGTGGCGCCGAGAAGATGGCCGAGCGCCAGTCCTGGCACAGCTTCATCCCCTACACCGACCGCATCGACTACCTCGGCGGGGTGATGAACAACCTGCCGTACGTGCTCGCCGTCGAGAAGCTGGCCGGCATCCAGGTGCCGCAGAAGGTCGACGTGATTCGCATCATGCTCGCCGAGTTCTTCCGCATCACCAGCCACCTGCTGTTCCTGGGTACCTACATCCAGGACGTCGGCGCCATGACCCCGGTGTTCTTCACCTTCACCGACCGCCAGCGCGCCTACACCGTGATCGAGGCGATCACCGGTTTCCGCCTGCACCCGGCCTGGTACCGCATCGGTGGCGTCGCCCACGACCTGCCGCGCGGCTGGGACAAGCTGGTCAAGGACTTCGTCGAATGGCTGCCCAAGCGCCTCGACGAGTACACCAAGGCCGCCCTGCAGAACAGCATCCTCAAGGGCCGTACCATCGGCGTCGCCGCCTACAACACCAAGGAAGCCCTGGAGTGGGGCACCACCGGTGCCGGCCTGCGCTCCACCGGTTGCGACTTCGACCTGCGTAAAGCGCGCCCCTACTCCGGCTACGAGAACTTCGAATTCGAAGTACCGCTGGCCCACAACGGCGATGCCTACGATCGCTGCATGGTCCGCGTCGAGGAGATGCGCCAGAGTATCCGCATCATCGACCAGTGCCTGCGCAACATGCCGGAAGGCCCGTACAAGGCGGATCACCCGCTGACCACGCCGCCGCCGAAAGAGCGCACCCTGCAGCACATCGAGACCCTGATCACCCACTTCCTGCAAGTCTCGTGGGGCCCGGTCATGCCGGCCAACGAGTCGTTCCAGATGATCGAGGCGACCAAGGGCATCAACAGTTACTACCTGACGAGCGATGGCGGCACCATGAGCTACCGCACCCGGATCCGTACCCCGAGCTACCCGCACCTGCAGCAGATCCCTTCGGTGATCAAAGGCAGCATGGTCGCGGACCTCATCGCGTACCTGGGCAGTATCGACTTCGTTATGGCTGACGTGGACCGCTAAGCATGAACAGCACGCTTATCCAAACCGACCGTTTCGCCCTGAGCGAAACCGAGCGCTCGGCCATCGAGCACGAGATGCACCACTACGAGGACCCGCGCGCGGCGTCCATCGAAGCCCTGAAGATCGTCCAGAAGGAACGCGGCTGGGTGCCGGACGGCGCCATCTACGCCATCGGCGAAGTACTGGGCATCCCCGCCAGCGACGTCGAGGGCGTGGCCACCTTCTACAGCCAGATCTTCCGCCAGCCGGTCGGCCGCCACATCATCCGCGTGTGCGACAGCATGGTCTGCTACATCGGCGGTCATGAGTCGGTGGTCAGCCAGATCCAGAGCGAGCTGGGCATCGGCCTCGGCCAGACCACCGCCGACGGGCGTTTCACCCTGCTGCCGGTGTGCTGCCTGGGCAACTGCGACAAGGCCCCGGCGCTGATGATCGACGACGACACCTTTGGCGACGTGCAGCCTGCCGGCGTCTCCAAGCTGCTGGAGGGTTACGTATGACCATCACTTCCTTCGGCCCGGCCAACCGCATTGCGCGTTCGGCCGAAACCCACCCGCTGACCTGGCGCCTGCGTGACGACGGCGAGCCGGTCTGGCTGGCCGAGTACGAGTCCAAGAACGGCTACGCCGCTGCCCGCAAGGCACTGGCCGAGATGTCCGCCGACGACATCGTGCAGAGCGTCAAGGACTCCGGCCTCAAGGGCCGTGGCGGCGCGGGTTTCCCCACTGGCGTGAAGTGGGGCCTGATGCCCAAAGACGAATCCATGAACATCCGCTACCTGCTGTGCAACGCGGATGAAATGGAGCCCAACACCTGGAAAGACCGCATGCTGATGGAGCAACAGCCCCATCTGCTGGTCGAAGGCATGCTGATCAGCGCCCGCGCGCTGAAGGCCTACCGCGGCTACATCTTCCTGCGTGGCGAGTACACCACCGCAGCGAAAAACCTCAACCGCGCCATCGACGAAGCCAAGGCCGCAGGCCTTTTGGGCAAGAACATCCTCGGTTCGGGCTTCGACTTCGAGCTGTTCGTGCACACCGGTGCCGGGCGCTACATCTGCGGTGAAGAAACCGCACTGATCAACTCGCTCGAAGGCCGCCGCGCCAACCCGCGCTCCAAGCCGCCCTTCCCTGCCGCCGTCGGCGTGTGGGGCAAGCCGACTTGCGTGAACAACGTCGAGACCCTGTGCAACGTGCCGGCCATCGTCGCCAACGGCAACGACTGGTACAAGTCGCTGGCCCGTGAAGGCAGCGAAGACCACGGCACCAAGCTGATGGGCTTCTCCGGCAAGGTGAAGAACCCTGGCCTGTGGGAGCTGCCGTTCGGCGTCACCGCCCGCGAGCTGTTCGAAGACTACGCCGGTGGCATGCGCGACGGCTTCAAGCTCAAGTGCTGGCAGCCAGGCGGCGCCGGTACCGGCTTCCTGCTGCCCGAGCACCTCGATGCGCAGATGTACGCCGGTGGCATCGCCAAGGTCGGCACCCGTATGGGTACAGGCCTGGCCATGGCGGTGGACGACAGCATCAACATGGTGTCGCTGCTGCGCAACATGGAAGAGTTCTTCGCCCGCGAATCGTGCGGCTGGTGCACCCCATGCCGTGACGGCCTGCCGTGGAGCGTGAAGATGCTGCGCGCCCTGGAGAAAGGCCAGGGCCGCGCCGAAGACATCGAGACCCTGCTGGGTCTGGTCAACTTCCTCGGCCCAGGCCGCACCTTCTGTGCTCACGCACCAGGTGCCGTCGAGCCATTGGGCAGTGCCATCAAATACTTCCGCTCGGAGTTCGAGGCCGGTGTGGCGCCAGAAAGCGCTGGCACCCTGCGCCCGAATCTGGCGAAGCCGATCGTGGTCGGCGCATAACAAGATGAAACAGCGGATGGTCCGTGCCATCCGCCAGCCCGCTGGCCGGCCCGAACGACTCGTGGCTGGCCGCAGGCTCACCGATTTCCATTAGCCACGCCCGCTCACGCGGGCCAACGAAGAACTTTGAACAATGGCCACTATCCACGTAGACGGCAAAGCGCTCGAAGTCAACGGTGCGGACAACCTGTTACAGGCGTGTCTGTCACTCGGCCTCGACATCCCCTATTTCTGCTGGCACCCGGCGCTCGGTAGCGTCGGCGCCTGCCGGCAGTGCGCGGTCAAGCAGTACACCGACGAGAACGACACCCGTGGTCGTATCGTCATGTCCTGCATGACCCCTGCCTCCGACGGCACCTGGATTTCCATCGACGATGACGAATCCAAGGCGTTCCGCGCCAGCGTCGTCGAATGGCTGATGACCAACCACCCGCACGACTGCCCGGTGTGCGAGGAAGGCGGTCACTGCCACCTGCAGGACATGACGGTAATGACCGGCCACAACGAGCGCCGCTACCGTTTCACCAAGCGTACCCACCAGAACCAGGACCTCGGCCCGTTCATCGCCCACGAGATGAACCGCTGCATCGCCTGCTACCGCTGCGTGCGCTACTACAAGGACTACGCTGGCGGCACCGACCTGGGCGTGTATGGCGCCCACGACAACGTGTACTTCGGTCGCGTCGAAGACGGCGTGCTGGAAAGCGAGTTCTCCGGCAACCTCACCGAGGTCTGCCCGACCGGCGTGTTCACCGACAAGACCCACTCCGAGCGCTACAACCGCAAGTGGGACATGCAGTTCGCCCCGAGCATCTGCCATGGCTGCTCCAGCGGCTGCAACATCAGCCCCGGCGAGCGCTACGGCGAACTGCGCCGCATCGAGAACCGCTTCAACGGCTCGGTGAACCAGTACTTCCTGTGCGACCGTGGCCGCTTCGGCTATGGCTACGTCAACCGCAAGGACCGTCCACGCCAGCCGTTCCTCGCCGATGGCAGCAAGCTGAGCCTGGACGCCGCCCTGGACAAGGCCGCCGACCTGCTGCGCGGCCGCACCATCGTCGGCATCGGCTCGCCACGCGCCAGCCTCGAGAGCAACTACGGCCTGCGTGAGCTGGTCGGCGCCGAGTACTTCTACTCGGGTATGGAAGCCGGTGAACTGGCCCGTGTGCGCCTGGCGCTGAACGTGCTGAACGACAGCCCGCTGCCGGTGCCGACCCTGCGCGACATCGAAGACCACGACGCCGTGTTCGTGCTCGGCGAAGACCTGACCCAGACCGCCGCCCGCGTCGCCCTGGCCGTGCGCCAGGCCACCAAAGGCAAGGCCGAGGCCATGGCCGACGCCATGCGTGTGCAGCCCTGGCTGGACGCCGCGGTGAAGAACATCGGCCAGCACGCGCTGTACCCGCTGTTCATCGCATCCTTGGCTGAAACCAAGCTGGACGACGTCGCCGAAGAGTGTGTACACGCCGCTCCCGCTGACCTCGCCCGCATCGGTTTTGCCGTGGCCCACGCCATCGACCCGAGCGCGCCTGCCGTCGCCGGCCTGGACGACGAAGCCAAGGCTTTGGCCCAGCGCATCGCCGATGCCCTGGTCGCCGCCAACCGCCCACTGGTGGTCGCCGGCACTTCCCTGGCGGACCCTGCGCTGATCGAAGCCGCCGCCAACATCGCCAAGGCCCTCAAGCTGCGCGAGAAGAACGGCTCGCTGAGCCTGGTCGTGCCTGAGGCCAACAGCCTCGGCATGGCGATGATGGGTGGCGAGTCCGTCGACGCGGCCCTGGACGCGGTCATCAGCGGCAAGGCCGACGCCATCGTTGTGCTGGAAAACGACCTGTACGCCCGCGTGCCGGCCGCCAAGGTCGACGCCGCCCTGGCCGCCGCCAAGGTGGTGATCGTCGCCGACCACTCGAAGACCCCGACCCTCGAACGCGCCCACCTGGTGCTGCCGGCTGCCTCCTTCGCCGAAGGCGACGGCACCCTGGTCAGCCAGGAAGGCCGTGCCCAGCGCTTCTTCCAGGTGTTCGACCCGCAGTACCTGGACAGCAGCATCCAGATCCACGAAGGCTGGCGCTGGATGCACGCCCTGCGTGCCACCCTGCTCAACAAGCCGGTGGACTGGACCCAGCTGGACCACGTCACCAGCGCCTGCGCCGAAGCCGCCCCGCAACTGGCCGGCATCGTCAATGCCGCGCCAAGCGCCGCCTTCCGCATCAAGGGCATGAAGCTGGCCCGCGAACCGCTGCGCTACTCCGGCCGTACCGCCATGCGCGCCAACATCAGCGTGCACGAGCCGCGTACCCCCCAGGACAAGGACACCGCGTTCGCCTTCTCCATGGAAGGCTACTCGGGCTCGGCCGAACCGCGCCAGCAGGTGCCGTTCGCCTGGTCGCCGGGCTGGAACTCGCCGCAGGCCTGGAACAAGTTCCAAGACGAAGTGGGCGGCCACCTGCGTGCCGGTGACCCGGGCGTGCGCCTGATCGAGTCGCAAGGCGACAAGCTCAACTGGTTCACCGCCATTCCGGGCGCGTTCAACCCGGCCCGCGGCACCTGGACCGCCGTACCGTTCTTCCACCTGTTCGGCAGCGAAGAGAACTCCTCGCGCGCCGCCCCGGTGCAGGAGCGCATCCCGGCCGCCTACGTCGGCCTGGCCAAGTCCGAGGCCGACCGCCTGGGCGTCAACGACGGCGCGCTGCTGAGCCTGAACGTGGCCGGCGTGTCGCTGCGCCTGCCGCTGCGTATCAATGAAGAACTGGGCGCTGGCCTGGTTGCGTTGCCCAAAGGCCTGGCCGGCATTCCGCCCGCCATCTTCGGTGCAGCCGTCGAAGGCCTGCAGGAGGCAGCACAATGAGCTGGTTCACCCCCGAAGTGATCGATGTGATCATTCAGGTCGTCAAGGCCATCGTGGTGCTGCTGGCCGTGGTGGTCTGCGGCGCCCTGCTCAGCTTCGTCGAACGTCGCCTGCTGGGCTGGTGGCAGGACCGCTACGGTCCGAACCGTGTCGGCCCGTTCGGCATGTTCCAGATCGCCGCCGACATGCTGAAGATGTTCTTCAAGGAAGACTGGAACCCGCCCTTCGTCGACAAGATGATCTTCACCCTGGCGCCGGTCGTGGCCATGAGCGCCCTGCTGATCGGCTTCTCGATCATCCCGATCACCCCGAGCTGGGGCGTGGCCGACCTGAACATCGGCCTGCTGTTCTTCTTCGCCATGGCCGGTCTGTCGGTCTACGCCGTGCTGTTCGCCGGCTGGTCGTCGAACAACAAGTACGCCCTGCTCGGCAGCCTGCGGGCCTCGGCCCAGACCGTGTCGTACGAAGTGTTCCTGGGCTTGGCGCTGATGGGCGTGGTGGTGCAGGTGGGCTCGTTCAACATGCGCGACATCGTTGAATACCAGGCCAACAACCTGTGGTTCATCATTCCGCAGTTCTTCGGCTTCTGCACCTTTTTCATCGCTGGCGTCGCCGTGACCCACCGTCACCCGTTCGACCAGCCGGAAGCGGAACAGGAACTGGCCGACGGCTACCACATCGAATATGCCGGCATGAAATGGGGCATGTTCTTCGTCGGTGAGTACATCGGCATCATCCTGATCTCGGCGCTGCTGGTAACCCTGTTCTTCGGTGGCTGGCACGGTCCGTTCGGCATCCTGCCGCAAGTACCGTTCCTGTGGTTCGCCCTGAAGACCGCGTTCTTCATCATGCTGTTCATCCTGCTGCGCGCCTCGATCCCGCGCCCACGCTATGACCAGGTGATGGACTTCAGCTGGAAGTTCTGCCTGCCGCTGACCCTGATCAATTTGCTGGTGACCGCTGCGATCGTGCTCTACAACACGCCAGCCGTCGCGGCCCAGTGAGGATTTGACCCATGTTCAAGTATATCGGCGACATCGTTAAGGGCACCGGCACACAGCTGCGCAGCCTGGCCATGGTGTTCTCCCACGGGTTCCGCAAGCGCGACACCCTGCAGTACCCCGAAGAACCCGTGTATCTGCCGCCGCGCTACCGCGGCCGCATCGTCCTCACCCGCGACCCCGACGGCGAGGAGCGCTGCGTGGCGTGCAACCTCTGCGCGGTGGCCTGCCCGGTCGGCTGCATCTCGCTGCAGAAGGCCGAGACCGAGGACGGCCGTTGGTACCCCGAGTTCTTCCGCATCAACTTCTCGCGCTGCATCTTCTGCGGCCTGTGCGAAGAGGCGTGCCCGACCACCGCGATCCAGCTCACTCCGGATTTCGAAATGGCCGAGTTCAAGCGTCAGGACCTGGTGTACGAGAAAGAAGATCTGCTGATCTCCGGCCCCGGCAAGAACCCTGACTACAACTTCTACCGTGTTGCGGGCATGGCGATCGCTGGCAAGCCGAAAGGCTCCGCGCAGAACGAAGCCGAGCCGATCAACGTGAAGAGCTTGCTCCCATAAGGACAGAAAGATGGAATTCGCTTTCTACTTCGCATCCGGTATCGCCGTTGTCTCCACGCTCCGCGTGGTGACCGGCACCAACCCGGTGCACGCCCTGCTCTACCTGATCATCTCGCTGATTTCCGTGGCGATGATCTTCTTCTCCCTCGGTGCGCCGTTCGCCGGCGCCCTGGAAGTGATCGCCTACGCCGGCGCCATCATGGTGCTGTTCGTCTTCGTGGTGATGATGCTCAACCTCGGGCCGGCCTCGGTCGCCCAGGAGCGTGGCTGGCTCAAGCCGGGCATCTGGGCCGGGCCGGTGATTCTCGCCGCCCTGCTGCTGCTCGAGCTGCTGTACGTGCTGTTCGTCACCCCGTCGGGCGCTGCCATCAGCGGTACCACCGTCAGCGCCAAGGAAGTCGGCATCAGCCTGTTCGGGCCGTACCTGCTGGTGGTCGAACTGGCCTCGATGCTGCTGCTCGCGGCAGCCGTCACCGCCTTCCACCTGGGCCGCAACGAGGCGAAGGAGTAAATCATGGGTGCTATCCCTCTCGAGCATGGTCTGGCGGTCGCCGGCATCCTGTTCTGCTTAGGTCTGGTTGGCCTGATGGTCCGCCGCAACATTCTCTTCGTGCTCATGAGCCTGGAAGTCATGATGAACGCCTCCGCCCTGGCGTTCATCGTCGCCGGTGCCCGCTGGGTCCAGCCCGACGGCCAGGTGATGTTCATTCTGGTGATCAGCCTGGCAGCCGCCGAGGCCAGCATTGGCCTGGCGATCCTGCTGCAGCTGTATCGCCGCTTCCACACTCTCGACATCGATGCTGCCAGTGAGATGCGCGGATGAACCTTATCTTCCTGACGTTCGTATTCCCCCTGATCGGCTTCCTGCTGCTGTCGTTCTCGCGCGGCCGCTGGTCCGAGAACCTGTCCGCGCTGATCGGCGTCGGTTCGGTGGGCCTCTCGGCCGCCGTGGCCGCCTACGTGATCTGGCAGTTCAACGTCGCCCCGCCTGAAGGCGGCGCGTACAGCCAGCTGCTGTGGCAGTGGATGTCGGTGGACGGCTTCGCGCCGAACTTCACCCTGTACGTGGATGGCCTGTCGGTCACCATGCTGGGCGTGGTCACCGGCGTCGGCTTTTTGATCCACCTGTTCGCTTCCTGGTACATGCGTGGCGAAGCCGGCTACTCGCGCTTCTTCTCGTACACCAACCTGTTCATCGTCAGCATGCTGTTCCTGGTGCTGGGCGACAACCTGCTGTTCATCTACTTCGGCTGGGAAGGCGTGGGCCTGTGCTCGTACCTGTTGATCGGTTTCTACTACAGCAACCGCAACAACGGTAACGCGGCACTCAAGGCGTTCATCGTCACCCGCATCGGCGACGTGTTCATGGCCATCGGCCTGTTCATCCTGTTCGTCCAGCTGGGTACCCTGAACGTGCAGGAACTGCTGGTGCTGGCACCGCAGAAGTTCCAGGCCGGCGACACCTGGATGGTCCTGGCGACCCTGATGCTGCTGGGTGGCGCGGTCGGTAAATCGGCCCAGCTGCCGCTGCAGACCTGGCTGGCCGACGCGATGGCCGGTCCGACCCCGGTTTCGGCGCTGATCCACGCGGCAACCATGGTGACCGCGGGCGTGTACCTGATCGCCCGTACCAACGGCCTGTTCCTGCTGGCGCCGGACGTCCTGCACCTGGTCGGCGTCGTGGGTGGCGTGACCCTGGTCCTGGCCGGCTTCGCCGCCCTGGTGCAGACCGACATCAAGCGTATCCTCGCCTACTCGACCATGAGCCAGATCGGCTACATGTTCCTGGCCCTGGGCGTCGGCGCCTGGGACGCGGCGATCTTCCACCTGATGACCCACGCCTTCTTCAAGGCCCTGCTGTTCCTTGCCTCCGGCGCGGTGATCGTCGCCTGCCACCACGAGCAGAACATCTTCAAGATGGGCGGCCTGTGGAAGAAACTGCCGCTGGCCTACGCCAGCTTCGTGGTCGGTGGCGCCGCCCTGGCCGCCCTGCCGATCCTGACCGTGGGCTTCTACTCCAAGGACGAGATCCTCTGGGAAGCCTTCGCCAGCGGCAACACCGGCCTGCTGTACGCAGGTCTGGTGGGCGCGTTCATGACCTCGCTGTACACCTTCCGCCTGATCTTCATCGCCTTCCACGGCGAAGCCAAGACCGAAGCCCACGCCGGCCACGGCATCAGCCACTGGCTGCCGCTGGGCGTGCTGATCGTGCTGTCGACCTTCATCGGCGCCTGGATCCATCCGCCGCTGGCAGGCGTGCTGCCTGAAAGCGCCGGCCACGCCGGTGGCGAAGCCAAGCACTCGCTGGAGATCGCCTCGGGCGCCATCGCCATCGCCGGTATCCTGCTCTCGGCCCTGCTGTTCCTGGGCAAACGCCGCTTCGTCACAGCAGTTGCCAACAGCGGTATCGGTCGCGTCCTGTCGGCCTGGTGGTTCGCCGCCTGGGGCTTCGACTGGATCTACGACAAGCTCTTCGTCAAACCTTACCTGCTGATCAGCCACATCCTGCGCAAGGACCCGGTTGACCGCAGCATCGGCCTCATCCCTCGGATGGCCCGTGGCGGCCACGTCGCCATGAGCAAGACCGAGACCGGCCAGCTGCGCTGGTACACCGCCTCGATCGCCGTGGGCGCCGTGCTGGTGCTCGGCGCCGTGGTAGTGGCCGCGGTATGACTATGAATCTTGCGACTTTGCCAAAGGAAACCAACCCGTCATGATTTTGCCTTGGCTGATCCTGATCCCCTTCATCGGCGGCTTCCTGTGCTGGCTGGGTGAGCGCTTTGGCGCCACCCTGCCGCGCTGGATCGCGCTGCTGACCATGTCCCTGCTGCTTGGCATCGGCCTGTGGCTGTGGGCGAACGGCAACTACACCCTGGCTCCCGCGCCGGGTGCCGAACCCGCCTGGGCCCTCGAATACAAGGTCGAGTGGATCAAGCGCTTCGGCATCAGCATCCACCTGGCCCTCGACGGCCTGTCGCTGCTGATGATCCTGCTCACCGGCCTGCTCGGCGTGCTGTCGGTGCTGTGCTCGTGGAAAGAGATCCAGCGCCATGTCGGCTTCTTCCACCTCAACCTGATGTGGATCCTCGGCGGCGTGGTCGGCGTGTTCCTGGCCCTGGACCTGTTCCTGTTCTTCTTCTTCTGGGAAATGATGCTGGTGCCGATGTACTTCCTCATCGCGCTCTGGGGTCACAGCTCCTCCGACGGCAAGAAGACTCGGATCTACGCGGCGACCAAGTTCTTCATCTTCACCCAGGCCAGCGGCCTGATCATGCTGGTGGCGATCCTCGGCCTGGTGCTGGTCAACTACAACAACACCGGGGTGATCACCTTCAACTACAGCGACCTGCTCAAGGCCGAGTTGCCGGCCGGCGTCGAGTACATCCTGATGCTGGGCTTCTTCATCGCCTTCGCGGTGAAGCTGCCGGTGGTGCCGTTCCACTCCTGGCTGCCTGACGCTCACGCCCAGGCGCCGACCGCAGGTTCCGTGGACCTGGCGGGCATCCTGCTGAAGACCGCGGCCTACGGCCTGCTGCGCTTCGCCCTGCCGCTGTTCCCGAACGCCTCGGCCGAGTTCGCGCCGATCGCCATGACCCTGGGCCTGATCGGCATCTTCTACGGTGCCTTCCTGGCCTTCGCCCAGACCGACATCAAGCGCCTGGTGGCGTTCTCCAGCGTCTCGCACATGGGCTTCGTGCTGATCGGCATCTACTCCGGCAGCCAGCAGGCCCTGCAGGGCGCGGTGATCCAGATGCTGGCCCACGGCCTGTCGGCCGCCGCGCTGTTCATCCTGGCCGGCCAGCTGTACGAGCGCCTGCACACCCGTGACATGCGCGAGATGGGTGGCCTGTGGCACCGCATCGCGTACCTGCCGGCCATCAGCCTGTTCTTCGCCGCCGCATCGCTGGGCCTGCCGGGCACCGGCAACTTCGTCGGCGAGTTCCTGATCCTGATCGGCAGCTTCGCCCATGTTCCGTGGATCACCGTGATCGCCACCACCGGCCTGGTCTTCGGTTCGGTGTACTCGCTGATCATGATCCACCGCGCCTACTTCGGTCCGGCCAAGTCCGACACCGTGCTGGCCGGCATGGACGGTCGCGAGCTGATCATGGTGCTGGGCCTGGCGGGCCTACTGATCCTGCTGGGCGTGTATCCGCAGCCGTTCCTCGACACCTCTGCCGCCACCATGAGCGGTGTGCAGCAGTGGCTCGGATCCGCTTTCACTCAACTCGCTTCGGCCCGGTAAGAGCGCTATGGAATTCACCACTCAACACTTCATCGCATTGGCGCCGATGCTGATCACCACCATCACCACGGTGGTGGTGATGCTGGCGATCGCCTGGAAGCGCAACCACTCGCAGACCTTCCTGCTGTCCACCGTGGGCCTGAACCTGGCTCTGCTGTCGATCCTGCCGGCGCTCAAGGTCGCGCCGCTGGCGGTCACCTCGCTGGTGACCATCGACAAGTTCGCCTGCCTGTACATGGCGATCATCCTGGTGGCGACGCTGGCCTGCGTCACCCTCGCCCACGCCTATCTGGGCGAAGGCTCCAAGGGCTTCCCGGGCAACCGTGAAGAGCTGTACCTGCTGCTGCTGATGTCGGCACTGGGTGGCCTGGTGCTGGTCAGCGCCAACCACCTGGCCGGCCTGTTCATCGGCCTGGAGCTGCTGTCGGTGCCGGTGTACGGCCTGGTGGCGTACGCCTTCTTCAACAAGCGCTCGCTGGAAGCCGGCATCAAGTACATGGTGCTGTCGGCCGCCGGTTCCGCCTTCCTGCTGTTCGGCATGGCGCTGCTGTACGCTGACGCAGGCAGCTTGACCTTCGACCAGCTGGGCAAGGCCCTGGCGGCCACCAGCATGCCGAGCCTGCTGGCGCAGCTGGGCCTGGGCATGATGCTGGTGGGCCTGGCCTTCAAGCTGTCGCTGGTGCCGTTCCACCTGTGGACCCCGGACGTCTACGAAGGCGCCCCGGCGCCGGTCGCCGCGTTCCTGGCCACCGCCAGCAAGGTCGCGGTGTTCGCCGTGGTCGTGCGCCTGTTCATGCTCTCCCCCGCCGCCAGCAGCGGCGTGCTGAGCACCGTGCTGGCGGTGATCGCGGTCGCCTCGATCCTCATCGGCAACCTGTTGGCGCTGACCCAGAGCAACCTCAAGCGTCTGCTGGGTTACTCGTCCATCGCCCACTTCGGCTACCTGGTCATCGCCCTGGTCGCCAGCAAGGGCCTGGCCCTGGAGGCCATGGGCGTGTACCTGGTCACCTACGTGATCACCAGCCTCGGCGCCTTCGGCGTGATCACCCTGATGTCCTCGCCGTATGCCGGCCGCGACGCCGACGCCCTGTACGAGTACCGCGGCCTGTTCTGGCGCCGCCCGTACCTGACCGCGGTACTGACCGTGATGATGCTGTCGCTGGCCGGTATCCCGCTGACCGCAGGCTTCATCGGCAAGTTCTACATCATCGCCACCGGCGTCGAGTCGCACCTGTGGTGGCTGGTCGGCGCCCTGGTGATCGGCAGCGCCATCGGCGTGTACTACTACCTGCGCGTCATGGTCACCCTGTACCTGGTCGAGCCGAACCTGCGTCGCCACGACGCCCCGCTGAAGTGGGAACAGCGCACCGGCGGCGTGATGCTGCTGGCCATCGCCATCCTCGCCTTCGTGCTCGGCGTGTACCCGCAGCCGCTGCTGGAGATGGTGCAACAGGCGGGCCTGCAACTGATCGGTTGATCGAACCGGTAAAACAAGACACCCCGCTTCGAGCGGGGTGTTTTTTTTCAGCTATCAATGCCCGAACATCGGCGTCCGTCATCGAGCGTAGCAGTCGCGGCATCTTCGCGCTGCAACGCACGCCTGCGCAGTTCGCTGCCGGCAGGCGGCAGATGGACATCAGGTCGAGGCATCCCGCTGGGTGAAAGCTCATGGGTCATTTCGAACTCGGCCCTGACCGACCAGCCACAGGCTTCGTTGGTACATTGCAGGTACGCCACCCTCAGGAAGATATGGCGACCTTCGCTGGTGCGGGTTCGCATGCGGCTGCTGCAATGCGGGCAAACCAGTTTGTAAGTACTCACGGCGACACCCTGCTGGTCAGGCAGCGCGGTAGTGACGCCAGGAAAGATCGCCTTCCAGGGGGCGCCTTGAACGTCGCACTCACCGATCTCGCCGAAAAGAGATTGTTCATGTCAGATTTCTCCCTTAATGCAGTAGCCGTATAGTTCGTATGGCTTAATTTAAGCCGAAGCGATCACCGTCAACCAATCCGGGAGATTTTTCCCTTGCCGACCAGGCGCTCGGCAAGCATGCCCTCAATCTGCCGCCAGCATGCCGTAGCGGATGGCCTTGCTGACGGCGGCCACGCGGGTGACGACATCGAACTTGCGTAGGATATTGCCCACGTGAAAGTTCACCGTGGACTCCTTGCATTGCAGAATCCTGCCGATTTCCCAGGAGCTCTTGCCATATGCGCACCACAGCAACACCTGCTGCTCACGGGGGGTCAGGTATACCGCTGAAGTATTGCTTGTCGGTCGCTCAATCTCGCAGATCATCAGGCGTCTTCCTTCGTGGTCGGTAGTAGCGGGAATTCCCACAACCATCTTCACCACACCTTACGAATCCATCCGGCGACCCTCTACTCGCCCGCTCTGTAAAGAGCTCTCCGACAAAGACGTTCTCACTGAATGACAGCGAAATGCAGCTTGCTCCGTGCTCTGGACTGAAATTCGCTCGTCTCAACGCAGTTCCCGTCAGCATTTCGCCTGGAGTTGTACGATGCGTCCTGTTCTGCCTCTTTCGTCTTGCCTTGGCCTGGTTGCCCTGTTAGGCGCCAACCAACTGGGCTTGGCCGCGCCGGTTGAACTGGATCAGGTGCTGATCAGTGACCAGGAACAGGACGAGTTGGAGGCGGCGCGAGCACGCCTGCACAGCGTGCCTGGTGCCAGCAATCTGGTGGACATGGCCACGGTGGGCAACGGTCGGGTGGCCAGCAACCAGGACGTGCTGGCCTACCAGCCTGGTGTGTTCGCCCAGTCGGCGGGCAATGACGGCATCAAGCTGTCGATCCGCGGATCGGGCATCAACCGCGCACCGGGCGCCCACGGCTCGGGCGTGTACACGATGTTCGACGGCCTGCCGCTGACCGGTCCGGGCGGCACCCCCTACGAACTGTTCGAACCTTTATGGTTGAGCCGCGCCGAGGTGCTGCGCGGCGCCAACGGTTTCGACCAGGGCTCGCTGGCCCTGGGCGGCGCGATCAACTACGTGACCCACACCGGCTACGATGCCGCGCCCTTGCAGGTGCGCTATGAAGTCGGCAGCCGTGGCTACCAGCGCCGGCACATCAGCTCCGGGCAGGTGCTGGGCAACCTCGACTACTACGTGGCCTTGACCGATGCCGAGTACGACGGCTACCAGCAGCACAGCAGCGGCAGCGCCAAGGGCATCGCCGCCAATGTCGGCTACCGCTTCAACCCGAACCTGGAGACGCGCTTCTACCTGCGCTACCGGGAAACCGAGAACGACCTGGCCGGACGCCTGACCAAGGACCAGATCAAGCACCATCCGCGCGCGGCCAACCCGGCCTACCTGGCCCGCGACGACAGCCGTCCGCAACCGGGCAGCACCTGGGTGGGCAACAAGACCACCTTCTTCCTCGACGACGATTCGCGCCTGGAGGCCGGGCTGGTCTATCACGACTACCCGATGGACCTGCGCGAAGGCCCGATGCGCCTGAAGGTTGCCTACACCGATGTCAGCGGCACGCTGAACTACGTGCGCCGCGACACCCTGTTCGGCCACGAGAGCAAGACCACCCTCGGCTGGCGCACCACCAAGCACCTGCCCAACAGCGGCGCCTCGCAGTTCGCCCGCAGCGGCGGCGACAACTTCGGTGCCCGCACCCGCGACTTCAGCTATCAGGGCTCGGACACCGTGCTGCATGCGGGCAACGATCTGGAGCTGATTCCGAACCTGTGGCTGACCACGGGCCTGGCGATGATCTACACCCGCCGCGAAAGCGACGTCACCTACCCAGCCAGTGGCGGCAAGGTCAGCCAGCATGACTGGGACTACGCCCCACGCCTGGGCCTGCGCTACGACATCCGCCCGGACCTGCAGGTCTACGGCAACCTCAGCCGCTCGGTGGAGCCGCCGCACCCGTGGTCGCTGGTCTGGAGTGCGCCAGTCGCCAACCAGCCCATGAAGATGCAGAACCAGACCGCCACCACCCTGGAACTGGGCGCCCGCGGCGATTCGGCACTGGGGCGTTGGGACCTGGCCTGGTACTACGCCCAGGTGCGCCACGAGCTGTTGAACGTGGAAGTCGTGCAGGGTCTGCCGTTCAAGGAGTTCAACGCCAGCCCCACCGTGCACCAGGGTATCGAGGCAGGCCTGGACAGCCTGCTCTGGGAGCAACCGGGCACCGGCAAGCTCAGCCTGCGCCAGGCCTACACCTTCAGCGACTTCCACTACCGCGACGACGACAAGTTCGGCGACAACCGCCTGCCCGGCATCCCCATGCACTACTACCAGGCCGAACTGCGCTATGACTGGCCGAGCGGCTTCCACGCCGGGGTGAACACGCAGATGGCCTCGAAGGTGCAGGTGGACTACGCCAACAGTTATCACGCCGATGCCTACGCCTTGCTCGGCGCGCGCCTGGGCTGGGATTCGCCGAAACGGGACTGGCAGACTTGGCTCGACCTGCGCAACCTGACCAACAAGCGTTACGCGGCGACGGTGACACCGGGGTACAACGACGCCGGGCAGGACATCGCCCGCTCGACGCCGGGGGAAGGGTTCGGGGTGTATACCGGGGTTTCCTACAGTTTCCGATAAACAGCTTGGGGCTGCGATGCAGCTCATTCGCGGGTAAACCCGCTCCCACAGGTCTCGTGCAGTTCCCTGTGGGAGCGGGTTTACCCGCGAATGGCCCTTTCAGGACGGCAACTGCACCTGCGGCTTGGTCGAGGCAAAGATCGCCCAGCTGGAGATGAACAACGCCGCGATCAACGGCCCGATCACGAAGCCATTGAGCCCGAACACCGCCAGCCCACCGAGTGTCGACACCAGCACCAGGTAATCCGGCATCCGCGTATCCTTGCCCACCAGGATCGGCCGCAGCAGGTTGTCCACCAGGCCAATCACCAGCACGCCGAACGCGGTCAGCACGATCCCCTGCCAGATCGCCCCGGTCAGCAGGAAATACAGCGCCACCGGCCCCCAGACGATCCCTGCCCCCACCGCAGGCAACAGCGACAGAAACGCCATCAGCACCGCCCACACCAGCACGCTGGGAATGCCCAGCATCCAGAAGATCAGCCCGCCCAGCGCCCCCTGGGTGATCGCCACCAGCAGGTTGCCCTTGACCGTGGCCCGCACCACGCGCTTGAACTTCAACTGCAGCCGGCGCTTCTGCTGCTCGGGCAGCGGCACCGCCTGGCGCACCTTGCGCGCCACCTCCGCGCCCTCGCGCAGGAAGAAGAACAGCAAATAGAGCATGATGCCGAAGCTCACCAGGAACTCGAAGGTGCCCTGGCCGAAGCTGAACGCCTGCCCGGCCAGAAACTGGCTGCCCTGGGTCGCCCACTTGCTGATCTTGTCGCGCAGGCCGTCGAGGTTGCCCATGCCCATGCGGTCGAGGAAATGCTGGGCATAGGCCGGCAGCATGTCCTTGCCGCGCTCGATATAGCCGGCGATATCCAGCTGGCCGCTCTCGATGCGCTGGTACAGCGCCGCGCCCTCCTGCACCAGCAGGGCGCCGATGACGATCACCGGCAGCACGGCGATCAGCAGGCAGGTGAGCAGCGCCGTCGCCGTGGCCAGGTTGCGCCGCCCGCCGAAGCGCAGCAACAGGTGGCGCTGCAAGGGCGCGAAGAGTATGCCGAGGATCACCGCCCAGAAGATCGCGCCGGAGTACGGCAGCAAGATCCAGATGAAGGCGATGGTCACCAGTGCCAGCAGCACGGTCAGGGCTTTGTTCTGCAAGACAGCTTCGTTCATGGGCATTCCTCGAGGGCTCGACAATTTAGTGCCCCGCGCATCGGCAAAAGTGCCGTTGATCCAGATCAATACCTGCACGGTGCCGCCGTCTTAGCATCCGCGCCTTTTGCCCCCGGTGCGCACCATGACCTCTCCCGCCAAGCCCGAACTGCTCGCCCCCGCCGGCACCCTGAAGACCATGCGCTATGCCTTCGCCTACGGCGCCGACGCGGTCTACGCCGGGCAGCCGCGCTACAGCCTGCGGGTGCGCAACAACGAATTCGACCACGCCAACCTGGCCCTCGGCATCCAGGAGGCCCAGGCCCAGGGCAAGCGCTTCTACGTGGTGGTCAACATCGCCCCGCACAACGCCAAGCTCAAGACCTTCCTCAAGGACCTGGCACCGGTGATCGAGATGGGGCCGGATGCGCTGATCATGTCCGACCCAGGGTTGATCATGCTGGTGCGCCAGCACTTCCCGCAGATGCCCATCCACTTGTCGGTGCAGGCCAACACGGTGAACTGGGCCAGCGTGCAGTTCTGGCAGGGCCTGGGGCTGACCCGGGTGATCCTGTCGCGGGAGCTGTCGCTGGAAGAGATCGAGGAGATACGCCAGCAGGTGCCGGACATGGAGCTGGAGGTCTTCGTGCATGGCGCGTTGTGCATGGCCTACTCCGGGCGCTGCTTGCTGTCGGGCTACATGAACAAGCGCGATGCCAACCAGGGCACCTGTACCAATGCCTGCCGCTGGAAGTACCAGGCCACCCCGGCCAGCGAGAACACCACGGGCGATATCGTCCGCGCATGCGAGCCAACCCTGGGCCTTGGCGCGCCGACCGAGCAGGTGTTCCTGCTCCAGGAGGCCAACCGCCCCGATGAACAGATGCCGGCGTTCGAGGACGAGCACGGCACCTACATCATGAACGCCAAGGACCTGCGCGCCATCCAGCACGTCGAGCGCCTGGCCCGGATGGGCGTGCACTCGCTGAAGATCGAGGGCCGCACCAAATCGCACTTCTACTGTGCCCGCGCCGTGCAGTCGTACCGCCAGGCCATCGACGACGCGGTGGCTGGTCGCCCCTTCGACCGCAGCCTGATGGACAACCTCGAGTCCCTCGCCCAGCGTGGCTACACCGAAGGTTTCCTGCGCCGCCACGTCCACGACGAGTACCAGAACTACCAGCGTGGCAACTCGGTGTCCGAGCGCCAGCAGTTCGTTGGCGAGCTGACCGGGGTGCGGGTGGACGGCCTGGCCGAAGTGAAGGTGAAGAACCGTTTCGCCGTGGGCGACCACCTGGAGCTGATGACCCCGCGCGGCAACTACCACTTCGACCTGCACCGCCTGTGCGACCGCCAGCAGCAGGCCATCGAAGTGGCGCCGGGCGACGGCCATGTGGTGTACCTGCCGATTCCCGAGCAGGTCTCGCTGGAATTCGGCCTGCTGATGCGCGACCTGGAGAGTGGCGAGGCCGCTGCCTGACAATTCTGTAATCCGCGCTTCAGGTAGCTGACAGGCGCTGGCGGCGACCATCGGTGTCATTCCCGATCGCGGGGCAAGCCCGCTCCCACCCTGGGAGCGGGCTTGCCCCGCGATCGGATGAACCTTGCCAGCACCGAGAACACGCCATGCCACCGACTCCAACCCGCCGCACCTTCGTCAAGGGCCTGGGTGCCGCCACCGCTCTGGCCGGCCTGGGCCTCTGGCGCCCGCTGGCCCAGGCCGCCGAGGGCCGTCTGCCGCTGCACGACCTGAGCGGCCAGCAGTTCGACCTGTTCATCGGCCAGACCCCGGTCAACATCACCGGGCGCCCACGCACCGCGCAGACCATCAACGCCAGCCTGCCCGGCCCGCAGCTACGCTGGCGCGAGGGCGACACCGTGACCCTGCGGGTGCGCAACCGCCTGGACCAGCCCACCTCGATCCACTGGCACGGCATCATCCTGCCGGCCAACATGGACGGCGTGCCGGGGCTGAGCTTCACCGGCATCGAGCCTGGTGGCGACTACCTCTACCAGTTCACCCTGCGCCAGAGCGGCACCTATTGGTACCACAGTCATTCCGGCTTGCAGGAGCAGGCCGGTGTGTACGGCGCCATCGTCATCGAGCCTCGCGAGCCTGAGCCGCACGCATACCAGCGCGACCATGTGCTGCTGTTCAGCGATTGGTCGGACCAGGCGCCCGAAGCGCTGATGGCCACCCTGAAGAAACAGTCCGACGCCTTCAACTACCACAAGCGCACGGTCGGCGACTTCGTCGACGATGTCGCCGAAAACGGCTGGGGCAAGGCAGCCGGTGAGCGCTGGGCCTGGGCGAAGATGCGCATGAGCCCCACCGACCTCGCCGACATCAGTGCTGCCGACTACACCTACCTGCTCAACGGCCAGCCACCGGACGGCAACTTCACCTGCCTGTTCCAGCCCGGCGAGACCGTGCGCCTGCGCCTGATCAACGCCTCGGCGATGACCTACTTCGACTTCCGCATCCCAGGCCTGAAGCTCACGGTGATCGCCGCCGACGGCCTGCCGGTGACCCCGGTGAGCGTGGATGAGCTGCGCATCGCCGTGGCCGAGACCTATGACGTACTGGTCACCGTGGGCGACCTGCCCGCCTACACGCTGTACGCCCAGAGCATGGACCGCACCGGTTTCGCCCGTGGCACCCTGGCCCGCGCAGCGGGTTTGCAGGCCCCCGTACCCGAGCCGGACCCGCGTCCGGTGCTGACCATGGACGACATGGGGCACGGCGGCATGGGTGAGATGGACCATTCGAACATGCCAGCGATGGACCACGGCAACATGGCGGGCATGGACCACTCCAAAATGGCCGGCATGGCCATGATGCAAGGCCACCCCGCCAGCGAGACCGACAACCCGCTGGTGGACATGCAGACCATGGCCCCCCGCGCCAACCTGGCCGATCCCGGCATCGGCCTGCGCGACAACGGCCGCCGGGTGCTGACCTACGCCGACCTGCGCAGCCCCTATCCCGACCCGGACGGACGCGAACCGTCGCGGGACATCGAGCTGCACCTGACTGGGCACATGGAGCGCTTCGCCTGGTCGTTCGACGGCATCAAGTTCAGCGATGCCGAACCGCTGCGCCTGAAGTACGGCGAGCGGGTGCGCATCACCCTGGTCAACGACACCATGATGACCCACCCCATCCACCTGCATGGCATGTGGAGCGACCTGGAGGATGAACAAGGGCGCTTCCTGGTGCGCAAGCACACCATCGACATGCCCCCCGGGAGCCGGCGCAGCTACCGCGTGAGCGCCGACGCCCTGGGCCGCTGGGCCTATCACTGCCACCTGCTCTACCACATGGAGACCGGCATGTTCCGCGAGGTACGGGTCGATGAATGAGAACCGCAACCGCCACATCGTCACCGGTGTCGCACTGATGGCCTTGCTGGCCAGCGAACGGGCCCTGGCCGCCGGCATGGATCACATGAACCATGGCGCCATGCCGATGGACCACGGCCAGATGAACCCTGGCAGCATGCCCATGGATCACAGCCAGATGAACCACGCGCCGGCAACTCCCAGCCAACCGCGCACACCGCTGCCGGTGATCACCGATGCCGACCGCCGCGCCGCCTTCCCGCCGCTGCCGGGGCATCAGGTGCACGACCGGGCGACCAACTGGGCAGTGATCGTCGACCAGTTGGAGTACCAGAATTTCGAAAGCAGCGGTGCCCTGAACTGGAACGCCACCGCCTGGGTCGGCGGCGACATCGACCGCCTGTGGCTGCGCACCGAGGGTGAACGCGAACAGGGCAAGACCCATAAGGCCGAGCTACAGGCGCTCTGGGGCCATGCCATCAGCCCCTGGTGGGAGCTGGTCGGCGGTGTGCGCCAGGACTTCAAGCCCGCCAGCGGCCAGACCTGGGCCGCCTTCGGCATCCAGGGCACGCCGCTCTACGGCCTGGAGCTGGAAGCCACCGCCTACGCCGGCGAGCGACAGCAGACCGCGCTGCGCCTGGAGGCTGGTTACGCTATGCTGCTGACCAATCGCTGGATCCTCGAACCGACCGTCGAAGCCAACTTCTTCGGGCGCAACGATGCCGGGCGCGAACAGGGTTCGGGTCTGGCCGAAAGCGAAGTGGGCCTGCGCCTGCGCTACGAGATCAGCCGCGCGTTCGCGCCCTATGTCGGGGTCAGCTTCAACCGCCTGCACGGCCAGCGTGCCGACCAGGCCCGGGAGGATGGCGAGGACATCGGTCAGACCCGGCTGGTGGCAGGGGTTCGCCTGCGCTTTTAAGGCCTGACGCCGTCCCTGTGGGAGCGGGTTCACCCGCGAATGCGATGGTGGGCTCGCTGACGCATTCGCGGGTAAACCCGCTCCCACAAAGCCAACCAGGTGTGTTCTGTTTCACAGGAGCTTCACCATGCTGCGCAAACACCTGCTCACCCTTGGCCTGCTGGCCTTCACCGGCCTGGCCCAGGCCGCCGAGACCATCGATGTGTACCGCGACCCCAACTGCGGTTGCTGCAAGGAATGGATCAAGCACCTGAGCGACAACGGTTTCACCGTCAACGACCACGTCGAACCGAACATGAGCGCGGTCAAGCAGCGCCTGGGCGTGGCACCGCGCCTGGCCTCGTGCCACACCGGGGTGATCGATGGCAAGTTCGTCGAAGGCCACGTGCCGGCCGAGCAGGTGCGCCTGCTGACCCAGCGCGCCGACCTCAAGGGCCTCGCCGTGCCAGGCATGCCCATGGGCTCCCCAGGCATGGAGATGGGTGACCGCAAGGACGCCTACCAGGTGATCGGCGTGACCCAGGACGGTCGGGACACCGTGGTCGCCAGCTACTGATGCTCAGCCTCGGGGCGCTGTTCATTAGCGCCTTTGGCGCCGCCACCCTGCTGCCGCTGCAGTCCGAGGCGGTACTGGTCGGCCTGCTGCTGCGCGAGCCTGCGGCGTGGGCGACGCTGTTGCTGGTCGCGACCCTCGGCAATGTGCTCGGTTCGGTGGTCAACTGGCTGCTTGGCCGGGCCATCGAGCACCTGCGCGAACGACGCTGGTTCCCGTTCAGCGCCAGTCAGCTGGCGCGCGCCCAGCAGCGCTACCAGCGCTGGGGCCAGTGGTCACTGTTGTTGAGCTGGATGCCGGTGATCGGCGATCCGCTCACGCTGATCGCGGGCATCATGCGCGAACCGTTCTGGCGCTTCGTGCTGCTGGTCACCCTGGCCAAGGGCGGACGCTATATCGTCGTGGCGATGATCACCCTGGGCTGGTTTCACACCGGGTAACACCTTTCACGAGGCCCAGGGCCAACTGGCTGCTACAGTCGCCGTTTCCCGTCTGGTCCCACATGGAGTGCCCCGATGCCGCGCGCAACCGTCCTGGTCTTGGCCTGCCTGAGCGCAGGTACGGCCATCGCCGCCGAACCGCCCACCTACGGCCAGCAGCTCGAAGGCTTCGCCTATCCGCATCCTTTGCGGCACTTCGACTTCCAGTCCCAAGGCCAGGCCCTGCAGATGGGCTACATGGACGTACCCGCCAAGGGCAAGGCCAACGGTCACAGCGTGGTGCTGATGCATGGCAAGAACTTCTGCGCCGCGACCTGGGAATCCACCCTCGATGCCCTGAGCCAGGCCGGTTACCGGGTGATCGCCGCTGACCAGATCGGCTTCTGCACATCGAGCAAGCCGGCGCATTACCAGTACAGTTTCCAGCAGCTGGCCGACAACACCCATGCCTTGCTGGCGAAGCTGGGCATCGACAAGGCCATCGTCCTCGGCCACTCCACCGGCGGCATGCTCGCCACCCGCTACGCCCTGATGTACCCGCAACAGGTGGAGCGCCTGGCCATGGTCAACCCCATTGGCCTGGAGGACTGGAAAGCCCTGGGCGTGCCCTATCGCACGGTGGATCAGTGGTACGCCCGCGAGCTCAAGCTCGATGCCGAAGGCGTGCGCAACTACGAGCGCAACACCTACTACGCTGGCCGCTGGAAGCCCGAGTACGAGCGCTGGGTGCAGATGCTGGTGGGGTTGAACAAGGGCCCGGGGCACGAGGCCGTGGCGTGGAACTCGGCGCTGATCTACGACATGATCTTCACCCAGCCGGTGGTCCATGAGTTCAAGGACCTGAAAATGCCGACCTTGTTGCTGATCGGTGACCAGGACAGCACGGCAATCGGCAGCGATATCGCATCGCCCGAGGTCAAGGCGACGCTGGGCAGATACAAGGAGCTGGGGCCGCGGGTGGCGAAGATGATCCCCCAGGGCGAACTGGTGACCTTCGAAGGGCTGGGGCATGCGCCGCAGATCGAGGAACCGGGCAAGTTCCACCAGGCGTTGATCGGCTGGCTGACAAAATGACCGGGGCTGCTATGCAGCCCTTCGCGGGCAAGCCCGCTCCCACAGGTACGACGCTGCATGGACCACTCAGCGGCTCCAGACCTGCTCCTCGCGCCAGCCCAGCTCGGCAAAATCTGCCTCCCGTAACCCCGCCTCCTCTTCACAGAAAAACTCATCCAGCTGCGGCGGCTTCACTGCCGTGTCACTGAGCATCGCATGCACCTGCCCACGATGGTGGATCTGGTGCTCGAACAGGTGCGACAGCAGCCTCAGGCGCTGCTCGCGCTGCACCCGATCGGGCCTGACGATGCTCACGTAGCGCGCCAGCTGATCGTCACGCAATGCCCGGCAATAGTTGATCAGCCGCTGATCGGCCTGGACCTGCTGGGCCTGCAGGTCGGTACAGGTGGCGAACGGCTGCTCCGGCTGGAAGAAGCGCTCACCGTCCGGATCGGGGGCTTCGCCGCGCTGCTCGCACTCCAGGGCATCCAGGTAGAACCAGTCCACCGTCAACAGATGGTTGAGGGTGGCCTTGATCGAGGGGAAGAAGCTGCAACGGGGGGCAACGAACTCATCGTGGCTCAGTTGCAGGCATGCCTTGTACAGACGGTGGTTGGCCCAGGCATTGTTGTAGGCCTGGGTCAGCAGGTGATGCGACAGCGGCTCCATGGGCGGCTCCTTCAGGCGAAGCGTTGCAGTTGCATCTCCCGTAGCCGGCTCAAGGTCCGTTGGTACGGGAACGCCAGATACCCTTGAGTGTAGAGCGCATCCAGCGGGACCTCGGCCTCCAGGTACAACGCCACCCGACGGTCGTAGCATTCGTCGACCAGCGCGATGAAGCGCCGCACGCTGTCATCCTTGGGCGCCAGCATGGGCAGCTCGCGGTCGCCGGCCTCGACGCGGGCGGCGCCATCCTCGGTGCCGCGAGCAATGCGTCCGACTTGCTGCTCGCCGCCCAGGGCTGGCACTTCACTCAAAAGAATCGCCGGAAAGCGATCGCACAAGGCCATGAAGTCCATGGCGGCCAAGGGTTGCTCGCACACATCAGCGAACCGGCACCAGACGGCCCGGGCGCTGTGACGCACCACCCGCACTCGCCGGGAGCCAAGCTGCACGGGCTGCTCGCTACCCGGATCATCCGGACTCAACTGCTCGAACACTGCCGCCAAGGCGCCGCCACCTTGCCGCGCCACCCAGTAGCGCTGCTGTCGCTCTCCAGGATGCAGCCGGTGATCCTGCTCGCCGGCCACCGACAGCACATGCATATGCCGCTCGATGGCGGCGATGGCCGGCAGGAAGCGTTCGCGGTTGAAACCATCGCGGTACAGCTGGTCCGGGGGCTGGTTGGACGTGGCGACAATCACCACGCCCTCGTCGAACAACACCTGGAACAGCCGACCGAGGATGATTGCATCGCCGATATCGCTGACGAACAGCTCGTCGAAGCACAGCACGCGGATCTCGCCCGCCAGCTCCCGGGCCAGGGCCTTGAGCGGGTCTGTGGTGCCGTTGAGCTGGAACAGGCGCTGGTGGACCCAGGCCATGAAGTGGTGGAAGTGCTGACGCCGGGACGGGACCGTGAGACAGCGGTGGAACAGGTCCATCAGCCAGGTCTTGCCGCGCCCGACCGGGCCCCAGAGGTACAGGCCCTGGGTGGGCTGACCCTGGCGCAACGCATCGAAACAGGCTTGCAGTGCGGTGAGCGCAGCGGCCTGGGCTGGATCGGGGAAGAAGCCTTGCTCGTCCAGGGCTTGCCGGTAGAGAGAGTCGGGGGTCATGCCGGGTAGCCGGGTAGGAAAAGGCCATGTTACGCCAGTTAGGGCCTCTTCGCGGGTAAACCCGCTCCCACAGCATGGCTCGAAGTCGGCGCGGTCGCTGTGGGAGCGGGCTTGCCCGCGAAAAGGCCGGCCCGGTCGCCCCGGATCAGCCTTCTTTCAAGCCGACCTTGAGCAGCGCCCCGTCCTTGGCGTCGGTCAGCACATACACATAGCCGTCCGGCCCCACCCGCACGTCACGGATCCGTGCCTTCAAGTCGCCCAGAAGACGCTCTTCATGCACGATCTTGTCACCATCGAGCTGCAGTCGGATCAATTCCTGAGTCGCCAACGCACCGATGAACAGGTTGTGGTCCCAAGCCTTGAACGTCGGGCTGTCGTAGAACGCCATGCCGCTGATGCCCGGCGACTTCTCCCACACATGATGCGGATCGACCATGCCATCGACATGCTTGCCCTTGGCCTCGGGGATCGGCAACAGCGAGTAGTTGATGCCGTGGGTAGCGATCGGCCAGCCGTAGTTCTTGCCAGGCTGCGGGATGTTGATCTCGTCGCCGCCGCGGGGACCATGCTCGTGGGTCCACAGCTTGCCGGTCCAGGGGTTGAGCGCAGCGCCCTGCTGATTGCGGTGGCCGAACGACCAGATTTCCGGACGCACATTGTCACGACCAACGAACGGGTTGTCCTTGGGAACTTCGCCATCGGGCAGGATACGCACGATCTTGCCCTGCAGCTTGTCCAGGTCCTGGGAGGTAGGACGCTGGTTGTTCTCGCCCAGGGCGATGAACAGATAGCCGTCGCGGTCGAACACCAGGCGCGAGCCGAAGTGATTGCCTTCGGACAGCTTGGGTTGCTGGCGGAAGATCACCGTGAAATTCTCCAGCCGCGCCTGGTCCTGGGACAACTGGCCGCGGCCGACCGCCGTACCGGCCTTGCCATCCGCGCCTGCCTCGGCGAACGACAGATAGACCGTGCGATCCTTGGCAAACTCCGGCGACAACACCACGTCGAGCAAGCCCCCCTGCCCTTCGGCCCACACCTTGGGCACACCGGACAGCGGTGGGCCGACCTTGCCTTCGGCGCTGACGATGCGCAGGTTGCCGGGGCGCTCGCTCACCAGCATGTCCTTGCCACCAGGCAGGAAGGCCAGGGCCCAGGGATTGCGCAGACCATCGGCGACCGTGCTGACGATCAGTTGCCCTTCCTCACTGGAGAACTGTTGCTCGGCGGCCGCCTGGGCCAGCAAGGGGAAAAGGCTGGCGGCGGCCAGGGTGGTCAACCAGGAGCGTGGTGTCATGTTCGGTTCCTTCGAAGGGGTCACGGCACGCGCTGGGAGTCGCGCGGTGGCCGGGTGGGTTCCAGGTTTGGGCTCTGCTGCTCGCGGCGCAGGTTGTCGCCATTGCCGATACCCCGGTTGTCGAGGGTTGGCGGGCGCGGGTTGGGCTGCGTAGACGGGCCACGCACTGGCGGCGTGGCGGGTACGCTGCCCTGGCGGCTGTTGGGGTTGGCGCGCATGATCGGGCTGTTGTACGGGTTGTTGCTGTCGTTGGCAGCGAGCAACGGCGCCGGCAGCGGCGCAGCCTGGAGCGGCATGGCCAGCAACAGGCCAAGGCCCAGGATTGGCAGGGTGGGGTTCATGCTTCACCTCCGGTACGAAAAGGCGCGCTCCAGGGTTGGATAGCCTAAAGCGCGCAGGGTTCGACGCAAAAGGATGAATATGGGTCCTGATGTTTCAGTATGGCCCCTGGGCTGCGCTGTCGCGCAGGGAACAGGGTTTCAGCGTGGGAGCGGGCTGGCCCCGCGATCACCGGCGAAGCCGGTGCCAAACGCCACAGCAAGCCCGCTCCCACGCGGCTCCAGTCAAATCAAAGAATTATGTTTTGTTCCATGAGAGCGGCCCTGCCGAGGCGTCGGACCGGCCGGAAAGGGTCGCAAATGGGCCCCTGCGCTACCTTGCTATATCCACCTTGTGCCGCGCCGCATACAGACACAGCATCTCCATCGCCAAGGTCGCCCCGGCCAGCGCGGTGATATCCGCGTGGTCGTAGGCCGGTGCCACCTCCACCAGGTCCATTCCCACCAGGTTGATGCCACGCAGGCCACCGAGAATCTCCAGCGCCTGCACCGTGCTCAGGCCCCCGCATACCGGCGTACCGGTCCCGGGCGCGAAGGCCGGGTCCAGGCAATCGATATCGAAAGTCAGGTACACCGGCCCGTCGCCTACTCGCTGGCGAATCGCCGTGATGATCGCCTCGGTCCCCTGTCGATGCACCTGGCGGGCATCGAGCACGGCGAACCCTTGGCTGTCGTCATTGGTGGTACGCAGGCCGATCTGCACCGAGCGCGCCGGATCCACCAGGCCTTCCCGCGCCGCATGCCAGAACATGGTGCCATGGTCGATACGCTTGCCCTCCTCGTCCGGCCAGGTGTCGCTATGGGCGTCGAAATGAATCAGCGCCAGCGGGCCATGGCGGCGGGCATGGGCCTTGAGCAGCGGGTAGCTGATGAAGTGGTCGCCGCCGAGGGTGAGCATGGCGCAGCCAGCCTCGAGGATGCGCTCGGCATGGGCCTGGATGCTGTCCGGCACGGTTTGCGGCGTGCCACTGTCGAACGCACAGTCACCATAGTCGATCACCGCCAAGTGATCGAACGGGTCGAATGCCCAGGGCCAGTGACGGGCCCAGGCTTGCTGTACCGAGGCCGCGCGGATCGCCCGCGGCCCGAAGCGCGCACCGGGGCGGTTGCTGGTGGCGGTGTCGAACGGCACGCCGCTGACCACCACATCGACGCCGCGCAGGTCGCGGCTGTAGCGACGCCTGGAAAAGCTGGTGATGCCGGCATAGGTGCTCTCGGCGGCAGTGCCGTAGAGGCTGTCACGGGTCATGGCCTGGTCGTTGTCCGGTGCGAGGTCCACGGTCGGTCTCCTGTCTCTGGTTTTATTGACGGCTGCGGAAGGCGGTCCACAGGCGATTGCGCTGGCGCAGGTCGGACAGCGCCATGCTGCGGTCGGCGAACAGGCGCTGGCGCACCTCGGCCGTTGGATAGATGTCCGGATCGTTGCGGATCGCCTCGTCCACCAACGGCGTGGCGGCCTGGTTGGCATTGGCGAAGAACAGCGTGTTGGTCAGCGCCGCCACCGACTCGGGGCGCAGCATGAAGGCGATGAAGGCGCGCGCGGCCTCGGGATGCGGTGCGTCCTTCGGGATCACCAGGTTGTCCTGCCAGACCAGCGTGCCCTCGCGGGGGATGCGGTAGATCAGCTCGAATGGCTTGCCGGCGCGACGGGCCTGATCGGCGGCCATGGCCGCATCGCCGTTGTAGGTCAGCGCCAGGCACACACTGCCGTTGGCCAGGTCATTGATCTGGCGACCATAGGCCACGTAGCTGATCGATGGCTGCAACTGCTGCAACAACGCCTGCGCGGCATCCAGGTCGGCCTTGTTCTGGCTGTACGGGTCCTTGCCCAGATAGTGGAGCGTGAGGCCGATCACCTCCTGGGGCGAATCGGGCATGGCTATGCCGCAATCCTTCAACCGGCTGGCGTACTCCGGCTTGAACAGCAGGTCGAGGCTGTCCAGCGGCACATCGCCCAGGCGCTGGCGCACCGCCTCGACGTTCACCCCTAGCCCCAACGTGCCCCAGGTGTACGGCAGCGCATGGCGATTGCCCGGATCGCTCTCGGCCAGCTTGGCCAGCAGATCGGGGTCGAGATTGGCATAGCCGGGCATCGCTTGCGCGTCGAGCGGCTGCAAGGCGCCGGCCTTGAGGGCCCGGGCCAGTACCGTGGCCGACGGCACCACCACGTCATAGCCACTGCCGCCGGTCAGCAGCTTGGTCTCCAGCACCTCGGTGGTGTCGAAGGTGTCGTAACGGACCTTGTAGCCGGTCTCCTTCTCGAAACGCTCCAGGGTTTGCGGGGCGACATAGTCGGCCCAGCTATACAGGTTGACGACCTTTTCCTCGGCCTGCAGCGGCAGGGCGATCAGCAAGGCAAGCAGGCACAACGTTCGACGCATGGCGGGCACCTCGGCAGGGGGGTGGATGCCGTCAGCATGCCTGTCGGGTTACATTGCAAAAATGGCAACCTTGCAAAGCTGACATTCACCAGAGGCAATGTAATGCTTGGACAACTGCACGACCCCGACCTGCACCTGCTGCGGCTGTTCGTCACTGTAGTCGAGGCCGGCGGCTTCAGCGCCGCCCAGGGCGTGTTGGGGCTGAGCCAGCCCAGTATCAGCCAGCAGATGGCCAAACTGGAGACGCGTCTGGGCTATCGCCTGTGCAGCCGTGGCAAGGGTGGCTTTCGCCTGACCGAGAAAGGCGAACTGTTGCTCCAGGCCACCCGTGACCTGCTGCTACAGATCGAGCAGTTTCGCCAGCAGGCCAACGGTGTGTCTGGGCGCCTGCTGGGCACGGTGCGAATCGGCTTGGCCGAGAACCAGGACGCGAGCGTGACACTGCGCCTGGCCAGGACCATTGCGCGCTTTCGTCAACGCGAAGAATCGGTACGGCTGGAACTGACCTGCGCGCCTCCGGCCGAGCTCGAACGGTTGCTGCTGGAACAGCGTCTGGACTGCGCCATCAGCTACTTCTCCGGCAACCAGGCAGCGTTCGACTACGTGCCGCTGTTCGAGGAATGCCAGCGGCTTTACTGCGGCCTGGGACATGCGTTGTTCAGCCAGCCCCGGGTAAGTCGCGAACAACTGCTGGAGGCCGACCAGGTACGCCACCCCTATCGCTTTCTCAAACAGGACGAGCCCTTCGAGAGCCGGCACAGCCTGGCGGTGGCGGAACAGATCGACAGCGCGCTGACGCTGATCCTGTCAGGCCGACATATCGGCTATCTGCCCTGCCATTGCGCTGCGCCCTGGGAAGCCCAGGGTCTCCTGCGAGCCCTGGATCCAACGCGGGACTTCATGGTGCCGTTCACCCTCGCCTGGCACCGCCGGCAGCAGCCTGGCGAAGCGCAGCAGGCGTTCGTCCAGGACCTGCGGGAGGTATTCAAGGACGCCAAGGCTGTGTAGCACTTCCGTTCATGGCGCCTCGCACTTTCAACCCTGCCGCGCATTTGCCACACTGCGGACTCGCCCGTGCCCCGAGACCCGAATCATCATGCATGTCCGCGTCTGCCTGATCCTGCTGCTGACCCTTGGCCTGAACGCTTGCGCGCTGTTCCAGGGCCGTGACCCGCTGAACATCAGTGTGATCGGTATCGACCCGCTGCCCGGTCAGGACCTGGAACTGCGCATGGCCGTGAAGATCCGTGTGCAGAACCCCAACGAAACCCCGGTGGAGTTCAACGGCATCGCCCTCAATCTGGAGGTCAACGATCAGCCCCTGGCGGCCGGGGTAAGCGATCAACGCGGTCATATTGGCCGCTACGACGAGACAGTGCTCGTGGTGCCGGTGAGCATCACCGCCTTCGCCTTCCTGCGCCAGGCCTATGGGCTGAGTCGGGTGGAATCCCTGCAGGGGCTGCCCTATGTACTGCGAGGCAAACTGGCGGGAGGCCCATTGGGTACCGTACGCTTCACCGACAAAGGCAAGCTCGACCTGCCCGCCAGCACGGGCGCCGGTTGGTAAACAGGCTGCACAGGTAAAGGATTTACCGATGTCCCAAACACCCGAACTGAAAACCGCACGACTCCTGCTGCGTCCCCTGCAACTGAGCGACGCCGAAGCCATCCAGCAGCTGTTCCCGCACTGGGAAGTGGTGCGCTATCTCAATGCTCGCGTGCCGTGGCCTTACCCAGCGGATGGCGCACTGAGCTATCTGCGCGACGCCTGCTTGCCGGCGATGGCCGCCGGTCGCGAGTGGCATTGGTCGATCCGTCTGCAGGCGCGGCCGCAGCAGATGATCGGCAGCATCAGCCTGATGGATCTGCCGGACAACCATCGCGGTTTCTGGCTCGCGCCCGCCTGGCAGGGCCAGGGCTACATCACCGAGGCCTGCGAGGTCATCGACGCGTTCTGGTTCCTGACCCTCGAGCGCGAGGTGATGCGCGTGCCCAAGGCTGTACCCAATGAAGCGTCCAGGCGTGTATCACAGCGCGGCGGCATGCACCTGCTGCGCACCGGGCAAGGCGACTTCGTCAGCGGTCGCCTGCCTCAGGAGGTTTGGGAGATCACTCGCCAGCAATGGCTGGACCGAGAAAACACACGCCTGGACCAGGATGCTCATTCACGCTGAGCCAGGCGGCGGTGCTGGAGGTGTTCGCCTGGCTCAGCGGTTGGCGCTGGCGGCGGCCATCATCTTGTTCACTTCGCTGCGCACCAGCTGAGTGAACTCCGGCGGTGACATGCCATCGAGTTCGGCCCGCACCCACTCGGCCCACTTGCCCTTGCGTCGCGGCTTCTCGGCAATCAACCGCCCCGCCTCGCCCTTGGCCTTGCCCAGGTTGTTTTGCCAGTACTCGAACAACCGAGCCTTCTCAGCCTCGATCTGCGCCCGTTCCTGGAAGCTCATGTTGGCCAGATTGAAACTCATCGGGTAGTACCTGCCACTGAAAAATGGTGGCTATCTTACACCGTAGCGACAAGCCACCGAAACGCCGCTGCAACTTTCCCGGCGCCGTGGCATCCACAGTTCAACGCCCAACCCTTCACGAGGATGTGTACATGGCCAGGAAAACCGCTGCCCAAGCCGACAACGACCAGATCAAGGATCAGGTGTTCAGCGAGCTGCAGGCTTTGATCGAGGAATCGGAAAAACTGCTCAGCGACAGTGCGTCGCTGGTCGGTGAAGAGGCCGACAGCCTGCGCGCGCAACTGGGGCTGAAGCTGCGCCAGGCGCGTGATGCCACCAGTCGGCTAGGCCAGAAGGCGCAGCCGGTGGTCGAGGCCACCCAGGAGTATATCGGTGGCCACCCGTGGCAGACCGTGGCGATCTCCGCTGGCTTTGGCCTGGTGGTGGGGTTGCTGCTCGGGCGCCGGCAATAGATCAGGCGGCCTGCGCCATCGGTATACCGCTGTGGAAGCGCAGTTCCTGGTCCGGTGACCGGATCAGCTCGGCCTCCGCTTCTCGCACCAGCTCGACACGGCGGGCGATATCCGCCGCGTCGCCGTACTGGTGGGCCAGCTTCAAATAGCCCTGGTAGTGGCGCGCTTCACTTTTCAGCAAGCCGTGATAGAAGGTACCGAGCTCTTCGTCCAAGTGCGGCACCAGTGCCGCAAAACGCTCGCAGCTGCGCGCCTCGATGAAGGCCCCCACCACCAGCGTGTCCACCAGTTTGACCGGCTCATGGGCACGCACCAGGCGGCGCAGGCCAGAGGCATAGCGGCCCGCCGAAACCGGGCGCAATGGCACGCCACGCCGTTTCATCAACCTCAGTACCTGCTCGTGATGCACCAACTCTTCACGCGCCAGACGCGACATCATGTTGATCAGGTCGAGGTGAGTGTTGTATTTGGCGATCAGGCTCAACGCGGTGCTGGCGGCCTTGAACTCGCAATTCTTGTGATCGATCAGCAGGGTCTCCTGATCGGCCAGCGCCGCCTCGATCCAGGCGTCAGGGGTGCGGCAGCCCAGGAAGGCGTCGATTTCAGGAATCAGGGACATGGTACTCACAATCACACAAGGCATCGGCGGGACCGGCGATTATACCGGCGACGGTCCAGAGTACCAGTGGCTATGCTTGATACATATCAAGCGGCGGCGGGAGCGGCGCCGTCTATAGTCAGGCATTGGCCGCCAATCTGAAGGGAGTTCACGCTCATGCAAGCCGTCCGCAGCATCCTTGTCGTTCTCGATCCCGAGCACGCCCACAGCCGTGCCCTGACCCGGGCCAAGCTGATCGCCGGGGTGACCGGCGCACGCCTGCACCTATTGATGTGCGACAAGAAGCAGGATCATGACGCGCTGCTCAGCTTGCTCAGCAGCCAATTGCACGACGATGGTTACGACAGTGTCACCCACGAGCAGCATTGGAAGGATAATCTGCACAAGTCGATCATCCATGTGCAGCAGGCAGAAGGCTGCGAACTGGTGATCAAGGAGCACCGACCGGACAATCCGCTGCGCAAGGCATTGCTCACCCCCAGCGACTGGAAGCTGCTGCGTGAATGCCCCTGTGCGGTGCTGATGGTCAAGAGCGAGCGGCCATGGACAGGTGGCAAGATCCTCGCGGCCGTGGATGTGGGCAACCAGGACGAAGCCCATCGCCTGCTGCACGCCAGCATCATCGACCATGGCTATGACATTGCCAGCCTGGCCAAAGGCGAGCTGCACGTGATCAGTGCCCACCCTTCTCCCATGCTGTCGGCGTCCGACCCGGTGTACCAGCTCACCGAGACCATCGAGCAGCGCTATCGCGAGGCCTGCAAGGCGTTCCAGGCGGAGTTCGATGTCAGTGACGATCGCCTGCATATCGCCGAAGGGCCGGCGGATGTCTTGATCCCCTATACCGAGAAGAAGCTCGATGCCGTGGTGACCGTTATTGGGACCGTGGCACGGACAGGCATCTCCGGAGCGCTGATCGGCAATACTGCGGAGGTTGTGCTGGACTCGCTGGAAAGCGATGTGCTGGTGCTCAAGAGCGAAGAGGCCAAGGCGCACCTGGCCGAGTTGGCGCGGGGCTGAAAGACACAACGCGATCCCCTGTAGGAGCGGCCTTGTGTCGCGAAAGGGGCGCGTAGCGGCCC
>NZ_JAOCDM010000045.1 GCF_029840925.1 Pseudomonas sp. GD03858
GCACAACCCGCTTGTAAAGACAAGTGCAACCGTCCCTCGGGCGGGGCTTCCCCAAGTGCAACCTTTGCATGCACAATCGCGGCCCCTTTCCCGGTTGAGTTGGGCGAAACGTCTATTTCGCCATTCTCAGCCTGTTGCAGTCTTGCGAGTGGAGCTTCACCCGGAATGAATGAGCAGGCCCCAAGCGTTGAACAACGCTTTGCAGAATCGACCCCCGCCACCCTCGGCAGCTGGTCGCGTCACGACACCACCTGGATGCTGGGCCTGTTCGGCACGGCCATCGGCGCCGGAACCCTGTTCCTGCCCATCAACGCCGGCCTTGGCGGTTTCTGGCCGTTGCTGGTCCTGGCCTTGCTGGCCTTCCCCATGACCTACTTCGCCCACCGCGGCCTGACCCGTTTCGTGCTCTCCGGCAGCAAGGGCGGCGACATCACCGAAGTGGTCGAGGAGCATTTCGGCATCACCGCCGGCGCACTGATCACCATCCTGTACTTCTTCGCCATCTTCCCGATCCTGCTGATCTACAGCGTGGCGCTGACCAACACCGTCAGCAGCTTCATGGAGCACCAACTGCACATGACGCCGCCGCCTCGGGCGATCCTGTCGTTCGTGCTGATCCTCGGCCTGCTGGCCATCGTGCGCTGCGGCGAACAGGCCACGGTCAAGGTCATGAGCCTGCTGGTCTACCCGTTCATCGTCGCCCTGGCGCTGCTGGCCCTGTACCTGGTGCCGCACTGGACCGGTGGGATCCTCGACACCGCGGCGCAAATGCCGTCCGGCTCGGCCTTCCTGCACACGGTGTGGCTGGCGATCCCGGTGATGGTGTTCTCGTTCAACCATTCGCCGATCATCTCCGCCTTCGCCGTCGACCAGAAGCGTCGCTACGGTGAGCACGCCGACGAACGCAGCGGGCAGATCCTGGGTCGCGCCCACCTGCTGATGGTGCTGATGGTGCTGTTCTTCGTGTTCAGCTGCGTGCTGACCCTGAGCAGCGCTCAACTGGCCGAGGCCAAGGCGCAGAACCTGTCGATCCTGTCGTACCTGGCCAACCACTTCGAGCAGCCGGCCATCGCCTTCGCCGCGCCCTTGATCGCCTTCATCGCCATCGCCAAGTCGTTCCTGGGCCACTACATCGGCGCCAGCGAGGGCCTGAAAGGCATGATCGTCAAGGCCGGCATGCGCCCGGGCGCCAAGGCCCTGGATCGCATCGTCGCCGCGCTGATGCTGGTGGTGTGCTGGATCGTCGCCACCCTCAACCCAAGCATCCTGGGCATGATCGAATCCCTGGGCGGTCCGATCATCGCCGTGCTGCTGTTCCTGATGCCGATGTACGCCATCCGTCGCGTGCCGTCGATGCGCAAGTACAGTGGCGCGCTGTCCAACGTGTTCGTGGTGGTCATTGGCCTGGTAGCCCTGACCTCGGTGGTATACGGCCTGCTGGCCTGACGCGACGCTCAGTCCAGGTGCCCGGGTCGGTTGTCGCCGCCCGGGCATTTTCTTGTCCGCGAAAATTGTCCGGCAATACAACAATTTCATGTTTGCTTATAGGCACTTGCGCGGCTTCATGCTTAACTCAGGGTCTTTTTCAAACCCGCATAAGGAATTCCGCCATGGCTCAAGTGACTCTCAAAGGCAACCCGGTTCAGGTCAAAGGCGAACTGCCGAAGGCTGGCGCCGCAGCGCCGGCCTTCTCCCTGGTCGCGGGCGACCTGTCCGACAAGTCGCTGAAAGACTTCGCCGGCAAGCGCAAGGTGCTGAACATCTTCCCGAGCGTCGATACCCCGACCTGCGCCACCTCCGTGCGCAAGTTCAACGCCCAGGCCAATGACGTGGCCAACACCGTGGTGCTGTGCATCTCCGCCGACCTGCCGTTCGCCCAGGCGCGCTTCTGCGGTGCCGAAGGCCTGGAGAACGTGAAGAACCTTTCCACGCTGCGTGGCCGCGAGTTCCTGGAAACCTACGGCGTCGCCATCGCCGACGGCCCGCTGGCTGGCCTGGCGGCCCGCGCCGTGGTGGTGCTGGACGAGAACGACAAGGTGCTGCACAGCGAGCTGGTCGGCGAAATCGCTGACGAGCCGAACTACGAGGCGGCGCTGGCTGTCCTGAAGTAACACCACGCGCCCGGTGGGGCGCAGCGTGGGAGCGGGCTTGACCCGCGATTGCACCTTGAAGGCTGGCGTGTTTGCCTGATACGACGCCATCGCGGGGCAAGCCCGCTCCCACTGGTGCGTCACACCCTGTAACGGCCTGGACCCTGTTCCAGGCCGTTTTCATTTAAAGTTCACCCCTTTGCCAACGTCAGCCGAAGGTAAAGCACTGGTAAAGCCCCTTTGCTAAAACGATGCCAGTGCTTATCGTTCACGCTCTTCTCGCCGTCTTTCTCTGAACAAGGTTCGTTCGACCCATGCAAGCCTCCAATTCCCGTTCCCTCCGTCGCTGGCTGTTCGGCCTGCTGATCCTGCTGCTGGTGGCCGCGCTGGCCTGGTGGCTGTGGCCCGCGCCGGTAGCCCACAAGGATGGCGCCAATGGGCGTCCGGGCCGTGGCATGGGCATGGGCGGGCGCCCGGGCTTCGGCGCATCCGTCGAAGCGGTGCCGGTGCGCGTCGAACCGGTGCGCGTGGGCGATTTCCCGCTGTACTACAAGGCCCTGGGCACCGTCACCGCGACCAATACGGTGAATGTGCGCAGCCGGGTGGCCGGCGAACTGGTCAAGATCCATTTCAAGGAGGGCCAGCAGGTCAAGGCCGGTGACCTGCTCGCCGAGATCGACCCGCGCACCTACCGCATCGCCCTGCAGCAGGCCGAAGGCACCCTGGCGCAGAACCAGGCGCAACTGAAGAATGCCCAGGTCGACCTGGCCCGCTATAAAGGCCTGTACGCCGAGGACAGCATCGCCAAGCAGACCCTGGACACCGCCGAGGCGCAGGTCGCCCAGTTCCAGGGCCTGGTCAAGACCAACCAGGCGCAGGTCAACGATGCCCGCCTGAATCTCGAATTCACCCAGATCCGTGCCCCGATCAGCGGTCGCGTCGGCCTGCGCCAGCTGGATCTTGGCAACCTGGTGGCCGCCAACGACACCACCGCGCTGGCGGTGATCACCCAGACCGAGCCGATCAGTGTCGCGTTCACGCTCCCGGAAACCCAGCTCGACACCGTGCTCGCCCGCTACCGCAGTGGCGCCAGCCTGCCGGTCGAGGCCTGGGACCGGGGTGACCAGAAACTCCAGTCCACCGGCGTGCTGGGGAGCTTCGACAACCAGATCGACACCACCACCGGCACCCTGAAGTTCAAGGGCACCTTCGAGAACCGCGACCACGCCCTGTTCCCCAACCAGTTCGTCAACGTGCGCCTGCTCGCCGATACCCTGAAGCAGGTGGTGCTGGCGCCTGCCGCTGCCATCCAGTTCGGTAACGACGGCACCTTCGTCTATGTCGTCAACGCCGAGAACACCATCAACATCCGCAAGCTCAAGGTCGGCGCCAGCGACGGCGACAACACGGTGATCGCCGAGGGCCTGGCCGCCGGCGAGCGCCTGGTGCTGGAAGGCACCGACCGCCTGCGCGAAGGCACCAAGGTCGAGGTGGTCGAAGACAGCTCCCAGGTGCCGACGACCCCCGGCCAGCACCTGCAAGGGCAGGGCGCCGGCGGCTCGGCGCAGGCCGGTGAGTCGAGCGACAAGGCGGGCGCATGAACCTCTCGCGCCTGTTCATCCTGCGGCCGGTCGCCACCACGCTGAGCATGCTGGCCATCGTCCTGGCCGGCCTGATCGCCTACAAGCTGTTGCCGGTGGCGGCCTTGCCCCAGGTCGACTATCCGACCATCCGGGTCATGACCCTCTATCCGGGCGCCAGCCCGCAGGTGATGACCAGCGCGGTCACCGCCCCGCTGGAGCGCCAGTTCGGCCAGATGCCGGGCCTGGAGCAGATGGCCTCGACCAGCTCGGGTGGCGCTTCGGTGCTCACCCTGCGCTTCAACCTCGACATGAACATGGATGTCGCCGAACAGCAGGTCCAGGCCGCGATCAACGCCGCCAGCAACCTGCTGCCCAGCGACCTGCCGGCACCGCCGGTGTACAACAAGGTCAACCCGGCCGACACCCCGGTGCTGACCCTGGCCATTTCCTCGAAGACCATGCCGCTGCCCAAGCTCAACGACCTGGTCGACACCCGCGTGGCGCAGAAGATCGCCCAGATCAGCGGCGTGGGCATGGTCAGCATCGCCGGTGGCCAGCGCCAGGCGGTGCGGATCAAGGTCAACGTCGATGCCCTGGCCGCCAACGGCCTCAACCTGGACGACGTGCGCACCCTGATCGGCGCCTCCAACGTCAACCAGCCCAAGGGCAACTTCGACGGCCCGACGCGGGTGTCGATGCTCGACGCCAACGACCAGCTGCGCTCGCCCGCCGAGTACGCCAACCTCATTCTCAAGTACAACGCCGGCGCGCCGCTGCGCCTGAAGGACGTCGCCGAGATCGTCGATGGCGCCGAGAACGAACGCCTGGCCGCCTGGGCCAATCAGAACGAAGCGGTGCTGCTGAACATCCAGCGCCAACCCGGGGCGAACGTCATCGAAGTGGTCGACCGGATCAAGGAACTGCTGCCGTCGATCACCGACAACCTGCCGGCAGGGCTGGAAGTCAGCGTGCTCACCGACCGCACCCAGACCATCCGTGCCGCCGTGCGCGATGTGCAGCACGAGCTGCTGTTCGCCATCGCCCTGGTGGTGATGGTGACTTTCGTGTTCCTGCGCAGGGTCAGCGCCACCATCATTCCGTCCATCGCCGTGCCGCTGTCGCTGATCGGCACTTTCGGGGTGATGTACCTGGCCGGCTTCTCGGTCAACAACCTCACGCTGATGGCCCTGACCATCGCCACCGGCTTCGTGGTGGACGACGCCATCGTCATGCTGGAGAACATCTCCCGCCATATCGAGGAGGGCGAGACGCCGCTGCAAGCCGCGCTCAAGGGCGCCAGGCAGATCGGTTTCACCCTGATCTCGCTGACTTTTTCGCTGATCGCGGTACTGATCCCGCTGCTGTTCATGGCCGATGTGGTCGGGCGGCTGTTCCGCGAGTTCGCCATCACCCTGGCGGTGGCGATCCTGATCTCGCTGGTGGTGTCGCTGACGCTGACACCGATGATGTGCGCGCGCCTGCTCAAGCGTGAACCCAAGGAAGCGGAGCAAGGCCGCTTCTACCGTGCCAGTGGCGCCTGGATCGACTGGCTGATCAGGCACTACGGCAGTGCGCTGACCTGGGTGCTCGAGCGTCAGCCGCTGACCCTGCTGGTGGCCGTGGCCACCCTGGCGCTGACCGTGGTGCTGTACCTGATGGTGCCCAAAGGCTTCTTCCCGGTGCAGGACACCGGGGTGATCCAGGGCATTTCCGAGGCGCCCCAGGCCACCTCGTTCGCCGCCATGAGCGAGCGCCAGCAGTCGCTGGCCAAGGTGATCCTCGAAGACCCGGCGGTGCAGAGCCTGTCGTCCTACATCGGCGTGGACGGCGACAACGCCACCCTCAACAGCGGTCGCCTGCTGATCAACCTCAAGCCCCACGGCGAGCGCGACGTCACCGCCGCCGAGGTCATCAACCGCCTGCAGCCAAGGCTCGACAAGCTGGTCGGCATCCGGCTGTTCATGCAGCCGGTGCAGGACCTGAGCATCGAGGACCGGGTCAGCCGCACCCAGTACCAGTTCAGCCTCAGCTCGCCCGACGCCGACCTGCTCGCCGAATGGAGCGGCAAACTGGTGCGCGCGTTGAAGGACCGCCCCGAGCTGCGGGATGTGGCCAGCGACCTGCAGGACAAGGGCCTGCAGGTGTACCTGGTGATCGACCGCGACATGGCCAGCCGCCTTGGCATCAGCGTGGCGCAGATCACCAACGCCCTGTACGACGCCTTCGGCCAGCGGCAGATCTCGACCATCTACACCCAGGCCAGCCAGTACCGCGTGGTGCTGCAGTCGCAGACGGCCGCCAGCCTAGGCCCGCAGGCGCTGGAGTCGATCCACGTCAAGGCCACCGACGGCGGCCAGGTGCGCTTGTCGGCGCTGGCGCGCATCGAGCAGCGCCAGGCCCAGCTGGCCATCTCGCACATCGGCCAGTTCCCGGCGGTGATGATGTCGTTCAACCTGGCCGATGGCGCGTCGCTGGGCGAGGCGGTCAAGGTGATCGAGCAGGTGCAGCAGGACATCGGCATGCCCCTGGGCGTGCAGACCCGCTTCCAGGGCGCCGCCGAGGCGTTCCAGGCCTCGCTGTCGAGCACCTTGCTGCTGATCCTGGCCGCGGTGGTGACCATGTACATCGTGCTGGGCGTGCTCTACGAGAGCTACATCCATCCGGTGACCATCCTCTCCACGCTGCCGTCGGCGGCGGTGGGGGCCTTGCTGGCGCTGCTGCTCAGCGGCAACGACCTGGGCATGATCGCCATCATCGGCATCATCCTGCTGATCGGTATCGTCAAGAAGAACGCGATCATGATGATCGACTTCGCCCTGGAGGCCGAGCGTCACCAGGGCATGAGCCCGCGCGACGCGATCTACCAGGCGGCGCTGCTGCGCTTCCGGCCGATCCTGATGACCACCCTGGCCGCGCTGTTCGGCGCCGTGCCGTTGATGCTCGCCACCGGCTCCGGCGCCGAGCTGCGCCAGCCGCTGGGCCTGGTGATGGTCGGCGGCCTGCTGGTGAGCCAGGTGCTGACCCTGTTCACCACCCCGGTGATCTACCTGTACTTCGACCGACTGGCGCGCCGCTGGGGCGATTCGCGTCTGGCCGAGGAGGCGGTATGAGCGGCTTCAAGCTGCAAGCTGCAAGCTGCAAGCGGCAAGCTGATCGGGGTGGACTCGAGTGCGGTGCTCGCGCGCGCTTTTTCTTGCGGCTTGAAGCTTGCAGCTTGCAGCTTGAAGCTCGCAGCTTGCCGCTTGAAGCGTGGAGCTGCAAATGAACCTGTCCGGACCGTTCATTCGCCGGCCGGTGGCCACCATGCTGCTGAGTCTGGCGATCATGCTGCTGGGCGGGGTGAGCTTCGGCCTGCTGCCGGTGGCGCCGCTGCCGCAGATGGACTTCCCGGTGATCGTGGTGCAGGCCAACCTGCCGGGCGCCAGCCCCGAGGTGATGGCTTCCACCGTGGCCACGCCGCTGGAGCGCAAGCTCGGCGCCATTGCCGGTGTCACCACCTTGACCAGCAGTTCCAACCAGGGCTCGACCCGGGTGATCATCGGCTTCGAGCTGGGCCGCGACATCGACGGCGCGGCGCGCGAGGTGCAGGCGGCGATCAACGCCACCCGCAACCTGCTGCCCAGCGGCATGCGCAGCATGCCCACCTACAAGAAGATCAACCCGTCCCAGGCGCCGATCATGGTGCTGTCGCTGACCTCGGACGTGCTGTCCAAGGGCAAGCTCTACGACCTGGCCGACACCATCCTGTCGCAGAGCCTGGCCCAGGTCGGCGGCGTAGGCGAGGTGCAGATCGGCGGCAGCTCGCTGCCGGCGGTGCGCATCGAGCTCGAGCCGCAGTTGCTCAACCAGTACGGATTGTCCCTGGACGAAGTGCGTACCGCCGTGGCCAATGCCAACCAGCGCCGGCCCATGGGCTTCGTCGAGGATCGCGAGCGCAACTGGCAAGTGCGCGCCAACGACCAGCTGGAAAGCGCCGAGGACTACAGGCCGGTGGTGATCCGCCAGCAAAACGGCGCGATCCTGCGCCTGTCGGACGTGGCCAAGGTCAGCGACGGCGTGGAAAACCGCTACAACAGCGGTTTCTTCAACGACCAGAGCGCGGTGTTGCTGGTGGTCAACCGCCAGACCAACGCCAACATCATCCAGACCGTCGAGCAGATCAAGGCCGAGCTGCCGGCGCTGCAGTCATTGCTGCCGGCCAGCGTCAAGCTCAACGTGGCCATGGATCGCTCGCCGGTGATCAAGGCCACCCTGAAAGAGGCCGAGCACACGCTGCTGATCGCCGTGGTCCTGGTGATCCTGGTGGTCTACCTGTTCCTCGGCAACCTGCGAGCCTCGTTGATCCCCAGCCTGGCGGTGCCGGTGTCGCTGGTGGGCACCTTCGCGGTCATGTACCTGTGCGGCTTCTCGCTGAACAACCTGTCGCTGATGGCGCTGATCCTGGCCACCGGGCTGGTGGTGGACGACGCCATCGTGGTGCTGGAGAACATCTCGCGGCATATCGAGAATGGCGAGAATCCGATGCGCGCCGCCTACAAGGGCGCCAAGGAGGTCGGCTTCACCCTGCTGTCGATGAATGTCTCGCTGGTGGCGGTGTTCGTCTCCATCCTGTTCATGGGCGGTATCGTCCGCGGCTTGTTCAAGGAGTTCTCGATCACCCTGGCGGCGGCGATCATCGTCTCGCTGGTGGTGTCGCTGACGCTGACGCCGATGCTTTGTTCGCGCTGGCTCAAGGCGCATGGCCCGCAGCAGCAGACCCGCCTGCAGCGCTGGAGCGACCGCATCCACCAGCGCATGGTCGCCGGCTACGACAGGAGCCTGGGCTGGGCCCTGCGCCACAAGCGTCTGACGCTGTTCAGCCTGCTGGCTACCATCGTGCTCAACATCGCCCTGTACGTGGTGGTGCCCAAGACCCTGATGCCGCAACAGGACACCGGCCAGTTGCAAGGCTTCATCCGCGGCGACGATGGCCTGTCGTTCACCGTGATGCAGCCGAAGATGGAGATCTACCGTCGGGCGCTGCTCAAGGATCCGGCCGTGGAGAGTGTCGCGGGTTTCATCGGCGGCAACAGTGGCACCAACAATGCCTTCGTGCTGGTGCGCCTCAAGCCCATCAGTGAGCGCAAGGAAGATGCGCAGAAGGTCATCGACCGTTTGCGCAAGGACCTGCCGAAGATTCCGGGCGGGCGCCTCTACCTGATGGCCGACCAGGACCTGCAACTGGGGGGAGGGGGGCGCGACCAGAACACCTCGCAGTACCTCTATACCCTGCAGAGCGGGGATCTGGCCGCCCTGCGCGAGTGGTTCCCCAAGGTCGCCGCCGAGCTGCGCAAGCTGCCCGAGCTGACCGCCATCGATGCGCACGACGGCGCCGGTACCCAGCAGGTGACCCTGGTGGTCGATCGCGATCAGGCCAAGCGCCTCGGCATCGACATGGACATGGTCACCGCGGTGCTGAACAACGCCTACAGCCAGCGTCAGATATCGACCATCTATGACAGCCTCAACCAGTACCAGGTAGTACTGGAGATCAACCCGAAATACGCCTGGGACCCGAGCACCCTGGAACAGGTGCAGGTGATCACCGCCGACGGTGCCCGCGTGCCGCTGTCAACTTTCGCCCACTACCAGAACAGCTTGGCCAACGACCGCGTCAGCCACGAAGACCAGTTCGCTTCCGAAGACATCGCCTTCGACGTTGCCGAGGGCTACAGCCCGGACCAGGCCATGGCCGCGCTGGAGCGCGCGGTGGCCAAGCTTGGCCTGCCGGAGTCGGTGATCGCCAAGCTCGGCGGTACCGCCGACGCCTTCACCAAGACCACCGAAGGCCAGCCGTTGATGATTCTAGGCGCCCTGGTGCTGGTGTACCTGGTGCTGGGCATACTCTACGAGAGCTACATCCACCCGCTGACCATCCTTTCCACGCTGCCTTCGGCCGGGGTAGGCGCCTTGTTGGCACTGTATCTGACCGGCGGCGAATTCAGCCTGATCTCGCTGCTGGGGCTGTTCCTGCTGATCGGCGTGGTGAAGAAGAACGCCATCCTGATGATCGACCTGGCCCTGCAGCTGGAGCGCAACGATGGCCTGTCGCCGGAAGAGTCGATCCGTCGCGCCTGCCTGCTGCGTCTGCGACCGATCCTGATGACCACCCTGGCCGCCATCCTCGGCGCGCTGCCGCTGCTGCTCAGCCAGGCCGAAGGCGCCGAGATGCGCCAACCGCTGGGCCTGACCATCATCGGTGGCCTGGTGTTCAGCCAGGTCCTGACCCTGTACACGACGCCGGTGGTCTACCTGTACCTTGACCGCCTGCGCCACCGTTTCAACCGTTGGCGCGGTGTGCGCACCGACGCTGCCCTGGATACCCCGCTATGAACTTTGCCCACACCCGCCTGCATCGTGCCCTCCAGCTACTGACCCGAGGGCGTGGCTCGCGCCTGGTCGGCGCCGGCCTGTGCGTGGCGATGCTCAGTGCCTGTACGCTGAGCCCGGACTACCACCGGCCCGAGCTGAGCACCCCGGCGCAGTTCAAGCAGGCCGAAGGCTGGACCCAGGCCAATCCGTCGGATGCCATCGCCCGTGGCGCCTGGTGGGAAATCTACGGCGACCGGCAATTGAACGCCCTGGTCGAAGAGCTCAACCGCAGCAACCAGACGGTCGCGCAATACGAGGCCCAGTATCGCCAGGCCCAGGCCCTGGTGCGCAGCAGCCGGGCCTCGTTGTTCCCCTCGCTGGACCTGACCACCAGCAAGAATCGCTCGGCGCAGGGAACCGGCAGTTCCAGCTCCAGCCTGTCGAACAACAGCAGTGGCATTCGCAACACCTACAACGCGCAGCTCGGCGTGAGCTGGGAGATCGACCTGTGGGGCAAGCTGCGCGAGACCCTGAATGCCAACCAGGCGAGTGCCGAGGCCAGCCTGGCCGACATGGCGGCGATCCGCCTGAGCCAGCAGTCGGAGCTGGTGCAGAACTACCTGCAGTTGCGGGTGATCGATGAGCAGAAGCGCCTGCTCGAAGCCACGGTCGCGGCCTACGAGCGCTCGTTGAAGATGAACGAGAACCAGTATCGCGCCGGAGTTTCCGGGCCCGACGCCGTGGCCCAGGCGCGCACCCAGCTCAAGAGCACCCAGGCCGACCTGATCGACCTGGCCTGGCAGCGCGCGCAGTACGAGAACGCCATCGCCGTGCTGATGGGCAAGGCGCCGGCGGAGTTCGCCCTGGCCGCGAGCAACGACATTCCGGCGCTGCCGCAGATTCCGCTGGCGCTACCGTCGCAATTGCTCGAGCGCAGGCCCGACATCGCCTCGGCCGAGCGCAAGGTGATGGCGGCCAACGCCAATATCGGAGTGTCCCGGGCCGCGTACTTCCCGGACCTGTCGCTGAGCATGAGCGGCGGCTACTCCAGCAGCAGCTTCAACAACTGGATCGAGTTGCCCAACCGCTACTGGTCGGTCGGGCCGCAACTGGCGCTGACCCTGTTCGACGCCGGCAAGCGCAGCGCCGAGGTGGACCGCACCGTCGCGGTGTACGACCAGACCGTGGCGCAGTATCGCCAGACCGTGCTGGACGGGTTCAAGGAGGTCGAGAACTACCTGGTGCAGCTCAAGGTCTACGGTGACGAAGCCGTGGTGCGCCAGGAAGCGCTGGAGGCGGCGCGCGAGTCGTTGCGCCTGACCGAGAACCAGTACAAGGCCGGGCTGATCGGTTATCTGGATGTGGTGAACGTGCAGACCACGGCGCTGAGCAACGAGCGCAGCGTACTGACGCTGCTGCAGGGGCGGTTGGTGGCGAGTGTGCAGTTGATCGCGGCGCTGGGCGGTGGCTGGGATGCTCAGCAAGCGCTGGCCAAGGAATGAGGCGGTAGGCCGCCCAACCCCTTTGATCTAAAGCGAAGGATCCGCTGGCCTATGCTGTTGCGGCAACCCCGTATCCTGTTCTCTCAGCAAAGGTATTCGTTCATGAGCAAGCCGACTGTCGTACTGGTACATGGTTTCTGGGGCGGAGCCGCCCATTGGGGCAAGGTGATCGTCGAACTGGCGCGCAAGGGCATCACGAATGTGCGCGCCGTGGAGATGCCTCTCACCTCGCTGGCCGACGATGCCGAGCGCACCCGCAAGATGGTCGCGCAGGTCGACGGACCGGTGCTGTTGGTGGGGCATTCCTATGGCGGGGCGGTGATCACCCAGGCCGGCAACCAGCCAAACGTGATGGGTCTGGTCTTCATTGCGGCCTTTGCGCCCGACCAGGACGAAAGCCCTGGTGGCCTGACCCAGCAGCACCTCCCCAAAGCGGCGCCCAACCTGGCGCCGGACAGCGACGGTTACCTGTGGATCAAGGCGGACAAGTTCCATGAAAGCTTCTGCCAGGACCTGTCGGCCGATGAGGCACTGGTCATGGCGGTAACGCAGAAGGCGCCGCTGGCGAGTACCTTCGCTGACACCATCAGCAATCCGGCCTGGAAGAACAAGCCGACCTGGTATCAGATTTCCAGCGAAGACCACATGATCGCGCCCGAGAACCAGAAGCTGATGTCGGCGCGAATGAACCCACGCAAGACCATCACCCTGGATGCCAGCCATGCTTCGCTGGCTTCCCGGGCGAAGGAGGTCGCCGCGCTGATCGAAGAAGCGCTGGGCTGAGTCAGCCCTTGCACTTGGCCACGACCACCTGGCAGGTGCGTGGCGTGCCACCGGAGCGGCTGGCATAGCGCACGCAGCTGTCCAGCGACTTCCTGCTGGCCGTGGCGAGGGTCGGGCCGAATGCCAGGCCACCCTCGCCACTGCTGGGCAGGGCCTTGGCATAGCAGTTGGAGCCCTGGGCGGCATAGCGCGTGGCGGCGTGCTTGCTCGAGCAGCCAGCCACCAGGACCAGAGACAGGGCGAGCAGGGGCAGGGCGAGCATTCGTCCGCGGAACGTGACCATCTTAGGCTCCTGGAAATAGTTGCTGATGTGTTGGCCTATTCAGATTAGCTGGAGGCGCTTCGTCTGGCGCGGCGTTTGTCAGCGGTCAAGAAGCTCGAGTGCCAACTGTTGCCATCGACAACCGCTCCGAACGACCAGTGTCAATATGCCTTCATGCGTCGATCAAAGCGCTCTGCATCAAGGATCTGCGAGCCTTCCAGGGGTTATTGGATCCATTCTCATTCGCGAAAACCCCGTGCGTTTCCTCAGCGCTTGAGTACAATCATCGCTTTTCCGAGCCTTCCCTTGGTTCGTTCCTGGATGTGCAAATGCTGATCGGTAGTTACTCTTCCTCCCTGGTGTTGATCTCGTTGTGCGTGGCCATCCTCGCCTCCTACACGGCCCTGGACCTTACCGGGCGCATCGCCACCGCCAAGGGCCGAGCAGTGTACCTGTGGATGGGCGGCGGGGCGTTCGCCATGGGCATCGGCATCTGGTCGATGCACTTCATCGGCATGCTGGCGTTCAGCCTGCCGGTCGAGCTGGGTTACGACAGGGTGCTCACCGCCGTGTCGCTGTTGATCGCGGTGGCATCCTCAGGTTTCGCCCTGTGGCTGGTGAGCCAGCCGAAACTGCCCTGGCTGCAACTGGCCTTTGGCGCGTTGATCATGGGCACCGGCATCGCCTGCATGCACTACATGGGCATGGCGGCGCTGCGCATGCAGCCGGGCATCGACTATGACCCGGCGCTGTTCGGCGCTTCCCTGGCCATAGCGGTTGGCGCCTCGGCGGCGGCGCTGTGGATCGCCTTCCGTCTGCGCCGACACACACCCTACGTACGCCATATCCGAGGCGTGGCGGCGGTGGTGATGGGCGTTGCCATCGTCGGCATGCACTACACCGGCATGGCCGCGGCCAATTTCCCCGAGGGCAGTTTCTGTGGCGCGCTGGTCGGTGGACTGGCGGGCGATGGCCTGGAGTACGTGGTGTTGATCACCACCCTGGCGGTGCTGGCGGTCGCGCTGTTGACCTCGGTGCTGGACGCCCGTCTGGAGGCCCGCACGGCGGAGCTGGCGCGTTCGCTGACGCTGGCCAACCAGGAACTGACGCAACTGGCCTTGCACGACACCCTCACCGGATTGCCCAATCGCACGCTGCTGGCCGACCGTATCGAGCAGGCCATTGGCCGGGTGGCGGAGCAGGGCGGCTGCTTCGCCCTCATGTTCATCGACCTCGATGGCTTCAAGCCGGTCAACGATGCCTTCGGTCACCATGTCGGCGACCTGCTGCTCAAGGCCGTGGCGACACGTCTGCGCGGTCATCTGCACAGCCAGGACACCCTGGCGCGCATTGGCGGCGACGAGTTCGTGTTGTTGGTGAAGCTGGACGAGCCGGACGATGCGATGAACGTCGCGGTCAAGCAGGTCAACCTGGTATCCCGGCCATTCCGCGTCGCCGAGCATGACCTGCAGCTGTCGGCGAGCCTGGGTATCGTGCTGTACCCAGGCAACGGTCTGGACCAGCATGAGCTGCTGCGCAATGCCGACGCCGCCATGTACCACGCCAAGAGCGCCGGCAAGAACGGCTACAGCTTCTTCGACGCGTCGATGAACAGCAACGCGCGCCAGCAGTTGCAGTTGCTGCAGGACCTGCGCATGGCGCTGGAACTGGGCCAGTTCCGTCTGCACTACCAGCCCAAGTTCGATGCCGCGCTGCGCCAGCCCATCGGTGCCGAGGCCTTGCTGCGCTGGGAGCACCCACAGCACGGCCTGATGCTGCCGGACCGCTTCATTGGTCTGGCGGAGAAGACCGGCCTGATCATTCCCATTGGCGAGTGGGTGTTGGCCGAGGCGTGTCGGCAGATGCGCCAGTGGATGGACCTGGGGCATGAGGACTGGCGTATCGCGGTGAACCTGTCGGCGATCCAGTTCTGTCATGCCGGCCTGGTCGACAGCGTTGCCACGGCCCTGGAGCAAAACAGCCTGCCGGCCAACCGCCTGACCCTGGAAATCACCGAAACCACCGCCATGCGCGACGCCGATGCCAGCCTGCATGTACTGCAGCGCCTGGCAGACATGGGGGTCGACCTGTCCATCGACGATTTTGGCACCGGCTATTCCAGCCTGATGTACCTCAAGCGCCTGCCGGCCAACGAGCTGAAGATCGACCGTGGCTTCGTCCGCGACCTCGAACAGGACAGCGATGACGCCGCCATCGTCTCGGCCATCGTTGCCCTGGGGCAGGCCCTTGGGCTGCGTATCGTCGCCGAGGGCGTGGAGACGGACCGCCAGCAGGACTTCCTGACCCGGCTCGGCTGCGACTCGCTGCAGGGCTATCTGCTCGGCCAGCCGGTGCCGCCCGAACAGTTCATGAAAGGCCTGGAGGCGCTGCGCGAGCGCCAGGGGACGTCGAGCTAGACGACGTCGCGCAGAGGGCTGGCGAGCAGCCCGAAGGTTTCCAGCTCGGCCTCCACGGCCTCGATGATCCGTTCGACATCGGCGGCGGGCATGATCGCCGCGCAGGGGATACCGGCGATAGCCAGCAAGGTTTCACCGCTGGCCCGGTCGAACAGACGGGCGATCATGCTGCGTGGCGCATCCATGCTGGCCTCGAAGCCCAGTGGATGGAAATGCCAACGCATGACCTGGCAGGCGTTGGGGAACGTCATCTTGGTCATGCCAGCCTCCTTGTTCATGTCCTGAGCGTGGAGAGTCCAAAGCACTTGCGCAAATGGCCATCCTGGCCATCGGGACTTTAACCATAGCACCTGCCATGGCAGTGATCTGCGCGAAACAGGACAAATGTACCAAGGCATGACCGTGGTCACACTTCCGTCATGTCGGCTGCTATCAGGGCAAACGTTTTCCTTCGGATGCGGGCCAGAAGCCAAGCCTTGCTCTGCTATGTTTACCGGCAGCATCTTTCGGACCAACGGTGCCGCTTGGCAGACAGGGAGACAGTCATGCGTTATTCCTCGCTCACTCAACGCATCGCCGGCGATGCGGCCTCGGCCTGGGACATTCATTATCAGGCCCTGGACCTGCGCAGCCGGGGGCGAGAGGTATTGCTGCTGTCGATGGGCGACCCAGACTTCGATACCCCGGTGCCGGTGGTGGATGCCGCGGTGGCCAGCTTGCGTCGAGGCGATACCCACTACGGTGATGTGCGTGGCAGCCGAGCCCTGCGCGAGGCGATCGTGCGGCGCAGCGGGTTGGCGCTGGATCCGGATCAGGTGGTGGTCACCGCCGGCGCTCAAGGGGCGTTGTTCGCCACCTGCCAATGCCTGTTCGAGGCCGGAGATGAAGTGATCGTCGCCGAGCCGATGTACGTCACCTATCACGCTGTGCTGGGGGCTTGCGGCGCACGGGCGGTACCCGTGGCGGTGCGCCCGGAGGAGGCGTTTCGCCTCGACCCCGACGCCGTGGCCCGCGCCATCACCCCCAGGACCAGGGGGCTGTTGCTCAACACCCCGCACAACCCTACGGGCGCGGTCATCGGCGCGGCGGACCTGGAGCGCCTGGCGGCACTGTGCCGCGCGCATGATGTCTGGCTGGTCTGCGACGAGGTCTATCGGCGGTTGGCGCATGACGGCGAGACGCCGCAGCCCTGGCGGCTGCCCGGCATGGCCGAACGCTGCGTGATCATCGACAGCCTGTCCAAGTCCCACGCCATGAGCGGCTGGCGTGTGGGGTGGGTGATCGCGCCGCCAGCGCTGGCCGCTCACCTGGGCAACCTGGCCATGGCCATGCTGTTCGGTTTGCCGGAGTTCGTCATGCATGCGGCCTGCGTCGCGCTGGAGCAGCCACTGCCAGAGGTGGAGCGAATGCGTGAGGCTTATCGGCAGCGGCGCGACCGGGTGTGCGCGCAACTCGACGGTTGCCCCGGCGTACAGGTCCATCGTCCGGCCGGAGGCATGTTCGTCATGCTCGATATTCGCGGCACCGGGCTCGGCGCCCAGGCCTTCGCCCAGCGCCTGCTGGACGAAGAGGGCGTGGCGCTGCTGCCCGCGGACGCCTTCGGGCCAAGCGCGGTGGGGCACGTGCGTCTGGGGCTGGTGCTGGAGGCCGAGGTGCTGGAGACGGCATGCCAGCGCATCGTTGCTTTCGCCTTGCGCCTGTCAGCCGAGCAGGCCTGCGGCAATGTTGATGGTGAAGCCCAGGATCGCCGTGTTGAACACGAAACATACCAGTGAGTGGGCCAGCACCACCTTGCGCATGGCCCGGCTGCCGACCCCGATGTCGGAGGTCTGTACGGCGACGCTGATGGTGAACGAGAAGTAGTGGAAGTCCCAGTAGTCCGGATTGCGCTCGCCGTCGGGGAAATACAGGGGCGGCTTCTGTGCGCCGTCGGTATAGAACAGCCGGGCGTAGTGCAGGCTGAAGATGCAGGCGATCAGCAGCCAGGAGCCGGCTACCGTCAGCCCGGTGTACAGGTAGTGCAAGGCCAGGGCGGAGCCGTCCAGCCCTCGGCTCGAGACCAGCTGCAGGGTGACGGCGGCCAGGCTGGCGATGGCCGAGATACAGACGGTGATCAGCACCAGGCCAGCATTCTCGTCTTCGATGCGCGCGACGTTGCGCACCCGCTCGGCATTGGCCCGCAGGCTCAGCCACAGGACCATGAGCAAGTACAGCCAGACGCCCAGGTTCCAGCCGGTGAGGATATGCTGCACCGTATCGTCGGCGGGAATCAGCCACGCGCCGAGCACGCCGGCCAGGGTGGCGATGCTCAGGCGAGGGTGGGTGCGGCTGAGGCGGAGAAAGTCCATGCGGTCTCTTGGCGGGGAGGGCCTAGCTTGAACTGTAGACCAGTCGTGCTCTTGTCGTGGATCAGCCCGGCATGCCATCGGCTCGGGCGCGCATCAGGATAGGCAGGTAATGCCAAAGGAACAGCAGCAACGCAGCGCTGCCGAACAGCACCGACAACCCCAGCCCCAATGGCGTGAATGGCGTCATCACCACCCGTGCCAACGCCGCCAGCTGGATCAGCGCGAAGGCGCAGCCGATGCTGCGCGGCACCTGCAGTGGCCGCCCGGTATGTCCCAGGCTCACCCGGGCCATCATCGCCACGATCAATCCGCTCATGGCGCCGACCGTCAACGCATGGGTCGCCAGGCTCGGAGCCAGCGCCATCCCCGCATGCCACAGGGCCAGGCCCAGGCAAGCCGGGATCAGCCAGGCATAGGCCAGGTGTAACGACCACAACAGCGGCAGCCGCCACAACCCGCGCTCATGCCACGACAGCAGGCGTGCGCCGTGCAACAGGGCCAGGGCGGCGAACAGCACGGCCATCGAAGGTCGGGGGCTGTCACCGAACCCGGCGACAACGGTCAGCGGCACCGACACGCTGCCCAGCAGGCAGGCGCGGTCGAGCCATGGGCGCGCCCTGGCGGGCGTCATGTTGCCCAGGCCACGACGAGTGAAGAACGGGATTACCCGGCCACCGATCACGCTCATCATCGCGGCGACCAGCCAGAGCCCAGCCAATACGCCACGTCGTTGCCACTCCTCGCTGTGCGCCAGCCAACCCGCCAGGGTCAGCCACTGGCAGGCCGCGGTCAGCAGGATCAGGCCGACGATCGGGTAGTTGTTGCGCAGCCGCCGCTGGATGATCGGTCGGGCCAGGGCCACGGCGACCAGCGGCAGGAAGCTGCCCTGGATCGATACCAGCAGCCAGGCTGGCAGTGGCATGAACCAGGCCAGGCGGCCCAGCAACCAGAGCAGGAACAAAGCCTGCAGCGGCCGACCGGCCAGGCCAGGGATGCCACTCCAGTTCTGCACGGCGGTGAGCAGAAAGCCGGCGATGATGGCTACCGCGAAGCCGAACAGCATTTCGTGGCGATGCCAGGCGAGCATGCCGCCGGGCGGGGTGGGCGACAGGGCGCCCGCGAGCGTGCCGCCCCAGAGCAACAGGGCGATCAGCGCAAACAGGCTGCCGCCGAGGAAGAATGGACGGAATCCCAGAGCCCAGAGGGCCTGGCGAGGACGAGTGACGATCGGCTGAATCAGCATGGCGGGAACCTTGGTTCGATCGGAGCGGTTGAATGGGGTACCATCACGAACCGTGCCATTGCTCAAAGCCCTTGAATATCAAGGTAATGGCACCAGTTGTAGTCATTATGACTTTATTGTTTTGAAGTCATTTTGACCTTCATCAAGGTTGAAATGACTCGTTTTTCCGTGTCACGCCGTTCGCGAGATGTGGCATCGCTACAGGATTCCCTTTGTGACCGATCTCCTGCGCAACCCGCTGTTGCAGTACTTCGCCCGTCTGGCGCCATCGAGCCAGCTGACCATGCGCTACATCCTGCAGGACGCCGCCGACCGCCTGGGCTTCGTCGACTGCGACATTGCCGATGTCCCTTGGCACCATCTCGAGCCCGGGCACGTGATCGCGCTGGTCGCCGCCTTGCGCGCCGACGGCTACGCCCCCAACACCTCGTCGCTTTACGTCAACGCCGTGCGTGGCGTGATGAACGAAGCCTGGCGCCAGGGCCTGATCGAACATGAGCGGTTGCTCAAGATCCGCGAGATCAAACCGGCCGGCGGAAGTCGCCTGCCGCCGGGGCGCAACCTGCGCCGCAGCCTGATCCGTGAGCTGATGGAGGTATGCGCCGCCGATCCGCGTCCTCAGGGCGTGCGCGATGCGGCGATCCTGGCGCTGTTGTACGGCACGGGCATGCGCAAGTCGGAGTCGGTGGATGTCGACCTGGCCCAGGTGGATTTCCAGGAACGCAGCGTGCAGGTGCTGGCCAAGGGCAATCGCCAGCTGATCAAGTACGCCCCGGCCTGGGCTTTCGAAAAGCTGCAGGCCTGGCTCGACCTGCGTCGCGAACACCTGCCGAGCGGCGAGCGCGACGACAGCTTCCTGTTCAACCGGATCCGTCGCGGCAGCCATATCACGCGGGCACGCATCACCAAGCATGCGATCTACTACATTGCCCGTCAGCGTGGGGCGCAAGTCGGGGCGAAGATCATGCCCCACGATTTTCGCCGGGCCTTCATCACCCGGGTGATCGAAGAACACGACCTGTCGATCGCGCAGAAACTGGCGCACCACGCCAATATCCAGACCACGGCAGGCTATGATCGGCGCGATGACAATGATCGGCGTCGGGCGGTGGAGCGCTTCGACTACTGAGCGACGACGAGCCCAAGGCCATTTGCCGTCGTGCTCAATGAATGCTCGAGGCCAGGTCGAAGATCGGCATGTACATCAGGATCACGATCAGCCCGATCAGCAAGCCGATGAACGTCATCAGCAACGGCTCGAACAGCTTGACGAACCACTCCACCCAGCGGCCGATTTCCTGGTCATGAAAATCTGCGCAGCGCTCCAGCATCTCGCCGAGGTTGCCGGCGTGCTCGCCGGCGCGCAGCAGCCGCAACGACACGGGGGTCACCAGCTGGTTGGCTTCCAGCGCGGCGGACAACGCCAGGCCCTCGGCAACCTGCCGGCTGGCGTGCTCCAGGCCCGTGGCCGCGGCGCTGCCCAGCAGGCCCCGGGCCATGCCCAGCGCCGTGAGGATGGGAATGCCGCCTTGCAGGAGAATGCCCAGCGAGCGGTAGAAGCGCGCCAACTCATACATGACCAGGCGCTGGTGCAGGGCCGGTACGCGGCGCAGTTGCCGGCTGCCCCAGCGACGTACTACGGGGTGGCGGCGCAGGGCGATCAGTGTCGTGATGAGCGCCAGCGCGCCCAGCCCCAGCGGCAATTGCTGGGCGTGCAGAAACAAGCCTGTCTGCATCAGTACCTGTGACAGCCACGGCAGCTCGCTGCCCATCCCTTCGAACACCAGACTGAAGCGGGGCACTACATAGCCCAGCAGGAACAGCACCACGCCGCCGCCGACCAGCAGCAACAACAGCGGGTAGACCGAGGCGCCGACCAGCTTCTGCCTGACCAGGTCCAGGCGCTGGCGATAGCCGATGTAGCGGGTCAGGGCGTCGCCCAGCGCACCCGTGCGCTCGCTCGATTGCACCAGGGCCACGTACAGGGTGGGGAACACCCTGGGTTGCTGGGCCAGGGACTGGGAAAACGAGCGCCCTTCATACAGCTGGCGCACCAGCTGTTCGAGGGTCTTGCGCGCGTCGCTGCCGGGGGCTTTCTCGGCCAGGCTTTCCAGGGCATCGATCAGGGGCAGGCCAGCAGCGAGCAGGGTTGTCAGTTCCTGGCTGAACAGGACCAGGTCGAACGCCGCCGCGCGGCGCTTCCAGAGTCGAACCTGGCCGCGCACGCTGAGCACGCGCAACCCCTGATCCTCGGCCTGGCGCCGAGCCTGCTCGATGTCCTCGGCATCCACCTGCAACTGCACCACGCCCTGGCGCCCCAGGGCCTTGAGCTGATAACGCATGAGCGAGCTCCTCACTGCCAGCTGCTGATCTCGGCGTTTTCCCCGTCACCGCCAGGCTGGCCATCCTTGCCCATGGACAGCAGGTCGTACTCGCCGCCGTTCTCGCCAGGTTGTCGATAGATGTAGGCGCGCCCCCACGGGTCCTGGGGCACGGCCTTCTGCAGATAGGGGCCGGCCCAGCGTCCCTCGCCGCTAGGCGCCACCACCAGGGCCTGCAGCCCTTGCTCGCTGCTGGGGTAGTGGCCGATTTCCAGGCGGTAGAGATCCAGGGCCTTGCCCAGGCCTTCGATCTGTGCCCGCGCCACCTTGGCTTCGGAGCGCCCCAACTGGCTGAAGTACTTGGGGGCGACGATCCCGGCCAACAGGCCCAGCACCACCAGTACCACCAGCAGTTCGAGCAAGGTGAAGCCACGTTGGACATGAATGTTGCGGTGCATGATGAAACCCTCCGTCGCGTGGGCAGGCTTGCCTTCACTGCGCTTATGCAACTGCCGTGCTCGTCTGCGCCGGGGCCAGGCGCCATGGGCGATGGCCGGCGGCACGCTGCTTGCGTCATTGCCGAAAAGCCCGGCTTGGCGGGGCATTTCCCCCACTTCGGGGGCTCACGGCGGGGAGGCGACCGACATGCGTGGATTGATCCTGGGATTGTTGGTAGGGCTGCTGGCATTGGACGCCCAGGCCGACGTGTACATCTCCAGCGACGGCAAGGGCGGCTTCGTGCTGTCCAACGTGCACCGTCCGGGACGCCACTACGACCGGGTGATCCGCGAGAAGGACGCGCAGGGCGGGCCGGCCAATGCGCAGTTGGTCATCGGCCGGCCATATGCCGAACTGGTGGCCGCCGCCGCGTTGGCCAACGATGTGCCGCAGGCCTTGCTGCATGCCTTGATCAAGGCCGAGTCCGGCTACAACCCCAAGGCCCGTTCGGCCAAGGGCGCGGTGGGATTGATGCAGTTGATGCCGGGCACCGCGAAGGAAATGGGGGTCAGCGATGCGCTCGACCCCGAGGCCAACGTGCATGGCGGCGCGCGCTACCTCAAGCGCATGCTGACGTTGTTCGACAACGACATCACCCTGGCGGTGGCGGCCTACAATGCCGGGCCGGACGCGGTGCTCAGCCGGGGAAGGGTGGTGCCGCCCTTTGCCGAGACACGGCGCTATGTGCCGAACGTGCTGCGCGAATATCGCCTGCTGCGGGGCTTGGCCGAGGATGCGCCGCTCTAGGGTTTGTACGAAAAGTCGCCGAGCGGCGATCAGGCAAGGCGAAAACAGGCGAGGAAGCGGAGTTTACTGGTTGTAAATGAGCATTCCGAGCCTGTTTTCAACGCAGCATGATCGTCGCGCAGGCACTTTTCGTACAAAGCCTAGAATGTCCGAGGGCCGTCGACGGCCGGACCGCCTCCTGTTCTGTGAGCGACAAGGCCACGCCGGCAGCCCATGGTTTCCCCAACTCTGGGCTATAACCTCTAGAGGTGCCCAGCCGCGGAGCCTGCCATGGACCTCGCCCCCCGTTTCGAACCGTTCGTGCCCGCCGATGGCGGCGGCGGGCGCAAGCCGTTCAACCTGCTGCGCTGGTATGCCTGGGTCAGCCTGGCCATCATTCTCTCGGTGGGCATCGGCCTGGGGCTGATCTCCAGTCGTTTCATCATCGACGAGAGCGTCGAGCGCGATGCGTTGCTCACTGCCCAGTTCATCACCTCGATCGCCGATGCCGAGGTCCGGCATGTGTCGATCCCCAATGTGCGCACCATGGGCGAGCTGCTCGACCCGCGTACCGACCATGCCGTGCCCCAAGTCTCGCCAGAAGCGCGGCGCAAGGCGCGCGGCGAGTTCCTCGACCATGTCGCCCATCTGCCGGACCTGCTCCTGGCCAATATCTACGCGCCTGACCGGACGGTGATCTGGTCGAGCAACCCGGCCCTGATCGGCAAGCTGATCGACTCCGACGATGACCTGGACAAGGCGTTCGAATACAAGATGCGGGTCTCGGCCAGCTACCACGACTTCGAACAGGCGCGCAGCGAGCAGAAGTTCATCACGCCGCCTGAGCAGTTGTTCATCGAAAACTATATCCCGCTGTTCGACGCCGACGGTGAAAAGGTCACGGCGATGGTCGAGATCTACAAGGAACCCCATGACCTGATCACCCGCATCGAGCATGGCCTGCTGCTGATCTGGCTGGCCATTGCCGTGGGCGTAGGGCTGGTCTACTTCGGGCTCTACGGCATCATGCGCCGAGCCGCGCGGCTGATGGCGGCGCAGCAGAAGCGCTTGATCGGCAACGAAACCTTCGTCGCCCTGGGCGAGGTGTCGTCGGCGGTGGCCCACAGCCTGCGCAATCCGCTGGCCAGCATCCGTTCCAGCGCGGAGCTGGCCGAGGCCTTCGATGAGGGGCCGGCGCAGAAGAATATCAGCGACATCATCAGCCAGGTCGATCGCATGTCGAAGTGGGTACGCGAGCTGCTGCAGTCGTTGCGCCCGCTCAACGACGACACGGTGCCGGTGGATGTTGCCCAGACCCTGCGCGAAAGCCTGCAGGCGTTCGCCCCGGCACTGGAGCGCGGTGGCATACGCTTGGCGCTGGCCGAGCTGCCGACAGTGCAGGTGCTGGGGCAGCCGGAGCTGATCGGCCAGATCTTCGACAGCCTGATCGCCAACGCCCTGGAGTCGATGGAGCCAGGTGGCGAGTTGCGCGTGGAGCTGGTCAGACATGACCGGCGCAGCCTGACCTTGCGGCTGTCGGATACCGGCAAGGGCATGAACGAGCAACAGCAGCGCATGGCGTTCCGACCGTTCTTCACCACCAAGCAGGGCGGGCTGGGGGTGGGTCTGATGCTGGTCAAGCGGATCATGGAGCGTTGCGGTGGCTCGGTGCGCCTGAGCAGCCAGGAAGGCTTGGGTACCCGTGTGCTGTTGAGTTTTCGTGTGGCAATAACCTGATGTTATTTATCAGATAAGATTTTTAACTTAGTGATTTTTATTGTTTTTATTGAATCGTGTGGTTTTTACCCACATCTGGGGAATTCTTCTTCTTTCGAGTTTAGGTTTAAGCTCTAAGCAAATGATTTATATATAAAAATGATTTTTATTTTTCGCTGGCCAAGTTTTTGCTTAGACCCTTCTCGACCCCAGGGTGGCGACGACAGGCATGACGCCGCCAGGGATTTTGCTACCGCGAGTAGCGACGGCGCGCGGGTGACGATCACCGGCCTCCAGGCGGATATGAAGCGATGCAGACGCTCGAGAACGAGTCCCCCGACAAAGCCGTCACCCCTATCCCGGGGCTGCTTTCGCCGCCGCGCGAGTTCAACCTGCTGCGCTGGTTCTCGCTGGTCAGCCTGCTGATCATCGCTTCGGTCGCCGGCGGGCTGGGGTATGTGTCGACCCGTTTCGTGGTGCGCGACAGTGTCGAGCGCGACGCCATGCTCACCGCCCAGTTCATCCAGGCCATGGCCCAGGCCGAGGTACGGCACTCACAGTTGCCGCCGGGCGTCACCATGGGCGAGCTGCTCGACCCACGGCTGGATGAACAGCACCTGCAGTTCACGCCGCAGCTGGCCCAGTCCACCCGGGTCGAGTTCCTCGATCATGTCGAACACCTGCCCGACATCCTCCTGGCCAATGTCTATGCCCGGGACCGCACGGTGGTCTGGTCGACCAACCCGCAACTGATCGGCAAGCGTATCGAGGGCGATGACGATCTCGAGCATGCCTTCCAGTCGCGCCAGTCGGTGTCGGCCAGCTACCACAAGGCCGATGAGGACCGTGAGGAGCAGAAGTTCCAGCGCGAGCCCAGGCTGCTGTTCATCGAGAACTACATTCCGCTGTTCGACAGCCAGGGCGAACAGGTACTGAGCATGGTCGAGATCTATAAGGAACCCCAGGACCTGGTGCGGCGGATCCAGCGTGGCTATGTGCTGATCTGGGTCTCCACGCTGGCCGGTGGCGCGCTGATCTACTTCGGGCTGTTCTGGATCGTGCGCCGCGCCGCGAGCCTGCTGCAGCATCAGCAGGACCGGCTGGTGGCCAGCGAGACCTACGTGGCCCTGGGCGAGATGTCCTCGGCGGTGGCCCACAGCCTGCGCAACCCGCTGGCCAACATCCGCTCCAGCGCCGAGCTGGCCCAGGAGATCGCCAGCCCGGCGGCGCGCAAGAACATTGGCGACATCATCACCCAGGTCGATCGCATGTCGCGCTGGGTGCGCGATCTGCTGGTGTCGCTGCGCCCCGCCAGCGATGAAGCGGAAGCGGTCGACCTGGTGGCCGCCATCGAGGATGCACGGCAGACCTTCGCGCCGCAGATCGAGCGCAACGGCGTGTGTTTCAGCCTCGAAGGGCCGCAGGCGCAGTGGGTGGCGAGCCAGCCGCTGCAACTTACCCAGATTCTCAACAGCCTGTTCGCCAATGCGCTGGAGGCCATGCCCCGAGGCGGCGTGCTGCGGGCCGAGGTACGCCAGCTCGACGGCCAGCAGGCCCAGTTGCAGCTCAGCGACACCGGCAAAGGCATGAGCGAGCAGCAACGACAGATGGTGTTCAAGCCATTCTTCACGACCAAGCAGGGCGGACTGGGCGTCGGCCTGGCCCTGGTCAAACGGATCATGGAACGCTTTGGCGGCGCGGTCGAACTGAGCAGCCGCGAAGAGGAAGGAACCCGCGTCAGCCTGACTTTCAATATCGCAGCGGGAGGGGACCATGGAGCGCAGCATCCTGGTGGTCGAGGACGATGAGATCCTCGCCGACAATATTCGCACCTACCTGAATCTGAAGGGCTTCGAGGTCTCGGTGTGCCATAGCGCCGAGCTGGCCCTCGAGCAGGTCAAGCGCATTCAGCCCGATGCCGTGCTGACCGACAACTCGCTGCCTGGCATGAGCGGGCATGAGCTGTTGCGGACCCTGGTGGCACAGGCGCCGGAGCTCAAGGTGATCATGATGACCGGCTACGGCAACGTCGAGGACGCGGTGCTGGCCATGAAAGAGGGCGCTTTTCACTATCTGACCAAGCCGGTGGTGCTGGCCGAGCTCAAGTTGATGCTGGACAAGGCCCTGGCTGCCGAGCGCATGGAGCGCACGCTGACCTTCTACCAGGAGCGCGAGGCGCAGAAGTCGGGGATGCAGGCGCTGATCGGCGAGTCGCCGGTGATGCTCGAGCTCAAGCACACGCTCAGGCAGTTGCTCGACGCCGAGCGGCGCATGGCCAGCGACGACCTGCCGCCGGTGTTGATCGAGGGCGAGACCGGCACGGGCAAGGAACTGGTGGCCCGTGCCCTGCATTTCGATGGCAGCCGGGCCAAGGGGCCGTTCATCGAGTTCAACTGTGCGTCGATTCCGGCCAACCTGCTGGAGGCCGAGCTGTTCGGGCACGAGAAGGGCGCGTTCACCGATGCCAAGGAGCGGCGTGTCGGCCTGGTCGAGGCGGCCGATGGCGGCACATTGTTCCTCGATGAAATCGGTGAAATGGACCTGGTACTGCAGGCCAAGCTGCTCAAACTCCTGGAGGACCGCTGCATCCGCCGCATCGGCGCGGTCAAGGAACGCAAGGTGGACTTGCGGGTGATCAGTGCCACCAACTGCAACCTGGAACAGATGGTCCAGCAGGGCAAGTTCCGCCGAGACCTGTTCTTCCGCCTGCGCATCATCGCGCTGAAGGTCCCGCGGCTGTATGCTCGCGGCCAGGACATCCTGCGTCTTGCCCGGCATTTCCTGGCGCACCATGGGCGCCGCTATGGCAAGCCGAACCTGCGCTTCTCGACCGAGGCCGAGGCCTTGATGCTTGGGTATGGCTGGCCAGGCAATGTGCGCGAATTGCGCAACATGCTGGAGCAGACCGTGCTGCTGGCCCCCAGCGAGGTGATTGGCGCGCATCAGTTGAACCTGTGCATGACCCTGGTCGACGAGCCCATGGCGCAGCCGTCGACCATTGCCGTTCTCGATGCGCATCGCCACGAATCGGAGCTTTCCGGCAGCCTGCCGGACATGGAGCGCGACATGGTCTGCCGCACGCTCGATCGCACCGACTGGAATGTCACCAAGTCGGCGCGGCTGCTGGGTCTGTCGCGGGACATGCTGCGCTACAAGATCGAGAAGCTGGGGCTGAGCAGGCCGGACAAACGGCAGTGGTGAGTAGCGGCGCGATCCCTGTAGGAGCGGCCTTGTGTCGCGAAAGGGCTGCGCAGCAGCCCCGGGATTTCAGCATTGATGCAAAGATTGTAAGGGCCGCTTCGCGACCCTTTCGCGACACAAGGCCGCTCCTACAAGGGGTGTGCGCTCAAGGTTTCCCGGTGTTTCCTGACCCGTCACCCTCACGCCCCATGCCCTCCGAGCCACTGTCGCCCATCCCCGGCAGATCGCGAGCATCGTTCTGCTCGGCAGGCGCGCGTTGCGGGTCATTGCCCTTGATCCTCGGGTCCGTATCCCGTGGCATGGGCTTCTCGATCGGATTGAGGGTGCTGTCGACGCCCGGCTGTGGCGCCGGATTGTGCGGATCGTCGGGATAGGTGGTGCCGGTGCCCACGGCCAAGGCCAGGGGCGAGGCGAGCAGGGCGGCCAGGAGGAAGGCGTGTTTCATCGGGCAGGCTCCTTTGCGACGGAGAAAGCGGCCCTGCCAGCGCAGGGCCTCTGTCTCACTTGGGCCTGGACCCCGTCAGCAAGGTGCCATTGCGGCGATCAACGGTCACACCACCAGCGACAGCAGCATGATGAAGATGATGCCGACCACCGAAAGGATGGTTTCCATCATGCTCCAGGTCTTGAAGGTTTCCGCCACGGTCATGTTGAAGTACTGCTTGACCAGCCAGAAACCGGCGTCGTTGACGTGGGACAGGATCAGCGAGCCGGCGCCGGTGGCCAGCACCAGCAGCTCGCGGTTCACCCCGGGCACCAGGTCGATCACCGGTGCGACGATGCCGGCGCCGGTGATGGTGGCCACGGTCGCCGAACCGGTGGCGATGCGGATCACCGCCGCCACCAGCCAGGCCAGCAGGATCGGCGAGATCTCGGCCTGTACCGCCATCTGCCCGATCACGTTGCCGACGCCGGTGTCCACCAGCATCTGCTTGAAGCCACCGCCGGCACCGACGATCAGCACGATGGCGGCGGTGGGCGCCAGGCTCTGGTCGAGCATCTTCATGATCTGCTGGCGGCTGAAACCGCGCGCCGAACCGAAGGTGTAGAAGGCCAGCAGCAGGGCGGCGAGCAGGGCGGTGATCGGGTGGCCGATCAGGTCCATCCACTGACGCACGATATGCTCGGCGGGCAGCACCACGTCGGCGAAGGTCTTGAGCAGCATCAGCGCCACCGGCAGCAGCACGGTGACCAGGGTCACGGTGAAGCTCGGCAGGTTTTGCTGGTTGGTTTCACGGGCGATCTGGTCCATCAGCTCCTGGGACGGATTGCCCGGGATATAGCGCGAGATGAAATTGCCGAACAGCGGCCCGGCGATTACCGCCGTCGGCAGCGCCACCAGCAGGCCGTAGAAAATGGTCTTGCCGATGTCGGCGTGGAAGATGCCGATCGCCAGCAGCGGCCCCGGGTGTGGCGGTACCAGGCCGTGCACCACCGACAGGCCGGCCAGCAACGGGATGCCGATCTTCACCAGCGACACGCCCGAGCGACGAGCGACGATGAACACCAGCGGGATCAGCAGCACGAAGCCGATCTCGAAGAACAGCGGGATCCCCACCAGGAAGGCGGCAAACATCATCGCCCAGTGCACCTTCTGCTTGCCGAAGGCGCGGATCAGGGTCTGGGCAATCTGGTCGGCGCCGCCGGAGTCGGCCATCAGCTTGCCGAGCATGGTGCCCAGGGCCAGGACGATGCCGACGAAGCCCAGCACGCCGCCGAAGCCGTCCTGGAACGATTTCATCACCTTGGCCACCGGCATGCCGGAGGTCAGGCCGAGAAAGCCCGCGGCCAGGGTAAGGGCGACGAAGGGGTGAACCTTGAAGTGGGTGATCAGCAGGATGAGCCCGACGATGGTGACCAGTGCGTCGAGTAGCAGAAAGGTATCGGTAGCCAGTCCGAACATGGTTCGTGAACCTCGGTCTTTTCGTTTCGTTGTTGTTTTGGTGTCGCGTGTCTTGCGTCATTGGCCATCAGAGGCTTGGGAGACAGCGCTGTCTTTGGTGAGCTGGAAAAACCGCCGGGTCAGGCAGTCCGCGCCAGCGCCTGCTCACCGTTGGGCTTTAGCCATTGATGCACGTCCTCGGCCAGCATCGCGAGCGGGCGGGTGGCGTCCAGGGCCAGGGTCAGGGGCTCTCCGTGCGGCGCTTCCAGCGCGGCGAACTGGCTGTCGATCAGGCTGGCCGGCATGAAGTGGCCGGGGCGGGCGAGCACGCGCTTCTCGGCTTCCTGCGGGGTCAGTTCGAGGAACACGAAGCACAGCTCGGACACGGCCTGGCGCAGGGTGTCGCGATAGCGGCGCTTGAGGGCCGAGCAGGTGAGGATGGGGCGTTCGCCTGCGGCGAGGGTGGCCTGCAGTTCCTGGCCAAGCAGTACCAGCCAGCCGGCACGGTCGTCGTCGTCCAGGGGAATGCCGGCACTCATCTTGGCGATGTTCGCGGCAGGGTGAAAGGCATCGCCTTCGATCAGGCGGCCGCCGCTGCGGGTGGCGATGGCGGCGCCGACGCTGCTCTTGCCGCAGCCGGCCACGCCCATGACCACGATCGCGGACAGGGAAGGGTTCATCTGTACCTCCTGCTGGGTGAGATAGCGCTGTCTTGGTCAAGGCGGACCAAACACGACAACGCGACCCTCCCGGGTTTTATTGATCTTGTCTTTGGCAGTATGGACGCTGAACGCATGCCTGCTACCAAGATTGCATTGCCTGCATTCAGAGACAGCGCTACCTTAGTGACCGTTCCCCATTCCTGCAAGCAGTAAAATTACAACACTCATGTCTCGTACTGGCTCGCGTACCACTGGTCGTCCCACTCTGGCGGAAGTCGCCAGGCTTTCCGGGGTTTCCCCCATCACCGCCTCCCGCGCCCTGCGCGGGGTCAGCACGGTCGCGCCCGAGCTGGTGGAAAAGGTCCTGGCCGCGGCGTCCAGCCTCGGCTATGTCGCCAACCCGGCGGCCCGCGCCCTGGCTTCGGCGCGCAGCCAGTCGGTGGTGGTGCTGATTCCGTCGCTGTCCAACCAGCTGTTCATCGACACCCTCGAAGCGATCCATGAGGTGATGCGGCCGCGTGGGCTGGAAGTGCTGATCGGCAACTATCACTACGATATCGCCGAGGAGGAGAACCTGATCCGCAATTACCTGGCCTATCAGCCGTGCGGGATGTTGCTCACCGGCTTTGAGCGCAGCGAAGGCGCGCGCAAGATGCTCGCGGCCAGCCAGGTGCCGTGCGTGCACATGATGGAGCTGGGCGGGGCGACAGGCGCGTTGTCGGTGGGCTTCTCCCAGCACGAGGCCGGGCGCGCCGCGGCGCGGCACCTGATCGAGCGCGGGCGGCGGCGCCTGGGGTTCATCGCGGCGCAGCTCGACCCGAGGGTGATGCAGCGTGCCGAAGGCTTCCGCCAGGCGCTGGCCGAAGCCGGGCTGCAGGCGCCCGAGCTGGAGGTGCTGGATCCGCAGCCGTCTTCCATTGGCCTGGGCGGCGTGCTGTTCAGTCGGTTGCTGGCGCGGGCGCCGGATGTCGATGGCATCTTCTTCTGCAACGATGACCTGGCGCAGGGGGCGGTGCTGCAGGCGCTGCGCGAGGGGGTCGAAGTACCACGCCAGGTGGCCATGGTCGGGTTCAATGATCTGCCGGGGTCGGCGCACATGGTGCCGCGGTTGACGTCCATTCGCACGCCGCGGGCGGCGGTCGGGCGAGGGGCGGCGCAGGCTTTGCTGGCGATGCTCGACGGCAAGCGGGTGGCTGAGGAGCAGCAGGACCTGGGGTTCGAGCTGATGGTGCGCGAGAGTTCCTGAGGCTTCACGCTCCCGCCCTGCGCGCGAAAGGGCCAGAACAATCAACATCGCCTGCGAATCCGCATGAAAAATCAAAACCGGCATTCTCGAACCTGAAGCAAAAAGGAACCGCAGTGCCAGGGAGAGCCAACACCGCGGTCCAAGGGGGGAGGGAGAACCTCACTGCTGGGTAACGGTCGCCATGTTGGCATTGCCGTACTGGGTGATGGTGGCCGTCTGGCTGGCTCCGCTCTGGTCGACAAACGCCTGGTTGGCGTTGCCGGCCTGGGTCACGTAGGCGAGGTTGACGCCGTCGGTCTGCTTGATGGTGGCTTCGTTGCCGTAGCCGTGCAGCTGGTAGGTGTAGCTCTGGTTGCCACTGCCGGACTGTTCGACGGTGATGCTGCCACCACTGCCGGCGGCCAGGCCTTCGGCGTAGTTGGCGGTGCCGCGCTGATCGGCGATGAGCAGGTTGTCGTTGCCATTCTGTTCGAAGTACAGCTCGTTGTTGCTGTCTACCTGATGCGTCTCCATCTTGTTGAAGAGGCCTTTCTGGTTCAGCCGGGCAACCTGGCTGTTGCCTTCCTGGGTGATGTTGACGCTGTTGCCGTGGCCGTTCTGGTTGATCTCGGCACGCTGGTTGGCGCCGAACTGCCCACCGGATTTCTCGCCCTTCCAGTTGCTGGCCATGATCTTGTTGGCATTGCCCACGGTGCTGATGGTCAGGCTATGGTTGTCGCCGGTCTGGTAGGTGAAGTGCAGGTTCTTGTTGCCGTCCTGCGAGATGCTGGTCACCGACTGGTTGCTCTCGAACTGGTCCGACCAACTGGCGTTGCCGTTGCCTCTCTGGTTCAGGTTGGCGCTGTTGTTCTGGCCGAAGCTCTGGTCGATGTAACCCTCGTTGAGCTGACCATTCTGCTGGACGCTGGCCTGGCTGGCGGTCTGGTTGTCCTGCCAGACTTCCACCGAATGGCCGGTGCCGTACTGGTTGATGCCGATGGTGCCGCCCAGCCCGTCGCGCTGGTCGCCATAGGCCCAGTTCTGCTTGCCCTCCTGGTAGATGGCGATATCGCCGTCGCGGTGGGTCATGTGCTCGGCGGCGGCCTGGTTGTCGGTGCCCAGCTGCATGATCACGCTCTTGTTGTTGCTGCCGCCGAACAACTGCTCGACGGTGGCGCTGTTGCCGAAGCCCGACTGTAGCGTGGTGGCCTTGCTGCCGGTCTGGGTGTCCTGCCAGATGATCGAGCGGTTGCCGGCACCGGCCTGGGTCTGCAATGCCTCGTTGTTCTCGCCCACCGACTGGCTGGCGAACGCGTCGTTCAGTTCGCCACCCGCGTGCTGGGTGATCTGGCTGCCGTTTTCATACAGTTGCTCGGCGTAGCCGGCGTTGAACGAGCCGGTGGCGCTCTGCTGGATGTGGCTGGTGCTGTTGTCCTGCACGGCCATGTGGTTGTGGTCATGGCCGGCCTGGTTCTGCGTGGCCGAGGCGAACGGCGCCAGGGTCTGCTTGACCTCGGCGATGTTCTGGGCGCCCTGTTGGGTCTGGGTCGAGGTGCTGTCGTCGGCCATGGCCTGGCCGGCAAGGGCCAGGACAATGGCGGCGCTCAGGGGGGCGAGCTTGTGCATGGTGGTGCCTCCAGGTTTGTCGGTACGGGTCTAGCGATACTGGGTGATATGGACTTGCTGGCCATTGCCGGCCTGGGTCACGGAGCTGTTGAGCCCCGTGCCGCGCTGGTCGATGGTGGCGTTGTTCAGGTTGCCGAGCTGCTCGATGGTGGCGCTGTTGCCGCTGCCGGCCTGCCGGATCGTCGCGTTGTTGCCATAGCCCTGCTGGCTGATCGCGGCCATCAGGTCGCTGCCTTCCTGCAGGATGTAAGCCTCCTGCGCGCCCCCGGCCTGGACGATCCGACCCAACAGGGCCTGGCCGTTCTGGTCGAGGGCGGCGCGATTGCCCGTGCCTTGCTGCTCGATCACCGCCACCTGGCCATTGCCCGCCGGCAGCAGGCGCACCACAAGGGGCTCGCCCAGGTCGCTGCCGGCGGCGAGGTCGGCGTTGTCCATCAGGTCGTCGGCGCTGGCCTGGCCGATGACGGCCAGGCACAGCAGCAGTGGATACAGGCGTTTCATGGCGTCCTCCCGAGGCGCTACTGCACGGTCACGTTGCTGGTGCGCGTGGTGCCTTGGCTGCTGGTCACGGTCACCGTCGGGCTGGCGGTCGGGATCGCCGTGGTGCTGTTGCTCACCGCCAGGCGCCAGCGGCCGGTCACCGGTACCGTGGTGGTGCCCAGGGTCTGCACGCCGCTGGTGGTGGTGACCCGCACGGTGATGGTGTTGCCGGTGGTCACCGAGGACGTGCCGCTGATGTCCCAGTTGTACCGGTTGTTCGAGCGGGCGGTGACCGTCGCCGCGGTGATGGCGAAGGTTTCCTGGGCAGGCCGTGGCGACACCTGCACGGTGACCGTGCCCGGCGTCGACAGCCCACCGACCGAATCACGCGCGATATAGGTGAAGCTGGTACTGAACGCCGAGCTGACCGTGGCCGGTGGCGTGTAGGTGATCACGTTGCCGTCGGTGCTGACCGTGCCACGCCCGGCCGGGGTCGGCTGGGTGACGCTGGCGATGGTCAGCGGCAGGTTGCCTTCCGGATCGGTGTCGTTGGCCAGGGCGCCGATGGTCACCGGCACGCCGAGGGTGGCGACGCTGTCGGCCACGGCGGTCGGTGGCTGGTTCGGCGCGACGTTGACGGTCACCGTGGCAATCGCCGACTTCAGGCCCTTGGCGTCCTGCGCGCGGTAGCTGAACGTGGCCACCAGCGGCGAGGTGGCGCCGGCCGGCGGGGTGTAGGTCACCGCCGTGCTGCCGTTGAGGACCACGCCACCCAGGCCGGTGCCGGGCTGGGTGAGGTCGGTTATCGCCAACGGCACGTTGCCGTCGGGGTCGCTGTCGTTGGCCAGCAGGTTCAGGGTCACGGGCACGCCGACGCTGGTGCTGCCGGTGTCGGCCTGGGCCAGCGGTGGCTGGTTCTCGGCTTGCACCGGCGCGCTGCCGACCACCACCACCGGCTCCACGTCGCTGCCGCCGTGGGCGGACTTGACGGTGATGGTGGCCGGTGGCTGAGTCAGGTCGTTGACCGTCAGGCTCTGCAGCACGCCAGCCTTGGACATGCGCCCGAAGCCCTGCACCAGCAGATCGGGCACCAGCACTTCGTCGCTGGAGCGGGCCTCGATCACCAGTCGCTTCGCGGCCCAGTCGTAACGCGCGGTGCTGACCTTCACCACATCGCTGAGCTTGCTCGACAGCGCGGTCGGCCGGGTGCTGCCGGCGGGGCTGCTGGCCGTGACCACCACCACCGACGGTGGCACGGCCTGGCTCAACTGCTGGCTGAAGAACAGCCCGTTGTTGTCGGCGAGCATGCCGAACTGGCAGGGCGACGGCGGCGTGCCGATCAGCGCCAGGCCGTTGCGCAGACACAGGCTGGCGCTGTTCGGCGCCTTGGCGAAGACCTCGACGCGGGTGCCGGCGGCATTGCGCTGGTAGGTGGCGCGCTCGAGGGTTACCGGGGTCTGCTGGCGCTGGTCGAGCAGCTTGCCGGACACGGTGAATGCGTTGGTCTGGATAGTGCCTGCCGGGCCCTGGATGCGCACGAAGTTGGTGTTGTTCGGGCTGCCGGTCACCGCCTCGGTGATATTCGGATCACCGATGAAGGTCTCGGTGGCGCCGGTGTCCGGGTTGACCGCGGTGTATGGGCCACCGACACCGCGCAGGAACGGGCCGAGGTTGCCGTTCAGCGCGCCGCTGAAGTTGCCAGGGGCGCCAATGCCGATGTCACGGGTGATGTTGATCGCCCGCCGGCCGACCTGGTTGGCGGCCACGGTGACCGTCTCCACGCCGTAGGGGTGGGTAACGGTATAGGTACCGGCACGTGGCACCGAAGCGCGGATGCGGATGCGGGCGAAGCTCTGCTGATCGCCGTCGACCGGATTTTCGGCGGCGAAGGCCGCTTCCAGGGCCGCCACATAGACTTCCAGCTCGTAGCCGCTGTTGCCCGTTTCGGGAATCTCGGTTTCGGCGAGGAACCAGAACATCTCTGGCGGCCAGTTGTCCGGGAACACCAGTGGCAGGGCGTCGTCATAGACGCCGGGCTCGGGCAGCAGGGTGCACAGGTAGGCCGGCGCACCTGGCGCGCCGGGAGCCCGGCTGCTGGTGGCGCGCGACTGGCACAGCTCCAGGGCAAGGTCGTTGGCGTCCTTGTACCACATGGGGTAGCCCCCGGTGGCGAAGGTATAGGGGCCTGGGTCGACCTCCGACAGCGCGGCCCAGGCCGCGCTGGTCACGGTGAGGGTGAAACCGGCGGCGCACAGCGCCCGGCGTGACCATGTGTTCATGCTGCCTCCTTGAAGGCGGGGCCTTTGTCTGTTCATGGCACCAGCACCACGTCTTCGCTGTCGCTGCCGCCATTGGCGCTGGTGACCTGCACCCTGGCCGGCGGAATCGGCGACAGCCCGGTGCTGAGGGTCTTCACCGCGCCGTTGCCGCTCAGGCCGCCGATCAGCGCACCGTTGCCGGTATGGGCGGTGAGGGCCGGCGGGCTGGTCTCGTCGCTGGTGCTGGCGACCAGGGTCAACTGGCCGCTGGCCAGGCTGTATTCGGCGCGGCTGATGGTCACCAGGTCGACCAGGGGCATCGGCGCGCTGGTCGGGGTGCTGGTGGCGATGGCCAGGCTGTTGTCGGCGGTCACCTGCAGGGTCAGCGGCAAGGTGGGATTGAGCGCCGACTGGGCATACCAGGCGCCGGTGCCGTTGGCTTCGGTCAAAGGCAGGGTGGGGGTCTGGCTGGACAGCGTGACCGTGGCCGGCGCCGGTGGCGCCATGGCGAACACATCCTGCTGGGCGCGCAGGTCGCCGTTCACGCTGTGCCGCGAATAGGTACTGCGCAGCGGGATCAGCGGGGTGGGGCGGTTGACCGTGGACAGCTTGCCGGAGATGGCGAACAGCTCGGTGCGCAGGTCGATACCGTTGGGGCCTTCGATGCGCACGAAGTTGGTGTTGAACGGGCTGCCGGTGACTGGCTCTTCCAGGTTCGGGTCGCCGACGAAACGCTCGCTGGCGCCGGACACCGGGTTGGTCTCGGTATACGGGCCGTTGACGCTGCGCAGGAACGGCCCGACGTCGCCCTTGAGCGCGCCGCTGTGGTCGCCCGGCGAGCCGATGCCGATGTCGCGGGTCATGTTGATCGCGCGCCGGCCGGCGGCGGGCACATCGAACACTTCGACGCCGTAGGGGTGGGTGATCACATAGGTGCCGGCCACCGGCACATCGACGCGAATGCGGACCCGGGCGAAGCTGACCTGGTCGCCGTCGATTGGCTCCTCGGCGCTGAACGCCGCCTCGATGGCCGAGCCGAAGCTCAGGTCGATGCCACGGGCGGCGTCGACGATGGCGGCGTCGGCGGTGAACCAGAACGCCTCATCGGGGAAATTGCTGGGGAAGACGATCGGCTGGGTGTCGTCGAACACGCCCGGGGTCGGCAGCAGGGTGCACATGTACGACGGCGCGCCTGGGGCACCGGCGACCCGCGAGCTGACGGCCTTGGACAGGCACAGGTCGAGGACCCGGCCATGGCTGTCCTGGTACCAGGCCGGGAACTTGCCGGTGGGCAACGTGTAGGGGCCGGTGTCGACTGCGTATAGCGCAGCCTGGGCGGGTAGATGGAGCAGGCCGGCGAAGATGGCGACGGCCAGCGGGTGGGGTGTCGGTCGGTGCATGAGTCGATTCCTCCTGCAAACGGGCCCATGGGTTGGGGCGTCTGGGGAGGGACCGGCAACTGTTGTGCCAGGTTTGCTTGGGAGGTGTGCGGGGGCTCTGGGGCAGGGGGTTGGCGGGGGCTGGCGATGTTCGGCGGGGTGTTGCGGGTGGGCGGGGGGACCCAGCATTGGGGAATGGGGTGAGGCTGCCAGGTGTTTGTCGAGAGAGTTGCAGCGCCTATGAGATCGAGCGCCGCCCGCGCGGCGCATCGCGACGCAAGGCCGCTCCTACATTTGTTGCAACGTGCCGAACCTGTGAGGCCATGGTTGCCCGCCTTGGC
>NZ_JAOCDM010000046.1 GCF_029840925.1 Pseudomonas sp. GD03858
CGCAGGCACGTTCGAAGGTGTGGGGCTTGCCGAGGATCTGCTCGCCCAGCACCGCCACCTGGTCGGAGCCGATGATCAGGTGGTCGGGGTGGCTGGCGGCCAGGGCCTCGGCCTTCTGTCGGGCCAGGCGGCGGACCAGCTCGACGGCAGGCTCGTCATCGAGGCGTCGTTCGTCCAGGTCGGGGCTCGCCCAGGTGAAGGGCAGGCGCAGGCGGGTGAGCAGTTCGCGGCGGTACGCAGAGCTGGAAGCCAGTAACAAGGGAAGCATGGTAGACTCCTGGGCAATTGCCCCGAATTCTAACATGCGAGATGACACCTAATTTCCTTTGACAGGGAGGGGGTGCATCCCTAGAATGCTGCGCCTATGTTGAATGACCCGATTCCACCTCACGTTGACCCGCGCAAATTGGCTGATCGTGGCGTAACCCTCGAAGGTTCGCTGCAACTCGCTGATTTGGAAAGACTCTGCGACCCGCTTTCCGACAACGTCGGTACGGTGCAGGCGAAGTTCGATTTTGAACGAGATGAACAGCACGTGGTGGTTATCCACAGCGAGCTGGACGTCGAAGTCAAGATGGTTTGCCAGCGTTGTCTTGAGCTGGTCACCCTGCCGATCCACAGCGAATGCACATACGCCGTGGTGAAGGAGGGTGCGAATACCCAGTCGTTGCCGAAAGGCTATGACGTGCTGGAACTGGGCGAAGATCCTTTGGATCTGCAGGCGTTGGTCGAGGAAGAGCTGTTGCTCGCCCTGCCGATCGTGCCTGCTCATCATCCGGAAGAATGCCAGCAGCCGGCGGGACTCGATGAGCCCGAGCCGAGCAAGGACGAGGTATCGCGGTCCAACCCGTTCAGTGTATTGGCGCAGTTAAAGCGTGACCCAAACGTTTAGGAGTTAATCAATTATGGCTGTTCAGCAGAACAAAAAATCCCGCTCTGCCCGTGACATGCGCCGTTCGCACGACGCCCTGTCGGAAAACGCCCTGTCCGTAGAGAAGAGCACCGGCGAAGTACACCTGCGTCACCACGTTTCGCCAGAAGGCGTATACCGTGGTCGCAAAGTGATCGACAAGGGCGCCGACGAGTAATCCTTGTCCGCTCAGATCATCGCGATCGACGCAATGGGCGGGGACTTCGGTCCCCGCAACATTGTTCAGGCTAGCATTGCCTGCCTTTCGGCTACTCCCTCGCTGCACCTGACCCTCGTCGGTCAACCCTCCCTCCTAGAAGATCTCGTCAGTGGCCTTGCGGCTGCGGATCGCGCGCGCCTGCAGATTGTCGCGGCCAGCGAAGTGATCGGCATGGACGAGCGGCCATCGCAGGCGTTGCGGGGCAAGCCGGACTCGTCGATGCGCGTCGCCCTCGAACTGGTGCGTGATGGCAAGGCCCAGGCCTGCGTGAGCGCCGGCAATACCGGTGCGCTCATGGCCCTGTCGCGCCTGGTGCTCAAGACCTTGCCCGGGATCGATCGCCCGGCGATGGTGGCGGCGATTCCGACCCAGGCCGGCTATTGTCAGTTGCTCGACCTCGGGGCCAATGTCGATTGCAGCGCGGAAAACCTCTACCAGTTCGCCGTGATGGGCTCGGTGGCCGCCCAGGCCTTGGGCGTGCATCGGCCGCGGGTGGCGCTGCTCAACATCGGCACCGAGGACATCAAGGGCAATCAGCAGGTCAAGCTGGCCGCCAGCCTGTTGCAGAGCGCCCGGGGCCTGAACTACATCGGCTTCGTCGAGGGCGACGGGCTGTATCGTGGCGAGGCGGACGTGGTGGTGTGCGACGGCTTCGTCGGCAATATCCTGCTCAAGTCCAGCGAAGGCCTGGCGACCATGATCGGTGCGCGCATCGAGGCGTTGTTCCGTGGTGGGCTGCTCTCGCGGGCGGCGGGGGCGATGGCCATGCCGTTGCTCAAGCGCCTGCAGGCCGACCTGGCACCGGCGCGACACAATGGCGCAAGCTTCCTGGGGTTGCAGGGCATCGTCATCAAGAGCCATGGCTCGGCAGGCGTGCAGGGCTTGCAGAGCGCGATCCAGCGTGCGCTGATCGAGATCCAGGAGAACCTGCCGCAGCGCCTGCACGGGCGTCTGGAGGACTTGCTGTTGTAGCCTGCGCCGGCCTCTTCGCGGGTACACTGCAACCTTCGGGCCCGTGGCAATCCTGTGGGAGCGGGTTTACCCGTGAAAGGGCCGACACAGGCAAGCAAAGGCCTTAGGCATATCGCCGATGAAGTGCTTAAATGTGACCGCTTGGTCTGAGTGTCCATCCAAGCTTTCAGATTGCGCGCCCGGCCAGCGGCCCGGCGCACCCTATCCGACGACAAGATCATAAGGGCTTGTTCAATGTCTGCATCCCTCGCATTCGTCTTTCCTGGTCAAGGTTCCCAGTCGCTGGGCATGCTCAAAGAGCTGGGCGCTGAGAAGCCGGTAATCGTCGAGACCTTCAAGGAAGCGTCCGAGGCCCTGGGCTATGACCTGTGGAAGCTGGTCCAGGAAGGCCCGGAAGAGCAACTCAATCAAACCGACAAGACCCAGCCGGCCATCCTGACCGCCTCGATCGCCCTGTGGCGCCTGTGGCTGGAAGAGGGTGGCGCGCAGCCTGCGTACGTCTCTGGTCACAGCCTGGGTGAATACAGCGCCCTGGTCGCCGCTGGCAGCCTTTCGCTGAAAGACGCCGTGCGCCTGGTCGAGCGCCGTGGCCAGCTGATGCAGGAGGCCGTGCCGGCCGGTCATGGCGCCATGGCCGCGATCCTCGGCCTGGACGACGCGGTCGTGGTCGAGATCTGCGCCAAGGCCGCCGAAGACGAAGTGGTCAGCGCGGTGAACTTCAACTCGCCGGGCCAGGTGGTGATCGCCGGCAACAAGGCGGCGGTGGATCGCGCCATCGAGCTGTGCAAAGAGGCCGGTGCCAAGCGCGCCCTGCCGCTGGCGGTCAGCGTGCCGTCGCACTGCGCCCTGATGAAACCGGCCGCCGAGCGTTTCGCCGAGTCGGTCAATGCCATCGAATGGAAGTCCCCGCAGATCCCGGTGGTGCAGAACGTCACCGCCGCCATCGCCGCCGACCTCGACGCCCTCAAGCAGGACCTGCTGGCGCAGCTGTACCAGCCGGTGCGCTGGGTCGAGTGCGTGCAGGCCCTGGCCGAGCGCGGCGCGGTGAACCTGGTCGAATGCGGCCCGGGCAAGGTCCTGGCTGGCCTGAACAAGCGTTGCGCCGATGGCGTGACCACCTACAACCTCAACACCCCAGACGCCGTCGCCGCCACCCGCGCGGCGCTGGCCTGAATTCGGAGAAGCTTGCATGAGCCTGCAAGGTAAAGTTGCACTGGTCACCGGCGCCAGCCGTGGCATCGGCCAGGCTATCGCCCTCGAGCTGGGCCGCCAGGGCGCGACCGTGATCGGTACCGCCACCACCGCCTCCGGCGCCGAGCGCATTGCCGCCACCCTGAAAGAGCACGGCATCAACGGTACCGGCCTTGAGCTGAACGTCACCAGCGCCGAGTCCGTGGACGCGGTGCTGGGCGCCATCGGCGAGCAGTTCGGCGCACCGGCCATCCTGGTCAACAACGCCGGCATCACCCGCGACAACCTGATGCTGCGGATGAAGGACGACGAGTGGTTCGACGTGATCGACACCAACCTCAACAGCCTTTACCGTCTGTCCAAGGGCGTGCTGCGCGGCATGACCAAGGCCCGTTGGGGTCGTATCATCAGCATCGGCTCGGTGGTAGGTGCCATGGGCAACGCCGGCCAGGCCAACTATGCCGCCGCCAAGGCCGGCCTGGAAGGCTTCAGCCGTGCCCTGGCCCGTGAAGTGGGCTCGCGTGGCATCACCGTCAATTCGGTGACTCCAGGCTTCATCGATACCGACATGACTCGCGAGCTGCCAGAAGCGCAGCGCGAGGCCCTGCAGAAGGAAATTCCGCTGGGCCGCCTGGGCCAGGCCGAGGAAATCGCGAAGGTGGTATCCTTCCTGGCGTCCGACGGCGCGGCCTATGTCACCGGTGCCACCGTGCCGGTGAACGGCGGGATGTACATGTAAAAACCGCAACTCAATGTGACGGATTGCTTCAAAAAAGAGTCATACTGCGAACCTAAAATCCGTTATAAAGCTGCAACCAGATTCCGGGCAGAGGGCCCGGTGGCCTGGTGGAAGGCGCGTTACGCTTGAAAAGCAGGCGTCTTCCTATAAACTTGGTCACCGGCCAGCTGCCTGACATATGTCCATTAGGAGTGAAAACTAGGTATGAGCACCATCGAAGAACGCGTCAAGAAAATCGTCGCCGAGCAACTGGGCGTCAAGGAAGAGGAAGTGAAGAACGAATCTTCCTTCGTCGATGACCTGGGTGCCGACTCGCTTGACACCGTTGAGCTGGTGATGGCTCTGGAAGAGGAATTCGAGACCGAAATCCCTGACGAAGAAGCCGAGAAGATCACTACCGTTCAAGCTGCCATCGACTACGTCAACAGCCACCAGGCCTAAGACGTTTCAGTCGACGCTTCTTGTCGGGAAAAACCGCACTGCCGTCGCCGGCGTGCGGTTTTTTCTTTGCAAGCCCTGCAATCAGCGGAGTCTGTTGCCAGGCCATTGGCTGCATCAGTGCACTGGCAAGAGACTCTGTAATTTGGAAATGAGGAGAGTACTGTGTCGCGTAGACGCGTCGTGGTCACTGGTATGGGTATGCTGTCGCCACTGGGTACCGATGTACCGAGCACCTGGCAGGGCATTCTGGCTGGCCGCAGTGGCATTGGTCCGATCGAGCATACGGATCTGTCTGCCTACTCCACCCGTTTTGGCGGCTCGGTAAAGGGCTTCGAAGTCGAGCAGTACCTGTCGGCCAAAGAGGCCCGCAAGCTCGACCTGTTCATCCAGTACGGCCTGGCGGCCGGCTTCCAGGCGGTGCGCAACGCCGGTCTGGAAATCACCGACGCCAACCGCGAGCGCATCGGCGTGGCCATGGGCTCGGGTATCGGTGGCCTGACCAACATCGAAGAGACCAGCAAGACCCTGCACGAGCAGGGGCCGCGCCGGATCTCGCCGTTCTTCGTGCCGGGCTCGATCATCAACATGATCTCCGGCTTCCTGTCGATCCACCTGGGTCTGCAAGGGCCGAACTACGCGATCGCCACCGCCTGCACCACCGGCACCCATTGCATCGGCATGGCCGCGCGCAACATCGCCTATGGCGAAGCCGACGTGATGATCGCCGGCGGCGCTGAAATGGCGGCCTGCGGCCTGGGCATGGGCGGCTTCGGCGCGTCGCGCGCACTGTCGACCCGCAACGACGAGCCGGCCCGTGCCAGCCGTCCGTGGGACAAGGGTCGTGATGGCTTCGTGCTGTCCGACGGTGCCGGTGCCCTGGTGCTCGAAGAGCTGGAGCACGCCAAGGCCCGTGGCGCCACCATCTATGCCGAGCTGGTCGGTTTCGGCATGAGCGGCGACGCCTACCACATGACCTCGCCACCCGATTCCGGCGAAGGCGCCGCCCGCTGCATGGCCAACGCCCTGCGCGATGCCGGCATCCAGCCTGAGGACGTCAGCTATATCAACGCCCACGGCACCTCGACGCCGGCCGGCGACGTGGCCGAAGTGGCCGCGATCAAACGCGTGTTCGGTGAGCACGCCTACAAGCTGGCGGTGAGCTCGACCAAGTCGATGACCGGCCACTTGCTTGGCGCCGCCGGCGCGGTAGAGGCGATCTTCAGCGTCCTGGCGATCAACAGCCAGATGGCGCCGCCGACCATCAACCTGGACGAGCCTGACGAAGGCTGCGACCTGGACTTCGTGCCGCACCAGGCGCGCAGCATGCCGATCGACGTGGTGCTGTCCAACTCGTTCGGCTTCGGTGGCACCAACGGCTCGCTGGTATTCCGTCGGTTCGCCGACTGATGCACAGCTGGATCGATGGCCAGGACGCGGCTGCGGTCAACCTGCAGAACCGCGGCCTGGCCTACGGCGATGGCCTGTTCGAGACCATTGCCGTGCGCGGCGGCAGGCCCAGCCTGCTGGCCCTGCACCTCGACCGCCTGGCGCTGGGTTGCCAGCGCCTGGCGATCGAAGTCGACCTGACGCTTGTTCGCAATGAATTGTTGCAATTCGCCCAATTGCTGGGCGAAGGCGTCGCCAAGCTGATCCTGACCCGCGGCGACAGCCAGCGCGGTTACGCCCCGGTGGCTGGCGCCCAGGCGCGGCGCATCCTCCAGGGCAGCCCCTTGCCCGCCTATCCCGCCGAACACGCCGAACAGGGCGTGCGCTTGTACGCCTGCCAGACACGCTTGGCGGAACAACCGCTACTGGCCGGGCTCAAACACCTCAACCGCCTCGAGCAGGTGCTGGCCCGCGCCGAATGGCAGGACAGCGCGTTTGCCGAAGGCTTGATGCGTGATGGCCAAGGACGGGTGATCGAAGGGGTGTACAGCAACCTGTTCCTGGTGCGCGGTGGCGTGCTGCTGACCGCCGAGCTGAGCCGTTGCGGCGTGGCCGGGGTGATGCGCGCGGCGCTGCTGGAGCAGGCGGCGTTGCTGGGCATTCCCACTCAAGTGCGGGACTTGCCGCTGGAGGCGCTGGAGCAGGCCGAGGAGGTGTTCGTCTGCAACAGTGTCTACGGTATCTGGCCTGTGCGTGAATTCGCCGCGCTGAACTGGCCGGCGGGGCCGCTCACCCGTAAACTGCAGGCCGTTGCCCGTACGTTACTGGATACTTGATTCGTGAGACGCAAATTCCTGCTGCTGCTGGAAACGGGGTTGATCATCGCCGGCCTGGCATTGGGTTGGGCGGCCTGGAAGGTCAACTCGGTCCTGGAGCAGCCCCTGCAAGTGGCGCAGGAGCGCTTGCTCGACGTGCCCAATGGCACGACGCCCAACCGCATGTTCTATCGCATGCAGAGCGAAGGCTTGCTCGACGATCCGCTGTGGTTGCGTCTTTACTGGCGCTTCAACATGGCGGGTACGCCGTTGCACACCGGCGAGTACCGCGTTACCCCCGGCATGACCGTGGGGCAGCTGTTCGACGCCTGGAAGCGCGGCGACGTGGTGCAGTACAACCTCACCCTGGTCGAGGGCTGGACCTTCCGCCAGGTGCGTGCCGCGGTGGCCAAGCACGAAAAGCTCAAGCACACCCTCGATGGTCTGTCCGATTCCGAGGTGATGGACAAGCTCGGCCATACCGGCGTGTTCCCCGAAGGCCGCTTCTTCCCCGATACCTACCGCTTCGTGCGCGGCATGAGCGATGTCGAGTTGCTGCAACAGGCGTACATGCGCCTGGATGAAGTGCTGGCCAGGGAGTGGGCCGAGCGCAGCACCGATCTGCCGTACCGCGATCCTTACCAGGCGCTGATCATGGCCTCGCTGGTGGAAAAGGAAACCGGTATTCCCCAGGAGCGCGGGCAGATCGCCGGTGTGTTCGTGCGCCGCATGCGCCTGGGCATGATGTTGCAGACCGACCCTACCGTTATCTATGGCATGGGCGAGCGCTACAACGGCAAGATCACCCGCGCCGACCTGCGCGAGCCCACGCCCTACAACACCTACACCATGACTGGCCTGCCGCCGACGCCGATCGCCATGGTCGGTCGCGAGGCGATCCATGCGGCGCTGAACCCCAGCGACGGTTCCAGCCTGTATTTCGTCGCCCGTGGCGATGGCAGCCACGTGTTCTCCGACGATCTGGACGACCACAACAGCGCCGTGCGCGAGTTTCAGCTCAAGCGCCGCTCGGACTACCGCTCGAGCCCTGCTCCGCAGGCGCAGCCGGCGCCATCCGCAGAGTCGGCGCCCGACGAGCCGCTTGCGCCAGAAGACGACAGGCCGGCGCCCATCGATGAATCCGCACCGGCCGACGTGCCGGTGCCAGAAGAGAACAAGGACCACTCGTGAGCGGTTTGTTTATCACCCTGGAAGGCCCCGAAGGCGCGGGCAAGAGTACCAATCGCGAGTACCTGGCGGCGCGTTTGCGCGAACAGGGCATCGATGTGGTCATGACTCGCGAGCCCGGTGGCACGCCATTGGCCGAGCGCATCCGCGAGCTGTTGTTGGCGCCGAGCGAGGAGGCCATGGCCGTCGATACCGAGCTGCTGCTGATGTTCGCCGCGCGCGCGCAGCATCTGGCCGAGGTCATTCGCCCGGCACTGGCGCGTGGCGCCGTGGTGCTGTGCGACCGCTTTACCGACGCGACTTATGCCTATCAGGGCGGTGGCCGGGGGTTGTCGGTGGAACGCATCGCCATTCTCGAAGCGTTCGTCCAGGGCGACCTGCGCCCGGACCTGACCCTGGTCTTCGACCTGCCGGTGGAGGTTGGCTTGGCCCGTGCCGCCGCCCGAGGCCGCCTGGACCGTTTCGAGCAGGAAGGCCAGGACTTCTTCGAGGCCGTGCGCCAAGCTTACCTGCGGCGCGCAGGGCAGCAGCCGCAGCGCTACAGCCTGCTGGACGCCGCGCAGCCGCTGGAGGCGGTGCAGCGTGCGATAGACGCGTTGCTGCCGGGCATCCTGGAGCGTTGCCGTGGCTGAAGCCTACCCTTGGCAGCAGGCGTTGTGGCAGCAGTTGGCCGGTCGCGGCCAGCATGCGCACGCTTATCTGCTGCATGGGCCGCAGGGCATCGGCAAGCGCGCCCTGGCCGAGCGTCTCATGGCGCGGCTGTTGTGCCAGCAGCCGCATGGCCTGGATGCCTGCGGGCAGTGCAAGTCCTGCTTGCTGCTCAAGGCAGGCAGCCATCCGGACAATTTCGTGCTGGAGCCGGAGGAAGCCGACAAGCCGATCAAGATCGACCAGGTGCGCGATCTGGTGTCGTTCGTGGTGCAGACCGCCCAGCAAGGGGGGCGCAAGGTGGTGCTGATCGAGCCGGTCGAAGCGATGAACATCAACGCCTCCAACGCCTTGCTCAAAAGCCTCGAGGAGCCCTCAGGCGATACCGTGCTGCTGCTGGTCAGCCATCAGCCCAGTCGCCTGCTGCCGACCATCAAGAGCCGCTGCCAGCAGATCGCCTGCCCGCAACCCAGCCTCGCCCAGAGCCGGGAGTGGCTGGCCGGAGCGCTGGCGGACAGCGATGAGGACCAGCGCGAAGAGCTGCTGACCCTGGCCGCGGGATCGCCCTTGATGGCGGCCAGCCTGCAGGCCCAAGGGGTGCGTGAGCAGCGGGCGCTGGTCACCGAAGGGGTGAAGAAACTGCTCAAGCAGCAGCAGTCGCCCAGCCAGCTGGCCGAAGCCTGGAACACGGTGCCGTTGCTGCTGCTGTTCGATTGGTTCTGCGACTGGTCGCACCTGATCCTGCGCTATCAGTTGACCCAGGACGACGAAGGGCTAGGCTTGGCCGACATGCGCAAGGTGCTGCAGTATCTGGCGCAGAAAAGCCGCCCGGCCAAGGTGCTGGAGATCCAGGCGTGGATTCTGGAGCAGCGTCAAAAGGTGCTGGGCAAGGCCAATCTCAACCGTGTGTTGCTGCTCGAAGCCTTGCTCGCCCACTGGGTGCAACTGCCGGGTCAGCGCTAACTTCCATCGTTCATTCATGTGTGTCGTGTTCCCATGCTCGTAGATTCCCATTGCCATCTCGATCGTCTAGACCTGAGCGCCCACCAGGGCTCCCTCGATGCCGCCCTGCAGGCGGCGCGTGAGCGTGGGATCGGGCATTTCCTGTGCATCGGCGTGAGCGCGGACAACGCAGGCACGGTCAAGGCGCTCAGCGAGCGCTACGCGGATGTCGACTGTTCGGTAGGTGTGCATCCGCTCGACCTGGCGCCGGGCGAGACGCCGGCATTGGAATGGCTGCTGCGCGAACTGGCTCATCCGCATGTGGTGGCCATTGGCGAGACCGGGCTGGATTACCACTACGAGCCGGAGGCCGCCGAGTTGCAGCAGGCATCGTTCCGTCTTCACCTGGAAGCATCGCGCCAGACCGGCAAGCCGGTGATCGTGCATACCCGTGCGGCGCGTGAAGACACCCTGGCGTTGCTGCGCGAGGCCAGCCTGCCCCAGGCCGGGGTCTTGCACTGCTTTACCGAGGACTGGCCGATGGCCAGGGCGGCGCTGGACCTGGGCTACTACATCTCGTTGTCGGGCATCGTCACCTTCCGCAACGCCGACGCCTTGCGCGAGGTAGCCCGCCAAGTACCGGTCGATCGCCTGCTGGTGGAGACCGACTCGCCGTACCTGGCGCCAATCCCGCATCGTGGCAAGCCGAACCTGCCGCAATATGTGCGCGAGGTCGCCGAGTACGTGGCCTCGCTGCGCGGTGTCAGCTACGAGCAACTGGCCGAGCAGACCACCGGCAACTTCAAGCGCCTGTTCCCGTTGGCACGGGTGGCCTGAGCCGCCCGGGAAAGGTTGTCGCGTGGGCGGGCGCCGATCCGGCCAAAAAAAACCCGGGTTCTGGGGGAGGAATCCGGGTTAAGACCATTAGGAGTAAAACAAAGGTACACGGTCCGTGGGCACCTTTATCGGCGCGTCACTTGGGGGGGATGCGCCACGCCAACACTTCAAGTATTGGTCAGGTTTGACGAGTCGCCAGTGATCGTTGATCGTTTTTTAAACAAATTTGGAATACGCCCGCGGTCCATTGCGCATTCAATGCATGGCGATTTGTCGGACCTGTCGCAGAGCTTCGGCAATCAGGTGGTCATCGGTATGAAAGTGCGGGGAAAAGCGTACTCCTGGGCCGCGCAGGGCACAGATCACGCCATTTTCGGTGAGTGATCGATAAATGTCGGCATTGGCATGCCCGTCGAGGCTGAAATTAACGATGCCGGCACGCCGCTCGGGGTCGGCCGGACTATGCAGGCGCACGCCGGGAATGCTCGCCAGCCCCTCATGCAGCAGCCTGACTCGCTCTGCCAGCCGCTCTGCGACCGTTGCCATGCCGACTTCCTCCAGCAGCGACAGGCTGGCCTCCAGCGCGCAGGCGCCGAGCATGTTCGGGCTGCCGCATTCGAAGCGCCGTGCGCTGCGCGCCGGCTGCCACTGACGGCGGTCGAAGTCGCCCAGGTTGTCCAGCATGTGCCAGCCGTAGGCGTGCAGCTTCAATTGCCGGCGCAGGTCGCTGCGGCAATAGAACAGGCCCAGGCCCTCGGGGCCCAGCATCCATTTATGGCCGTCGGCCATGGCGAAATCGCATGGGTATGCCTGGACGTCGAAGGGCAGGGCGCCAATCTGCTGGATCGCGTCCACGCAAAACAGCACGCCATGCGCGCGGCAGGCCCGGCCCAGGCGCGCAAGGTCAAGGCGCAGGCCAGTGGCGTACTGCACGGCGCTGACCGACAGCAAGCGCGTGCGAGGGCCACAGGTGGCGAGCAGCGCAGCCTCCGGGTCGCTGCCAGCGAGACTCGCCTCGAGCACTTCGACGCCCTGGTCGGCCAAGGCCTGCCATACCACGCGGTTGGAAGGGAACTCCTCGGCGCTGATGACTACCTGGTCCCCAGGCCGCCAGTCGAGCCCGAACGCCACCAGAGACAGGGCCTGGGAGGTGCTGCCAACCAGCGCGACATCGCCGCTGCTCGGGGCATTGATCAGGCGTGCCAGGCGCTCGCGCAGACGCCGTTCAGTAGCCAGCCAGGCCGGATACTCGCTGGCACCCAGGCGCATGTTGTCGCGGGCGAAGCGGGCCACCGCGTCGTGGGTCCGACGGGGCCAAGGGGCGATAGCGGCGTGGTTGAGGTAGCACAGGCCCGGCGCCAGCTCGAACTCATCATGAAACATAGACATGGTTGGAAGATCCGTGCAATTTGCCGCCAGTTAGGCATAATAATCCGCTTCGATTGTCATCCCAGTCCTTCTTATGCAGAAAGAACCTCGTAAGGTCCGTGAGTTTCGTCGTCGCGAGCAGGAAATCCTCGACACGGCGCTCAAGCTGTTTCTCGAACAGGGTGAAGACAGTGTCACCGTCGAGATGATCGCCGACGCCGTGGGCATCGGCAAAGGCACGATCTACAAGCACTTCAAGTCCAAGGCGGAGATTTATCTGCGCCTGATGCTCGACTACGAGCGCGACTTGAACGAACTGTTGCATTCGGCTGACGTCGACCGTGACAAGGAGGCTTTGTCACGTGCCTATTTCGAATTCCGCATGCGCGATCCGCAGCGCTACCGGTTGTTCGACCGTCTTGAGGAAAAGGTGGTCAAGGGCAACCAGGTGCCGGAAATGGTCGAGCAACTGCACAGCATCCGTGCATCCAACTTCGACCGCCTGACCCAACTGATCAAGGGGCGGATCAGCGAAGGCAAGCTCGAGGACGTGCCGCCGTATTTCCATTATTGCGCGGCGTGGGCCTTGGTGCATGGCGCGGTCGCGCTCTATCACTCGCCATTCTGGAGCAATGTGCTCGAGGATCAGGAAGGTTTCTTCCAGTTCCTCATGGATATCGGCGTGCGCATGGGCAACAAGCGCAAGCGCGATCCGGAAGCCGCTAGCTAAAGCTGCTCAATGCGTGCCTGCCGGATCATCGGCGGGCACTCTTGTTTCAGGCTTCGACGGGAAGGCTTGCAAAAACCTGATTTATGAGTCAGGTTTTGCCGCCAGAATCTTCCATGCCGGAGTCATCCATGATCGTCGATCGTCAAGGCAGGCGCTTTCGCAACCTGCGCGTCAGCCTGACTGCTGCCTGCAACTATGCCTGCACCTACTGTGTGCCGGACGGCAAACGCCTGGTGGCGGCGCAGGATGAGCTTTCGGCTGACGCATTGGCGCGTGGTGTGGCGTATCTGGTCGAGGCGGCCGGCATCGAACGGCTGCGCATCACCGGTGGTGAGCCGCTGGTCAGTCCACGCCTGGATGCCTTCCTCGGAGCGGTAGCCGAACTGAAGTTGGAGGAGGTCAGCCTCACTACCAATGGTCAGTTGCTCTCGCGCAAGTTGCCGCAGCTGCGTGATGCTGGTATTCGCCGGCTCAATGTCTCTCTCGACACCTTGGATCCTCTGGCGTTTCGCCGGATCGCCCGGGGCGGGGACCTGGCCAGTGTGCTCGCCGGGATGGCGCAGGCCAGTGCGGCGGGCATGGCGATCAAGGTCAACATGGTGCCCATGCGTGGGCAGAACCTGGACCAGGTGCTGCCACTGCTCGATTACTGCCTGGCGCACGGCTACGAGCTGCGCTTCATCGAGCTGATGCGTATGGGCCACCTGGCACGTGACCGCAATGCCTTCCTGCAGCAGTTCGTGAGCCTCGAACAATTGCTGGCAGTGATTGGCCAGGCGCATGCCTATGAGCAGGCGCCCCGTCCGCTGGATGCCACCGCCTTGCGTTATCGGATCCCCGGCCTGGGCTACTTCGGGGTGATCGCCAATGAAAGCGTCCCGTTCTGTCGTGCCTGCTCGCGGCTGCGATTGTCGTCCACCGGCTGGTTGCATGGCTGTCTGTCATCGAGCAACCGGCACTTTGTCGGCGAGCTGCTGGACAAGCCGCGTCACGAGGCGCTCCCCGCCTTGCAGCGGTTGCTGGTGAAGGCGTTGGCCGACAAGCAGGACCTGGCGTTCTCCGGCGATGTGATGGTGATGAAGGTGATCGGCGGCTGACTCTGGCGCAAAAGCTGCATCTGGCGGCTATTCGCCGGTTTTTCGTCACCGGTCTTTGGAGGAAAGATGCGTAGCCTGGTCTTGCTGCTGGCGCTGATGGCGTTGGGCGGCTGCATGAATGTCAGCGATATGGGCGAAGGCGTCCGTTACCACATGAGTGATGCGGGCCTGCTGGACCACAGCGACACCACCCGTACCCTGTCGGTCCGACTGCAGCCGGACTCGTTCATCTTCATCGGCCAGGGGGCGTTCGTACCGCCAGGCAAGGGGCCGGTGCCGCGGCAGAACGCGGTGGCGGAGGAGGCTTTCAAGAGCTTCGTCGAGTACTTCCCGCTGGTGCGTCGCGCCCAGGGCCCGCTGGGGTTGGAGGATGCCATCGCCGAGGCGCGCTCGGTAGGGGCCGATTACGTGCTGTACACCCGTTTCGCGCGTACCGACGATCGCATCGGCAACGGTGACGAGTGGTATGACGAACAGGCTGTGGATCGCCTGGGCTGGGACAGCGGTGTGGTGCAGATGATGCTGATCGAGACCAGTACCCGTTACCTGATCGATACCGCTCGCATCAAGAGCCGTGGCGGTTTGTTGACGTTCCACGACAACACGCCACAGGATTTGCTCGCGGCGCCGATGCGCGAGTACGCTCGTAGTCTTCTGGGCATGAGCCGCTGAGCGAGAGCGAGATGACTGATTCGGGCAAGGCCAGCGATCTTCTGGCGCAGATTCCAGCGCACAAGGGGCTGCCCCCGGTGCACTTGTGGAATCCGGATTTCTGCGGCGACATCGACATGCGAATCGCCCGGGACGGGACCTGGTACTACCTGGGGACGCCGATCGGGCGCAAGCCGATGGTGCGGTTGTTCTCCACCATCATTCGGCGTGACGGAGACGACTACTTCCTGGTCACGCCGGTGGAGAAGGTCGGTATTCGGGTCGACGATGCGCCGTTCGTTGCCGTGTTGCTGGACGTCGAGGGCAAGGGGGAGCAGCAGGTGCTGCGGTTTACCAGCAATGTCGACGACCAGGTCGAGGCTGGGGTGGAGCATCCGCTGCGGATCGAACTTGATCCTGTTACCCAGGAGCCTTCCCCTTATGTGCTTATGCGCGGCAATCTTGAGGCGTTGATTCATCGTAATGTGTTCTATCAACTGGTGGAGCTGGCGGTGGCGCGCAAGATCGATGGGGATGTTTGGCTTGGGGTCTGGAGTCGAGGTGAGTTTTATCCGATTGGGCGTAGTGTTTGATAGTTTTTCTTTGAGTCTGCATATCAATACTTACATGCTTGCCCGATATTAAACTCATGTCTCTTGATCTTGCTTCTAAGTGCGCGATAGTTCAGGCGCCGCCAATTGCGACTTCAGGAGGCCGAGCGGAGTTCTTGCGAAGGGAGGTGACGGGCATGGATGCCCGTCAAGCGCTGCGCCCCAGGATGGGGCGTTCAGCGCGGTCCTCCCGGGAGCAAGAACGGAGCGAGGGAACCCCGGAGCGAAGCGTAGGGGCCGGATGATGGAGCGCAGCGTTTTTTGGTTACTTTTTGTCGCGTTTGACAAAAAGTGACCCGCCGTAAGGGCGGAAGGGTGACTATGCGTCACCATCGCAAATGAATGCGCATATAACTTTCAATACAGACTCTTTAAAAGTCAAAGTCAAAGTCAAAGTCAAAGTCAAATGCGATCGGCGTGGGTTTCTACAGTTGTAAGCGCATTCATTTACGATGTCGACGCATAGTCACCTTTCCGCCCTTACGGCGGGTCACTTTTTGTCAAACGCGACAAAAAGTAACCAAAAAACGCTGCGCTCCATTCATCCGGCCCTACGCTTCGCTCCGGGTCCCCTCACTCCGGCCTTGCTCCCGGGAGGACCGCGCTGCAGGGCCCATCCTGGGCCCCAGCGCTTGACGGGCATCCATGCCCGTCACCTCCCTCCGCAAGGCCTGCGTTCGGCCTCCTGAAGTCGCGAAGTTACGGGCGGCGCCTGGGCTGGCGCAGCTGACGCTAGTTGATAGTGAGGTTGAACATGCGATTGCCAAGATCAAGATCAAGATCAAGATCAAGATCAAGATCAAGATCAAGATCAAGATCAAGATCAAGATCAAGATCAAGATCAAGATCAAGATCAAGACATGGTTAGACTCGGAACTGCTCCATCAACACCTGCTGCTGGTTGGCCAGCCGATTAAGTGCCTGGCTGATCCGCGCCGATTCATCGGCCTGCCCGGACAGCGACTCCGTCACATCACGGATCCCCGCCACGTTGCGGTTGACCTCCTCGGCCACGGCGCTCTGCTCCTCGGCAGCCGAGGCGATCTGCAGGTTCATGTCGGTAATCACCGCCACCGCCTCGCCGATGCGCTGCAGCGCCGGCAAGGTCTGCTCCATCTGCGCCGCACTGTCCTGGGCCTGACGCTGGCCGGCATGCATGGCGCCAACCACGTCCTGAGTACCTTGCTGCAGACCTTCGATGACCTGGCGAATCTCTTCTACCGAGACCTGCGTGCGCTGAGCCAGGTTGCGCACCTCGTCGGCCACCACCGCGAAACCACGCCCGGCCTCGCCAGCCCGGGCCGCCTCGATCGCGGCATTGAGCGCCAGCAGATTGGTCTGCTCGGCGATGGCACGGATCACCTCGAGCACCGAGCCGATCTGCTCGCCACGGCTCTCCAGGGCGCGCGCCTCATCCATCGCCGCGTCCATGCCGCCGGCCAGTTGGTCGATCGCCGTGCGGGTCGCCGCCACCAGGGCCAGGCCATCGCGGGTCGCCTGGTCGGCACCCCGCGCCGCCTGGGCTGCCTGGGCGGCGTTGTGGGCTACATCGTGCGCGGTGGCGCTCATCTCGTTGGCGGCGGTGGCCACCTGCTCGATCTCTCGATGCTGCTGCTGCATGCCGTCGCTGGTCTGGCTGGCGATCAGCGCCGACTGATCGGCGGTGCCACGGGCCTCCTGCAGCGAACCCTTGAGCTGGGCGATCACCGGTTGCAGCTTGTCGAGGAAACGGTTGAACCAGCCCGTCAGTTGGCCCAGTTCATCGTCACGGGCGTAGTCCAGGCGCCGGGTCAGGTCGCCCTCGCCACTGGCGATGTCCTCCAGGCGCGCGGCCACGGCGAGAATCGGCCGGGTCACGCCGCGTGCGGTCAGCCACACCAGTAGCAGGCCCAGCACTGCGGCGCCCAGGCCGATCAACAGGCTGGTGAGGTTGGCGCTTTGGTTCTGGCCGTCCAGCCTCTGGTTGAGGGCGACGGCGGGCGCCTGCAAGACCTGCTCGGGCAGCTCCAGCAAGACCTGCCATGGCGCCGCGCCGGGAATCGGCGCGAAGGGGCGGGAAATGCGCATGGTGCCGTCGTCCAGGCGCTCGAGTGCCTGGCCTGCGCGCAGCGGGGCACCCAGACCGCTGGCGCCGAACGCCTGCTCCACGGTCTTGCTCAACTGGCTGGCGTCCTGGCTATGTCCGGCCAGCAATCCCGACGGGCTGACGATGCTGACCTGGCCCTGGCCATCGAACAGTTCCTGACGCCCGGCCAGGCTCAGCTGCTGCAGGTTGTCCAGGCCGATGTCCAGGCCGACCACGCCGACCACCTTGCCGTTTTCCAGCAGTGGCAGGGCGATGCTGGTCATCAGCACCTGGTGGCCATTGACCTCGTCGAAGTAAGGATCGAGCACGCAGGCCTTGGCGGTTTCCAGTGGGCAGGTCAGCCAGCGGTTGTAGGGCGAACCATTGGCGCCGATGCTGGTGTCGGCGAGCATCGATTCGGGCATCGCCTCGCTTTCGAGGGCGCCGGTGCTCGGCTGCGACCAGTACAGGGAGAAGCGCCCGCTGTCGTTGCTGCCGCGCTCGGCCTGGCCCGCGAAATGCGCATCCTGCTGATCCAGGGCGTTGGGCTGGAACACCAGGTACAGGCCGATCAGGTCGGCGTTGCCGCCCAGGGCGGTGCGAGCTTCGCGGGTCAGCTCGTCGCGCAGCTGCGCGCCTCCGCGGGCCTTGAGCGCCTGCACCAGGCGGGCGAAACCGTTGCCGTACTGGTAGGCATCCATGAAGTAGCGCTGGATGCGCAGGGCCTGGGTTTCGCCCTGGGCCTGCAGGCGCAGGCGGGCGCTCCGGTCGAGCAGCGCGGTGTTGGCCTGGAACACTTGCTCGGCACTGTGCCGGGCCTGGGTCAGCGAGGTGGTGACCAACAGGGCGACGATGGCCAGTAGGCACAGGCCGGCGAGCAGGGTGATCTTCCACTGGATGGAGAGACTTCGCTGCGACATGGGCGTTTCCTTCTCGGGCAAACAGGACGCCCGCGGTCAGGCGGGCGTCGGCGGGGTTAGTCGGCGATGCAGTTCGGTGGCGCGATCCTGAAGGCCTTGGTCAACCAGGCCAGGTAGAACACCCCCAGCAGGGCCCAGGCGCCGCCGAACAACAGCGAGTGCTGGTTCAGGTCCAGCCATAGCGAGACGATGATGCAGAAGCCTATCGTCGGCAGCACCAGATACTTGAGGTTGTTCGTCAGGCCCTTGTTCTGCCTTTCGCGCAGGTAGCAGTGGTTGATCACCGACAGGTTGACGAAGCTGAACGCCACCAGCGCGCCGAAGTTGATCACCGAGGTGGCGGTGACCAGGTCGAAGAAGATCGCCGACAGCGAGATCAGGCCGACCACGACGATGTTCAGCACCGGGGTCTTGTAGCGCGGGTGCAGGCGGGCGAACACGCCGGCCGGGATCACATTGTCGCGCCCCATCACGTACAGCAAGCGCGACACGCTGGTCTGCGAGGCCAGGCCCGAGGCGATGGTGTTGATCACCGTGCAGGCGATGAACACCGACTGGAACAGCTTGCCGCCGACATACAGGGCGATTTCCGGCAGGGCCGCCTCCTGGTCATGGAAGCGCGCCATGGTCGGGAAGTAGGCCTGGATGAAGTACGACACCAGGATGAACACCGCGCCGCCGATCAGCGCGGTGAGGAAGATCGCCCGTGGGATGGTCTTGCCCGGGTCGCGGGTTTCCTCCGACAGGCACGTCACCGCGTCGAAGCCCAGGAACGAGAAGCACAGGATGGTCGCGCCGGCGGCCAGGGCGGCGAACTGGGTCTGCTCATCGGCGAAAGGCACCAGGCTCCAGGCCGTGCCCAGGCCCTCGCCATGGTCCAGGCCACGCCAGCACAGATAGATGAACACGGCGATGATCGCCACCTGCACGGCCACGAACAGCAGGTTGAAATGCGCCACCAGGTTGACGCTGCGCATGTTGATCAGGCTGATCAGGGCGACGAAGCCGACCACCCACACCCAGGCCGGTACCTCGGGGAACATCGCCGACAGGTACAGCTTGGCCAGCAGCGCGTTGACCATGGGCAGCAGCAGGTAGTCCAGCAGCGACGACCAGCCCACCAGGAAACCCACGTGCGGGTTGATGGCGCGCTGGGTATAGGTGTACGCCGAGCCCGACTGCGGGAAGCGTCGCACCAGGGTGCCATAGCTCACGGCGGTGAACAGGATGCCGGCCAGGGCCAGGATGTAGGCGCTGGGTACGTGCCCGGCGGTGATGCCGGAGACGATGCCGAAGGTGTCGAACACGGTCATCGGGGTGAGATAGGCCAAGCCGATGATCACCACGTGCCAGAGGCGCAGGGACTTGTGGAACTGGGCATTGCCGGAGGCGCTGTGATCAGGCTGCATGCGGGCGATGCTCCTGGATCAGGACGGCGGGCACGGCGTGGCGCGGGCGCGACAGGGGCGAGCGGGTGGGCTCCATGTTGTTCACCTTTTATGTTGGAGCTGCGAAGTGCGCGGTTGGGCGCTGGTGTCAGGGCTGGCAGGGCCGAAGCGAGGAAGGCGGCGCGTGGGGGCTGGGTCGGACAGGCATGATGGCGGCGCGTTTTTCTTCTTCGTGGCGTGGGCGCATGCAAGGTGGGAGAGATAGAAAACGATGGTCAAATGAGTGTCAAGTTAAACATGACAAGGTGTTCGGTGTTTGAGTGAAAAGTCGGTTTTTATGGCTGTTATGCAGTGCTTATGGCCGATTTGTCGGCGTATTTTTCGATTTTTGTGTTCGTAAAAATTTACGATGGAGACCATCCAAATGAAAGGTTGCAAGGTTTAGGACAGACACCTCCAAGCGCAGAATATCTCGACGAATACGCCGCATGGCCTTAGGGGCAATGGTATTCTTGGCGCCTTGCGCGCCGACCTCCGCGGTTCGCGCTCTCGCCCCTCTACGGACAGCAATCGGTTCTATTCATGAAGAAATCAGTAGGCATCCTCTCCGGCCTGGCCGTCGCCATCGCCGTCGCAACCACCGCTGGCGCCTGGTACACCGGCAAGCAACTGCCCGCCGAGCTCGAACGCTCCATCGCCCGAGGCAACGAAGAGCTGAAGAAGGCCATGGTCGGCAACGGTGGCAGCATGACCATCGAACTGGTCTCGCTGGAACAGCGTTTCTTCACCAGCACCGCGCACTACCGCTTCAAGGTCGAGAACGTGCAGGTCGGCGAAGCCGAGAAACTGAACTTCGAGGTGGGCGCGACCGACCAGATCGAGCACGGTCCGTTTCCCTGGTCGCGGGTCAAGGCGTTCAAGCTGATGCCAGTGCTGGCCACCAGCAACAGCACGCTGGACAAGGATGACTTCACCGCCGCCTGGTTCGCCGCGGCGGGCGACAAGCCGCCGGTCACCAGCCAGGTCAGCCTGGGCTACGACGGCAGCGTCGACAGCGATATCCGCCTGGCGCCGGTCACGCTCAAGGAGGATGGCGCCAACGTCCTGGACTTCTCCGGCCTGCAACTGCAGCTGCGTGGCGATCGCGATGGCAAGGCGGTGGAGATTCACAGCAACGCCGAGCGCCTGGAACTGAGCTTCGTCGACGAGCAGCAGACGCCGGTGAAGATCCTGCTCAACGGCTTCAAGGCGGGCGGCAAGCTCAGCGAGACCGGCCATGACATGGTCTACGTCGGCAACTTCGATCTGGCCCTGGCCAACACCCAGGCCACCTTTGGCCCCAAGCAGGAAACCCTGGTGCTCAAGGGCCTGCAACAGAACAACCTGTACAACGCCGAGGGCGAGGCCAAGGACAAGCTGGCCGGACGCCTGGAATACAAGGTCGACGACATCAGCTACGCCGGGCGCAAGGTCGGCAGCGCCGAGATGGTGCTGACCATGAAGTCCATCGACATCCCGGCCATGCAGGCCTTGATGGAGTGGTACCAGACGCGCATGCCGGAAATCCAGCAGGCCGCCGCCCAGGGCGAGGCCGTGCCGTCGCTTGACATGACGCCCGAAGAACAGGCCAAGGTGCAGGGCGACCTGCAGCGACTGCTGGTGGCCAAGCCCCAGGTGGCGGTGGAAAAGCTGGCGTTCAAGACCGCCAATGGCGTGAGCCAGTTCGACCTGGCGATGGACTTCGCCAATCCGACCTCCTTCGACCTGCCGGCGGACCAGTTGGGCAAGCAACTGGTCACGCAACTCAAGGCCAAGCTCAGCGTCTCCAAGCCGATGGTCGCCGACCTGGCTACCCTGCAGGCGCTGCTCGATGGCGAAACCGATGCCCAGGCCATCGCCCAGCAGTCCAGCCAGGCCGGCGAGATGGTCGGCATGATGGCGCTGCAGAGCGGCATGGCCACGGTGCAGGGCAGTGACGTGGTGTCGAGCCTGCACTATGCCGATGGCATGGTCGACTTCAACGGCAAGAAAATGACCGTCGAAGAGTTCGCCATGCTGATCAGCGGCCACCTGGCGGCACTCCAGCCGCAGGGTTGATTGCTGGCTCGCGGTCCCTTTCGCGGGGCAAGCCCGCTCCCACGAAGTCGCCATGACTTGGATGGTTTCGTGGGAGCGGGCTTGCCCCGCGACTGCATTGGGGTGGCCAACGTAAAAACCCCTTTTGCATCCCTCCGATTGCCTGTAGCCTTCGCGTCCGATAAGAATCCGCGCCCGCAGAGGGGTCGAGACGCTGGCCGTCCGGCACCATTAGCCGATCTGCCAGGGCCGGGTGATACACTCGACTGACGCGCCCAGGCGCCCCGCAGGTCCAGCGATCATGACCCAGATTTCCGAACGCCTGTTGGTTCAGGCCCACCTCGATGCCAAGCAGCCCCATCCGCTGACGCCCGAGCAGGAGGCCGATTACCGTGCGGCCATCGCCGCCGAGCTGAAGAAGCAGAATGCCGTGCTGGTGGCCCACTACTATTGCGACCCAGTGATCCAGGCCCTGGCCGAGGAAACCGGTGGCTGCGTCTCCGACTCGCTGGAGATGGCGCGCTTCGGCAAGAACCACCCGGCCGAGACGGTGGTGGTGGCGGGGGTGCGCTTCATGGGCGAGACCGCGAAGATCCTGACCCCGGAAAAGCGCGTGCTGATGCCGACCCTGGAGGCGACCTGCTCCCTTGACCTGGGCTGCCCGGTGGAGGCGTTCTCGGCCTTCTGCGACCAGCATCCTGAACGCACCGTGGTGGTCTACGCCAATACCTCCGCCGCAGTGAAGGCGCGCGCGGACTGGGTGGTGACCTCCAGCTGCGCGCTGGAGATCGTCGAAAGCCTGATGGACAACGGCGAGACCATCATCTGGGGCCCGGACCAGCACCTGGGCCGCTACATTCAGAAGCAGACCGGTGCCGACATGCTGCTGTGGGACGGTGCCTGCATCGTCCACGAAGAGTTCAAGTCGCGCCAGCTGGCCGACATGAAGGCGCTGTATCCGGATGCGGCGATCCTGGTCCACCCGGAGTCGCCGGAGGCGGTGATCGAGCTGGCCGATGCGGTGGGCTCCACCAGCCAGCTGATCAAGGCGGCGCAGACCCTGCCGAACAAGACCTTCATCGTCGCCACCGACCGCGGCATCTTCTACAAGATGCAGCAGCTGTGCCCGGACAAAGAGTTCGTCGAAGCGCCGACCGCCGGCAATGGCGCGGCGTGCCGCAGTTGCGCGCACTGTCCGTGGATGGCCATGAATACCCTGGAGCGGGTGCTCGATTGCCTGCGTCAAGGCAGCAACGAGATCTTCGTCGAGCCTGCGCTGATTCCCAAGGCGCTCAAGCCGCTCAACCGCATGCTGGATTTCACCCAGGCGGCGCGCTTGAAGTTGTCGGGCAACGCCTGACGCAAGGTGAGCATCACCCTGTAGGAGCGGCCTTGCCGGGGCGCCGGACCGGCCGGAAAGGGCCGCGAAGCGGCCCCTGTTTTCCGCGTGAACCTGAACATCCTGGGGCCGCTGTGCGGCCCTTTCGCGACACAAGGCCGCTCCTACAGCGCGATCAGTGCCAGGCCTAGCGCCCCATCATCTCCTTGACCATCCGCTGCTGCTCCATGATCTCGCGCTGGCGCTGGTCGATCTGCGCGGCCAGCGGGAAGTTGCTGCCGGCGCGGCGCTTGGCGTAGTCGAGCTGCTGGATCGCCTGGTCGAAATCGCCGACCAGGGTGAAGTATTCGGCGCGGGCGCGGTGCAGGCCGATGGTGTTGCCCGACAGGCCGCGAACTTCGGCGACGTCGTACCACACGTCCGGGTCATCCGGGCGGTTCTTGACCAGGTCATCCAGCACTTTCTCCGCTTCGGCCGGCTTGCCTTGCTTGACCAGCAGGTCCGCGCGCACCTGCTTGAGCGGGTAGTTGCCCGGGTACAACCCCTGCATGCGCTGGGCGCGCTGCTGGGCGTCGGCCAGGCGGTTGTTGGTGATGTCCAGGTCGATCTGCGCCAGGTTGTAGGTAATGTCGTTGGGCGCCTTGGCCAGCAGCGGCTTGAGGTTCTCCCGCGCTTCGTTGAGCTGGCCACCCTTGATCTGCGCCAGGGCCAGGCCGTAGCGCGCGGCGTCCATCTGTGGATTCTCGTCGAGCTGGGCGCGGAAGCGCTTGGCGGCCAGGCCCGGGGTGCCTTCATAGGTGAGCTGTACCCGTGCACGAATCAGCTGGTAACGCAGGCTGTCCTCGACGCCCCCCTTGGGCGCCTGCTCGGCACGGTTACGGGTATCGGCTACCCGCGACTCGGTCACCGGGTGGGTAAGGAGGAATTCCGGCGGCTTGGCGTCATAGCGGTACTGGCGCGCCAGGCGTTCGAACATGCTGGGCATGTTGCGTGGGTCGTAACCGGCTTTTTCCAGGTTCAGGATACCGATACGGTCGGCTTCCTGTTCGTTCTGTCGGGAGAAGCGTCGCTGCTCCTGGATCGCCGCCGCCTGGGTGCCGGCAATCACACCGATGCCGGCATCGCCACCACCGCCGGCGGCCAGGACGATACCTGCAAGCAGTGCGGCCATCATGGGCAACTGCATCCGCTGCTGGGCTTCGACGCCACGGGCGAAGTGGCGCTGCGACAAGTGCGCCAGTTCGTGGGCCAGGACCGAGGCGTACTCGCCTTCGGTCTGTGCATTGAGGAACAGGCCGCCGTTGACCCCGACAATGCCACCAGGCGCGGCAAAGGCGTTGAGTTCCTTGCTGTCGATGAGGATGAACTCCAGGCGCCGGTCCTGCAGTTGGCTGGTCTCTGCCAACTTGTACACGCTGGTTTCGACGAAGTCCTTGAGCTGCGGGTCGTTCAGCTGGTTGACCTGGCCACGCAACAGGCTCAGCCAGGCGCGACCGAGCTGGTGTTCCTGTTGCGGCGAGACGATCGCGGAGCTGGCGTCGCCCAGTGACGGCAGGTCGTCGGCGTGGCCGGGAAGGGCCATCAGGCAGGCCAGCGTCAACAGGGTAGGGCGCAGTAGATTCATGCAGAAGCTCGCGTCGATCAAAAGCCTTACTGTAGCCGGGTCGCGCGATGCCGACCAGTGGCGGTATCCTACCGGTCTTTTCCGCCCCGCCCTGGAGATGCGCCCGATGAGTGACACCCCGACCTGCGACGCCGAACTCGACGCCAGCGGGCTGAACTGCCCGTTGCCGCTGCTCAAGGCGAAGATGGAACTCAATCGCCTGGCCAGCGGCGCGGTGCTCAAGGTGATCGCCACCGATGCCGGTTCCCAGCGCGACTTCCGCACTTTCGCCCAGCTCGCCGGTCATACGCTGCTGCGCGAAACGGCCGAGGCCGGCGTGTATACCTACTGGCTGCGCAAGGCCTGAGTCTTTTCCAAGGATCGTCAATGTTCAAAGTGCTTCGCGACTGGATGCAGCGCTACTTCTCCGACGAGGAGGCGGTGGTGCTGGCGGTCCTGCTGTTCCTGGCCTTCACGGTGGTACTGACCCTGGGCGGCATGCTCGCGCCGGTGCTGGCCGGCATGGTCCTGGCGTTTCTCATGCAGGGCCTGGTCAATGCCCTGGAGCGCCTCCGGGTGCCGACCCGGGTCGCGGTATGGCTGGTGTTCGCCTTGTTCATGGGCGCGCTGGCGGTGTTCCTGCTGGTACTGGTGCCGCTGCTCTGGCATCAGTTGATCACCTTGTTCAACGAGTTGCCGGGCATGCTCGGCAAGTGGCAGTCGTTGCTGCTCCTGCTACCGGAGCGCTACCCGCATCTGGTGTCGGACGAACAGGTGCTGCGCGCCATCGAGTCGGTGCGCGGTGAGATCGGCAAGTTCGGCCAGTGGGCGCTGACCTTCTCGCTGTCGAGCCTGCCGCTGCTGGTCAACGCCATGATCTACCTGGTGCTGGTGCCGATCCTGGTGTTCTTCTTCCTCAAGGACCGCGAGCTGATCGGTCGCTGGGTCAGCGGCTATCTGCCGCGCCAGCGCAGCCTGCTCAACCGGGTAGGCGACGAGATGAACCGGCAGATCGCCAACTATATTCGCGGCAAGGGCATCGAGATCCTGATCTGCGGGATCGCCACCTATATCGCCTTCATCAGCCTGGGGCTCAACTATGCGGCCTTGCTGGCGCTGCTGGTGGGGCTGTCGGTGGTGGTGCCGTATGTCGGCGCGGTGGTGGTGACGGTGCCGGTGACGCTGATCGCGCTGTTCCAGTGGGGCTGGGGCGACCAGTTCATCTACCTGATGGCGGTGTACGCGATCATCCAGGCGCTCGATGGCAACGTGCTGGTGCCGTTGCTGTTCTCCGAGGCGGTGAGCCTGCACCCGGTGGCGATCATCTGCGCGGTGCTGCTGTTCGGCGGGCTGTGGGGGTTCTGGGGGATCTTCTTCGCGATCCCGCTGGCGACGCTGTTCAAGGCGGTGCTGGATGCCTGGCCACGGCAGGACAGGTCTGTGGCGCCGATGCTGTAGTTTTGGGGCTGCTTTGCAGCCCTATCGCGACACAAGGCCGCTCCTACAGGGATCGCGTTCCCCTGTAGGAGCGGCCTTGTGTCGCGAATGGGGCGCAAAGCGCCCCCAGCGCCCTCAAGCCTTGTTAAGGTTTTGCGCCGCCGCCAACACCGCATCCACATGCCCCGGCACCTTCACCCCACGCCATTCCTGGCGCAGCACACCGTCCTTGTCGATCAGGAAGGTGCTGCGGTCCACGCCCAAGTACTCCTTGCCATACAGCTTCTTCAGCTTGATCACGTCGAACAGCTGGCACAGCGCCTCGTCCTTGTCGCTGATCAGCTCGAAGGTGAAGCCCTGCTTGGCCTTGAAGTTCTCATGGGACTTGATGCCATCGCGCGACACACCGAACACCACGGTGTTGGCGGCCTGGAACGCCGCATGCTGGTCACGGAAGCCCTGGCCTTCGGTGGTGCAGCCCGGGGTGCTGTCCTTGGGATAGAAGTACAGCACCACCTGCTGGCCCTTGAGTTCGGCGAGGCTGACGGCCTGGCCGCTGGTGGCCTGGGCCTGGAAATCGGCGACGGGTTGGTCGAGTGCTACGGCCATGGGAGCTTCCTTACATAGGGTTCTGTGGGCGCCACGGTTCGATCAGCGCGTCCAGGTTCAGGGCGTCGGCGAAGTCGAGGAACTGATCGCGCAGCCAGCTGATCTGGGTGCCGGCCGGCAGGATCACGGTGAACTGGGCGTTGAGCATGCTGCTGCCGGTCTGCGGCGCGAGGTAGGTGTCGCAGGTCATCGCTTCGAGCTCGACGCGGTGGTCGAGGAAGAACTGGCACAGCTCGTTGATGATGTCCGGGCGATAGGCGGCGCTGACGTAGGCCACATAGGGCAGAGCCTGCGGGCGCACTTCCTGGTCGGCGCTGCGCACCACGTCCAGGGTCAGGCCGTGCTTCTTGCCCAGGCCCGGCAGCGTGGCTTCGAGGCGGGCCAGGGCATCCCAGCTGCCGCCGACCTGCAGCACCAGGGCGCTGGTCTCGCCGTGGCGCGACAGGCGCGAGGTGACCACCGCGCAGCGGTTGTCGAAGGCCGCGCGGCTGAGAACGTTGGCCAGCTCCATGGGGTTGGGGCCCAGGGCGCTGATGACGAGGAATTGTTCGCGAACGGTGGGGGTGGACATGCAGCATTCCTAAAGCGATGAGCGGTCGGTGCAGGACGGGGGCAAGCCTCCTTTGTCAGCAGGGCCCTGGCCGGTTTTGGCGGCTGTGGACGCAGGCCGGGAGCACTGTCGACGGCCCGGCGGGCCGGACTGCACCGATCAAAGGATCAAGGGTAGCGAAAACCGGCGCGAAGGGGAATGCTCCGCCCGCCTGCTTCGCTTGTGCAAGGCCGATGGCGCCAGTACCATTACCGCTCTCTTTTTCCGGCAGGAGCAGTTTCATGATTGCGGGCAGTATGGTGGCATTGGTCACACCCATGGATGCACAAGGGCGTCTGGACTGGGACAGCCTCGACAAGCTTGTAGACTTCCATCTGGAAAAGGGTACCCATGCGATCGTCGCTGTCGGCACCACCGGTGAATCCGCGACCCTGGATGTCGAGGAGCACATCCTGGTGATCAAGCACGTGGTCGAGCGGGTCAAGCACAGCAAGAAGCGCATCCCGGTGATCGCCGGTACCGGTGCCAACTCCACTGCCGAAGCCGTGCACCTGACCAAGAACGCCAAGAATGCCGGCGCCGACGCCTGCCTGCTGGTAGTCCCGTACTACAACAAGCCGACCCAGGAAGGCCTGTACCAGCACTTCAAGCACATCGCCGAAGCCGTCGACATCCCGCAGATCCTCTACAACGTGCCTGGCCGCACCTCCTGCGACATGCAGGCCGATACCGTGATCCGCCTGTCGACGGTCAAGAACATCATCGGCATCAAGGAAGCCACCGGCGACCTGGTCCGTGCCAAGGCCATCCTGGACGGCGTCGACAAGGACTTCATCGTCCTGTCCGGCGACGATCCGACTGCCGTCGAGCTGATCCTGATGGGCGGCAAGGGCAACATCTCCGTCACGGCCAACGTCGCCCCGCGCGAAATGGCCGACCTGTGCGAGGCCGCCCTTGAGGGCAATGCCGAGAAGGCCCGCGCGATCAACGAAAAACTCATGCCGCTGCACAAGGACCTGTTCTGCGAAGCCAACCCGATTCCGGTGAAGTGGGCGCTGGTGGAAATGGGCCTGATGCAGCAGGGCATCCGCCTGCCGCTGACCTGGCTGAGCGAAGGCTGTCACGAAAAAGTCCGTACTGCCTTGCGCCAGTCCGGCGTACTGGTTTAATCGAGGAAGTACACCGCATGAAGCGACTGGCTGGTCTTTCCGCTCTCGCCCTGATCATTTCCAGCACCAGTGGGTGCGGCTGGCTGTGGGGCGAGGATGGCTATTTCCGCGACCGCGGCAGCGATTACCTGCAGGCGCACCCGACCGCGCCAATGCAGCTGCCGCCGGACGCCAGCAACGTCAAACGCCTGGACCCGCTGCTGCCGATCCCGCGCAACGTGGCCGACGATCGCGCCACTGGCGAGTTCGAGGTACCCCGTCCGCAGCCACTGTCGGCCAGCGCCGACGTCAGCGACTACACCTTGCAGCGCAGCGGCAGCAGCCGTTGGGTGCTGGCCCAGCATGCGCCGGCCGAAGTCTGGCCGGTGGCCCGCCAGTTCTTCGAGGACAACGGTTTCCGTATCGCCGAAGAGCGCCCGCAGACCGGCGAATTCAACACCACCTGGCAGCGCTTCGACGAACTGTCGGCCTCCCTCGGCCAGCGTCTGGCCAGTGCCTCCAGCAGCCCGGACAGCGAAGTCCGTGTGCGGGTGCGCATGGAGCCCGGCGTGCAGCGCAACACCTCCGAGGTGTATGTGGTCACGGTCGAGCGTCCGGCCGGCAGCAGCGCCGAGCCTGATTTCCCATCCAGCGCCAGCAACAGCGGCGCCGATGCGCTGCTGGTCGACGAGATGCTGGCCAGCATGAACCGCAGCGCCGAGAAGGGCGGTTCGGTATCCCTGCTCGCCGCTCGCGATTTCGATGCCCCGAGCCAGGTCAGTCTGAGCGAGGACGGCAGCGGCAACCCGGTGCTGTACCTCGGTTCCGACCTGGATCGCGCCTGGTCCGGCGTCGGCCGCGCCCTGGAACAGGGCGAGTGGCGCGTCGAGGACATCAACCGCAGCCTGGGCCTGTACTACATCAACCTGTCCGAGAAGCCTGACGACAAGCAGAAGGAGCCTGGCTTCTTCAGTCGCCTGTTCGGTAGCGAGCCGTCCAAGGAAGAGCGTGAAGCCCGTGCTGAACGCTACCAGGTACGCCTGAGCAAGGTTGGCGAGAACGTCCAGGTGACCGTCGAGAAGAACATCAACACCGTGGCCCCGGCCGATGTGGCCCGCCGCGTGCTGAGCGCGATCCAGGACCGTCTGGGCTAAGTGCGCTTCGCGGTTCTCGGAAGCGGCAGCCAGGGAAACGGCACGCTCATCGCCAGTGGTGACACCTTCATCCTGGTCGACTGCGGCTTTTCCCTGCGCGAGACCGAGCGGCGCCTGGCGCTGCTCGGGGTGTCGGCCACGCAACTGAGCGCGGTGCTGGTGACCCATGAACATGCCGACCACGTGCATGGGGTGGGGTTGCTGTCGCGCCGCTACAATGTACCGGTCTACCTCAGCCAGGGTACCTTGCGCGGGCTGCGCAAGCCGGTTGAAGTGGCCGGTTTCATCGGTTGTGGCGACGTGCTGCGCATCGGCGAGCTGGAGGTCAGTGCCTCGCGGGTCGAGCATGACGCCTACGAGCCGTTGCAGTATGTGATCAGCGATGGTCGCCGCCGCTTTGGCATGCTGACCGACCTGGGCAGCTACGACAGCCATCTGTTGGCGCGTTACCAGGATCTGGATGCGTTGCTGATCGAGGCCAACCACTGCCGCGACCTGCTGGCCCGTGGGCACTACCCGCGCTTTCTCAAGCTGCGGGTCGGCGGCAGCCAGGGACATTTGAACAACCACCAGGCCGCGAGCCTGGTGGCCGAGTTGGGCTGGCAACGCCTGCAGCACCTGGTGCTGGCCCACCTCAGCAGCAAGAACAACCTGCCACACCTGGCCCGCCAGTGCTTTGTCGACGCCCTCGGGTGCGACCCGGACTGGCTCCAGGTGGCCAACCAAGATCAAGGGCTCGACTGGCGCCAGATCGCCTAGCCCACCTACTCAAGCAAGCGGAGCCCATCATGGAAAAACGCGACGAACTCTACCGCGGCAAGGCCAAATCGGTTTACAAAACTGACGACGCCGACCGCTTGATCCTGCTGTTCCGTAACGACACCTCGGCGTTCGACGGCAAGCGCATCGAACAACTCGACCGCAAGGGCATGGTGAACAACAAGTTCAATGCCTTCATCATGCAGAAGCTCGAAGAAGCCGGCGTGCCGACCCAGTTCGACAAGCTGCTGGGCGACAACGAGTGCCTGGTGAAGAAGCTCGACATGATCCCGGTCGAGTGCGTGGTGCGCAACTATGCCGCCGGCAGCCTGGTCAAGCGCCTGGGCGTGGAGGAGGGCATCAAGCTGGAGCCGTCCACCTTCGAGCTGTTCCTGAAGAACGACGAGAAGGGCGACCCCTTCATTAACGAATCCCACGTTGTCGCTTTCGGCTGGGGTACCGCCGAACAGCTGGCCGAGATGAAGAAGCTGTCGCTGAAGGTCAACGAAGTGCTGAGCAAGCTGTTCGATGACGCGGGCCTCTTGCTGGTCGACTTCAAGCTGGAGTTCGGCGTGTTCCACGGCCAGATCGTCCTGGGCGACGAGTTCAGCCCGGACGGCTGCCGCCTGTGGGACAAGGAAACCCGCAAGAAGATGGACAAGGACCGCTTCCGCCAGGGTCTGGGCGACGTGATCGAAGCCTACGAAGAAGTCGCCAAGCGCCTGGGCGTGCCGCTGTAAGCGGCGCGTTCACGCAAGCGCCTGATACCACGCGAATTTTTTTCAAAAAAGGTTTGCCAGAAACGAAATCGCTGGTATGATGCGCGCCATTGGAGAGATGCCGGAGTGGTCGAACGGGACGGATTCGAAATCCGTTGTACTGGCAACAGTACCTAGGGTTCAAATCCCTATCTCTCCGCCATACATGAGAAAGCCCCGAGATGAAAGTCTCGGGGCTTTTTTCATTGCCCCTCATTTTTTTGCAGCGGCTTCGCCAATAGCCGGCATTGGCGTCTGGGCATCAAGCGCGCAAAGAACTGGAGGCAGCAGGAAACCGCTAGCGTCATCCGCTGCTGGCAACCTGCCACGATTTGCAGCCGCATCACGCGTCGTAGAGAATCGCGACCTTTGTTTGCGTAAGGATGCGTGCAATGAAGTTCGAAGGGACTTTCCAATACATGGGCAACCACGGGATCGTCTTCAACGTCTCGCAGATCACCCTGACCGACAGCGAGCGCGGGCGCCTGCGCGAGCTGCATTTCGGCGAAGCGAGAAGCGCCCATTACGAGGTCAACAGCAAGGTTGTCGAGACGTACGACAGGATGTTGGCCAAGGGGCTTCCCTGTGTGATGAAGATCGGCATCTCCAAGCCGCTGACCCGCCAGCAGGGCGATACCCTCAATGCCCAGCGCACCAAGGTTGCCAACCTCGCCGCCTCGGCGTTCGCCGCTGCCACCAGTTCTGTAGCATCGCCCTACGTTGGTGTGCCGGTGGGCGCTGGGGTACGTGCTTATGCCAATGACGTCCTGCCCACCTATCATGCCGGCGATGTGCTGGTCAGCATCGAGGCGCAGGTCAATGGCGGCATCGGGCCGCAGCACACCACCTCGACCCTGATTATCAAGACCTGAGGGAGGCGTCTGTGTCCGAAATTATCTATGCGGTCATCGCCCTGGTGCTTTACGGCCTGCTGGATCGGTTTCTCAGGCCTTACCCGCTGCGCAAGTGGCTTGGGGTGGCGTTGGTGGTGATCGGTGTTGGCGGTTGCATCGTTGTCAGCCAGGCCCGTTTGTTCGGGTTGGACTTGGGATTGCTGTCGGTGCTTGCCACGGGGGTGGGCGTGGGCCTGTTCGTGAGGCGGCGACGATTCGAACAGGTTGGTTGATGCGATAAAGATCCTTGCCGGTATCTTGGCTGAGGTTTTTCGAGGTGTTCGACGTTAGCGTTGCAGCGCCTTTCAGATCGAGCGCCGCCCGCGCGGCGCATCGCGACGCAAGGCCGCTCCTACATCTGTTTCGGGCCAGTCAATCCTGTGCCATTACCTCGTCCGCCTTGTTGGTCCGACGCGGTTTCAGTGTGGGCACCACTGGCGCCTCACCTGTCTCAAGACAGGCACCAAGGCGGGCAACCATGGCCTGACAGGTTCGGCACGTTGCAACAAATGTAGGAGCGGCCTTGCGTCGCGATGCGCCGCGCGGGCGGCGCTCGATTTGGTAGGCGCTGCAAGGGGCGCGGCGGACACCTGGTGGCCTTCACTCGGTCAATCGCTCTCGCGCCCAAAGATCTTGAAATGCAGGCATCCTGGCTAAAAGCCCCATAGTTCGCGTTACGGGGCTTTCTGCATTAAACAGCAGGGCCATTCGTTCAAGGCTTTTGCGATTCTTGGGTATGAACGCTCCAGTTCAAGAACGCCGGGGTCGCTTTGCGACCCTTTCGCGACACAAGGCCGCTCCTACAGGGTGCGCGGTAGCCTGTAGGAAGGGGGCGATCTGCGCGAACTACGCCAACCTGTAACGTTTTAGCAAGTAGTTCAATACGCTTAGTTACCGTGCCGACAACTTGTTAGTTGACCCCCGTCAACGAGTGCAACTGTACTAACGCCTTTCGCTCACACCCCCTTTTCCCGTATGATCCGCGCGCCATCAGTGTGATGGTGGATCATGGATTATAAGGATTGTTATGAAAAAGCTGATCAAAGCTACTGTCGCTGTTGCTGTCGTTTCGGGCGTTGCCCTGCTGTCCGGCTGCACCGGCCAGGTCTACAACCAGCCTAAGAACTGCTCGTACGACTACCTGTTCCACCCATCGGTTTCCATCTCCAAGATCATCGGCGGCTGCGGCCCGATCGATAAACTGCCTCAGCAGCAGTAATCTTGGAAATACCCTGATCGGGTCGCTCGCGGCCTGATCCAAGACCCCCGGCCATGGATGTGGCCGGGGGTTTTTGTTTTTAGGGCGTGGTGGCTTGTCGCGTGGCAACCTGTCGTCTTGACGCCCCGGCCCGCGTTTGTTTGTGCTGGCAATTCGGTTACAATCCGTAAATCGTTTCAGCCTTGTCGGTCAATCCGACCAAAGGCTGGCACGTCCAATGTCTCTCTGGCTGCTGAACAATGATCACAACAAGCCTGCGCTGAAGAACATGGAAATCCGGGCCAGCCACAGGCCCACCCTCCGTTCTACTGACTGGAATCGATCAATGTTCAAGAAAGCTGGCAAGACCTTGCTGGGTCTGGCAGTCGCGGCGAGCTTCATGCAAGCGCATGCCGAAGACACCAAGAAAGTCGACGTGCTGCTGGTCGGCGGCGGCATCATGAGTTCCACCCTGGCGGTCTGGCTCAACGAGCTGGAGCCGACCTGGTCGATGGAAATGGTCGAGCGCCTGGATGGCGTCGCCGAAGAGAGCTCCAACGGCTGGAACAACGCCGGTACCGGCCACTCCGCGCTGGCCGAGCTGAACTACACCCCGCTGGACAAAGATGGCAAGGTCAACATCACCAAGGCCATCGAGATCAACGAGTCGTTCCAGATCTCCCGCCAGTTCTGGGCCTGGCAGGTACGCCAGGGCGTGCTGAAGAACCCGCACTCGTTCATCAACACCACCCCGCACATGAGCTTCGTCTGGGGCGATGACAACATCAAGTTCCTGAAACAGCGCTACGACGCCCTGCAGGCCAGCCCGCTGTTCCGTTCGATGCAGTACTCGGAAGACCACGCGCAGATCGCCAAGTGGGTCCCGCTGATGATGGAAGGCCGCGATCCAAGCCAGAAGCTGGCCGTGACCTGGAGCCCGATCGGCACCGACGTCAACTTCGGTGAGATCACCCGTCAGTTCGTCGGTCACCTGAAGACCAAAGAGAACTTCGACCTGAAGCTGTCCAGCGAAGTGCAGGACATCACCCGCAACGAAGACGGCTCCTGGCACGTCGAGTACAAGAACCTGAAGGATGGCACCGAGCACGCCACCGACGCCAAGTTCCTGTTCATCGGCGCCGGCGGCGGCGCGCTGAAGCTGCTGCAGAAGTCGGGCATTCCGGAAGCCAAGGAATACGCAGGCTTCCCGGTGGGCGGTTCGTTCCTGGTGACCGAGAACCCGACCGTTGCCATGCAGCACATGGCCAAGGCCTACGGCATCGCCTCGACCGGCGCGCCACCCATGTCGGTTCCGCACCTGGATACCCGCGTGCTGGACGGCAAGCGCGTGATCCTGTTCGGGCCATTCGCCACCTTCTCGACCAAGTTCCTGAAGAACGGCTCGTACCTGGACCTGCTGAGCAGCACCACCACCCACAACGTCTGGCCGATGGCCCGTGTCGGCATCGACCAGTACCCGCTGGTCGAGTACCTCGCCGGCCAGCTGATGCAGTCCGACGACGACCGTTTCGCCGCCCTGCAGACCTACTTCCCGAACGCCAAGAAGGAAGACTGGAAACTGTGGCAGGCCGGTCAGCGCGTGCAGATCATCAAGCGTGACGCCGACAAGGGCGGCGTGCTGAAGCTGGGCACCGAGGTCGTGGCTTCCGAAGACCGTACCATCGCCGGCCTGCTGGGCGCCTCGCCAGGTGCCTCGACCGCCGCGCCGATCATGCTCAACGTGCTGGAAACCGTGTTCAAGGAGAAGGTCGCCACTCCTGAGTGGCAGGCCCGGATCAAGGAGATCGTCCCGAGCTACGGTACCAAGCTGAACGATTCGGCCGCCGCCACCCAGAAAGAGTGGGACTACACCGCCGAAGTCCTGCAGCTGGAGAAGCCGCCGGTGATCGACCAGAGCGTCAAGACCACCGTGGCGCCAGCCGCACCGGTCGAGAGCAAGCCTGCGAACGACATGGCGCTGTAAGGCCCCTGCTTGCCGGGCTTGCCCGGCAACACCGACCACGAGGATCGCCCCTGGCGGCCTCGTGGTTTTTTTGTGCCTGCCAAAGATTGCCCAGCCCGTCGGGCCCGCACTGTCCTCTGTGGGAGCGGGTTTATCGGACCGCTCCCACAGGATCCTCGCTGTCTCAGGTACTGCAGGATCTTTCGACAGGCTCAACGCTGCTCGAGAATGCTGCCCAGCAACCCCGGAAAGCGGCTTTCGAGCGCGTCGCCGCGCAGCGAGTTCATGTGCGTGGTGCCGACGTTGCGGGTGTACACCAGCCCGGAATCACGCAATACGCGAAAGTGATGGGACATGCTGGACTTGGGTCGGCCACCGTCCAGTTCGCCGCAGCTGGCCTCGGCGACGCCCGCCAGGTGGCGCACGATTTCCATGCGCACAGGGTCGCTCAGGGCATAGAGCAGGCGCTCCAGCGTCAGGTCTTCGGGATTGGGGTGGGTATAGGCTCGCATGGACGACATGATAACGGGGGTTTCACAAATTGCCATAGTTCGAATATGATCGAACAATCGTAAACGTCCTGGAGTCTCGTCATGGCTGCATTGTTCGAACCCTATACCCTCAAAGACGTCACCCTGCGCAACCGCATCGCCATTCCGCCGATGTGCCAGTACATGGCCGAAGACGGCCTGATCAACGACTGGCACCATGTCCACCTGGCCGGCCTGGCCCGTGGCGGTGCCGGACTGGTGGTGGTCGAGGCCACCGCCGTTTCGCCGGAAGGGCGCATCACCCCCGGCTGCGCGGGCATCTGGAACGACGCCCAGGCCCAGGCCTTCGTGCCGGTGGTCAAGGCAATCAAGGCCGCAGGTTCCGTGCCGGGCATCCAGATCGCCCACGCCGGTCGCAAGGCCAGCGCCAACCGTCCCTGGGAAGGTGACGACCATATCGCCGCCGACGATGCCCGTGGCTGGGACACCATCGCCCCGTCCGCCATCGCCTTCGGCGGCAACCTGCCGAAAGTGCCGAAGGCCATGACCCTGGACGATATCGCCCGGGTCAAGCAGGACTTCGTCGATGCCGCGCGCCGTGCCCGCGATGCCGGCTTCGAGTGGATCGAGCTGCACTTTGCCCATGGTTACCTGGGCCAGAGCTTCTTCTCCGAGCACTCCAACCAGCGTACCGACGCCTATGGCGGCAGCTTCGACAACCGTACGCGCTTCCTGCTGGAAACCCTGGCTGCAGTACGTGAGGTGTGGCCGGAGAACCTGCCGCTGACCGCTCGCTTTGGCGTGGTGGAATACGATGGCCGTGACGAGCAGACCCTGCAGGAGTCCATCGAACTGGCCCGTCGCTTCAAGGCTGGCGGCCTCGATCTGCTGAGTGTCAGCGTCGGCTTCACCATTCCCCAGACCAACATCCCGTGGGGCCCGGCGTTCCTGGGGCCGATCGCCGAGCGGGTGCGCCGCGAAGCGAAGCTGCCGGTGACCTCGGCCTGGGGCTTTGGCACGCCGGAGTTGGCCGAGGGCGCTTTGCAGGCCAACCAGCTCGACCTGGTGTCGGTGGGACGTGCGCACCTGGCTGATCCGCACTGGCCGTATGCTGCTGCCAAGGCACTGGGCGTGGACAAGGCGGCGTGGACGCTGCCGGCGCCTTATGCGCACTGGCTTGAGCGGTATCGCTGAGTGAGGCTGGGGCTGCTCTCATGAGGCAAGACCTAATTCTTTGA
>NZ_JAOCDM010000047.1 GCF_029840925.1 Pseudomonas sp. GD03858
TAACCGACGCGAAATCCCGAGGACATCATGGCTGTAGATATTTTCATCAAGATCGGCGACATCAAGGGCGAGTCCCAGGACAAGGCCCACAAGGACGAAATCGACGTGCTCAACTGGAGCTGGGGCATGTCCCAGTCCGGCAACATGCACATGGGCAGCGGCGGCGGCTCGGGCAAGGTCAACATCCAGGACCTGTCGATCACCAAGTACATCGACAAGTCCAGCCCCAACCTGATGGCCCACTGCTCCAGCGGCAAGCACATCGACAAGGTCAAGCTCACGGTGCGCAAGGCCGGCGGCGAAAGCCAGGTCGAATACCTGATCATCAACCTCGAAGAGGTGATCATCAGCTCGCTGAGCACCGGCGGCTCGGGCAGCGACGACCGCCTGACCGAGAACGTGACCCTGAACTTCGCCAAGGTCACCGTCGACTATCAACCGCAGAAAGCCGACGGCACCAAGGAAGGCGGCCCGATCAAGTACGGCTGGAACATCCGCTCCAACGTCAAGATCTGATCGCCCGTGCCCGTGCCGCCCCAGGCGGCGCGGGCGCCCTTCCCACACCTCACCCGCCCACGGTGGACATCATGGCCAAGCCTTCTTTCATCAACCTGTGGAATGCCTATCCGAAAGTGTCCTCCCCCTGCGATGGTCCGTGGGACAACCAGTGCGCCATCCGCATGAGCATCGCGCTCAACGGCGAGATGAGCCTCAAGGTCAACAAGTCGACCTATACCGAACCCAAGTGCGCCCATGGCCACGCCCGTGGCGCGGAGTCCCTGGCCAACTGGCTGGAAGGGCGACTGTTCTACCCGCTGAAGATCGCCGGCACCGCTCAGGCTCGTGCCCAGCTCGGCACCAAGACCGGCATCATCTTCTACCGCAACTGCTATGCGCGTAACGGGCAACGCTGGGAAGACCGCTCGGGCGATCATATCGACCTGTGGAACCGCGGCCTGACCAAGGGCTTCAATGACGACGCGTACCAGTCCCAGGCGGTCTGGTTCTGGGAGCTGACATGAAGCGCCTGAGCCTCGCCGGCCTGCTGCTGATGGGCCTGAGCGCCTGCGCCGATACCGAAAACCCGCGACTGCTGACCCAGGCCGACATGGGCGGTACGCCTGTCAGCCTGAGCGAACAGGCGGGCCAGTGCGTCCTCAGCCAGGGCGAGCAAAACCTGCCGCTGGACATGCGCTGGCCGTGCAGCCTGAGCCCGGATCGTGCCGGCAAGGCCCGGGTCGAACAGTTCAACGGCGTGCCGATCGTGCTGGTGACCCATGTGCAGCCGCACCCGACCCTCAAGGGCGAATGCCTGAAGACCTCCCGCGCCGTGCGCCTGATCCAGGCCGGCCTGGAGGCTTCAGTCGCGGCGTCGAGCGCGTCGTGCGATACCGGCGTCGAGGACCAGAAGAACTTCGTGGGGCTGTTCCAGTGGTAGCCGAGATCGCCACCCGCGACCGCCTGCAGCCCTCGCTGCTGGATCGCCTGACCGACGACGACCCGGGCAACCCGCAGGAAGCCCCCGACAAGCGCGTGCTCAGCCTGCAGCAGCTCAAGGCTTCGGTGCTGCGCGACCTGGCCTGGCTGCTCAACACCACGTCACTGCTGGACAGCCACGACACCTTGCACACCCAGGCCGGTGTCTCGGTGGTCAACTACGGCCTGCCGGCCCTGGCCGGCAACAGCGCCTCGAACATCGACCTGGTGGCGCTGGAGCGCATCATCCACCAGGCCATCGCCACCTACGAGCCGCGCATCCTCGCCCATACCCTCAAGGTGCGCGCCCAGGCCGCGCCCGGCGAGATGAACGCCAACGCGCTGAGTTTCGAAATCGAGGGTGATCTGTGGGCCCAGCCGGCGGCCCTGCCGCTGCTGCTGCAGACCGACGTGGACCTGGAGTCCGGGCACGTGCGCGTGGCCCCCGCCGAACGCCGGAGACGCCCATGAACCCGCGCCTGCTCGAGCTGTACAACCAGGAGCTGCAGCACATCCGCGAGGGTGCTGCGGAGTTCGCCAAGGAATACCCGAAGATTGCCGGGCGCCTGACGCTGTCCGGGATCGAATGCGCCGACCCGTATGTCGAGCGCCTGCTGGAAGGCTTCGCCTACCTCACCGCACGGGTGCAGCTCAAGCTCGACGCCGAGTACCCGACCTTCACCCATAACCTGCTGGAAATCGCCTACCCGCATTACCTGGCGCCGACCCCGTCGATGACCGTGGTACAGCTGCAGACCGACCCCGACGAGGGCTCGCTGGCCGCCGGTTTCCAGCTACCGCGCGACAGCGTGCTGCGCGCCAACCTCGGGCGCAACTCGCAGACGCCGTGCGAGTTCCGCACCACCCAGGATGTCACCCTGTGGCCACTACAGGTGGCCAGCGCCGAATACTTCGGCAACCCCGCCGCCGTGCTCGGACGCCTGGCCGCCAGCGAACCGAAGGCCCGCGCCGGGCTGCGCCTGACCTTGCGCAGCGGCGCGGAAATCCCCTTCGCCAGCCTGCCGCTGACGCACTTGCCGCTGTACCTGAACGGCGCCGACGAAACGCCATTTCGCCTGTACGAGCAACTGCTGGGCAGCGCCTGCGCGGTGTTCGTGCGCCAGCCAGGCGCCGACTGGGTCGAACGCATTCCGGTCGAGCAGGCGTTGCTGCCGTGCGGCTTCGATGACCGCGAAGCGGCGTTGCCGGTGGTGCCACAAGCGTTCCAGGGCTATCGCCTGTTGCAGGAATACTTCGCCCTGCCGCAGCGTTTCCTGTTCGTCGATTTCGCCGGGCTGGAACGTGCGGTCAAACGTTGCGACGGCCAGGAGCTGGAGCTGCTGGTGCTGTTCGAGCGCTTCGACTCCGCGCTGGAAAGCAGCGTGGGCAGCGCGCAGTTCGTCCCCTTCTGTACCCCGGCGATCAACCTGTTCCCGCGCCGGGTCGACCGCATCCACCTGACCGACCGGGTTCACGAACACCATGTGATCGCCGATCGCACCCGGCCCACCGATTTCGAGATCCACTCGCTGCAACAGGTCACCGGCCATGGTACCGGAGCGGACCAGGCGTTCCTGCCGTTCTACGCCGTGCGCGATCCGTCGCGCTATGGCCGCGACCAGGCCTACTACATCGTCCGCCGCGAGCCACGGGTGCTGTCCAGCGAACAACGGCGCAACGGCACCCGCTCCAGCTACATGGGCAGCGAGACCTTCGTCAGCCTGGTCGATGGCCAGCAGGCGCCGTACCGCCACGACCTGCGCCAGCTGGGCATCGGCGCGCTGTGCAGCAATCGCGACCTGCCGCTGTTCATGAACGTCGGCGACGGGCGCAGCGACTTCAGCCTGGCCGACAGCGCGCCGGTGTCCGCCGTGCGCTGCCTGGCCGGCCCCAGCCGACCCAAGGCCAGCCATGCCCACGACAACCGGGCCTGGCGCCTGATCAGCCAGCTGTCGCTGAACTACCTGTCGCTGGCCGAGCAAGGCCAGGGCGCCGCCGCCCTGCGCGAGCTGTTGCGGCTGTACGGCGACCCGCAGGACAGCGCCCTGCAACTGCAGATCGACGGGCTGCGCGAGGTCAGCTGCAAGCCCTGCACCCGGCGCCTGCCGATGCCCGGGCCGATCGTGTTTGGCCGTGGCCTGGAGATCACCCTGGAATTCGACGAAAACGCCTTCCGCGGCACCGGCGTGTTCCTCCTGGGCGCGGTGTTCGAGCGCTTCCTGACCCGTTACGTGTCGATCAACAGCTTCACCGAAACCGTGCTGCGCACCAGCGAACGTGGCGAGATCATGCGCTGGAACGCCAAGCCCGGACGCAGGCCGACCCTGTGAACACGCTACAAGCGATGCAAGCCGAGCCCTGGGAGTACGACTTCTTCCAGGCGCTGCGCCGCCTCGAGGCGGAAAACCCCGAGCTGCCGCGCTTCGGCCACTCGCTGCGCCTGGCCGACGAGCCGGTGCGCCTGGGCCAGCGCCTGGATTGCGGCTTCGCCCCGGCGACGCTGGCCTCGGTCACGGCCAACGACGATCAGCCGGCGCGCCTGGAGCAGTTCTTCTTCGGCCTCGGCGGCCCCAACGGCCCGCTGCCGCTGCACCTGACCGAGTACATGCGCGAGCGCCAGCGCAACCACGCCGACCCGACCAGCAAGCGCTTCCTCGACATCTTCCACCACCGTCTGCTGAGCCTGTTCTACCGTGCCTGGGCCGAAGCCCGGCCCACCGTCAGCCACGACCGCCCTGGCGACGACTACTGGGCCGCGCGCCTGGCCGCCCTCAGTGGCCGCGGCCAAGCGGAACTGCAAGGCCAGGGGCCGCTGGCCGATACCGCCAAGCTGCACTGGTCCGGCCACCTGGCGGCGCAGACCCGCTACCCGGACGGTCTGTGCAGCATCCTGTCGAGCTATTTCGGCGTGCCGGTGAAGCTCGAGGAATACGTCGGCCAATGGCTGGAACTGCCCGAGCGCAGCCAGCTCGGCGTGCGCGCCAACCGCCTGGGCCTGGACCTGTGCCTGGGCCGCTACGTCTGGGACCGCCAGCACAAGTTCCGCCTGTGCCTGGGCCCGCTGACCCTCGACCAGTACCACGCCCTGCTCCCCGGCGGGCAGGCGTTCGTCGAGCTGGCGGCCTGGGTCGCCGAGTACCTGGGCCAGGAGCTGGACTGGGACCTCAACCTCATCCTCGCGCAGGGCCAGGTGCCCGCGCTGCAACTCAATGCCGGCCAACGCCTGGGGTTCGACACCTGGCTCGGCCGCCCGTCGCACGATGCCAACGACCTGAAGCTGGCCCGGTACTACGCCGAGCAGCCGGTCGCCGCGCCCCACACAAGGAGTCAGGACCATGGGTGAAATCAGCCGCGCCGCGCTGTTCGGCAAACTCAACAGCGTCGCCTACAAGGCCATCGAGGCCGCCACGGTGTTCTGCAAGCTGCGGGGCAACCCCTATGTCGAGCTGGCGCACTGGCTGCACCAACTGTTGCAACTGCAGGACAGCGACCTGCATCGCATCGTGCGCCAGTTCAACGTCGAGCCGGCGCGCCTGGCCCGCGACCTGACCGACGCCCTGGACCGCCTGCCACGCGGCTCGACCTCGATCACCGACCTGTCCTCCCAGGTCGAAGAGGCCGTCGAGCGCGGCTGGGTCTACGGCAGCCTGATGTTCGGCGAAAGCCAGGTGCGCACCGGCTACCTGCTGGTCGGCATCCTCAAGACCCCGAGCCTGCGCAACGCCCTGCTGGGGCTGTCCAGCGAGTTCGCCAAGCTGAAGATCGAGGCCCTGAGCGAGCGCTTCGACGAGTACGTCGGCGACTCGCCGGAAAACAACCTGGCCGCCAGCGACGGCTTCAGCGCCGCCGCGCCGGGCGAGGCCAGCGGCGCCGTGGCCCCAGCGGCGATGGGCAAGCAGGAGGCGCTCAAGCGCTTCACCGTCGACCTCACCGAACAGGCCCGCAGCGGCAAGCTCGATCCCATCGTCGGCCGTGACGAGGAGATCCGCCAGCTGGTCGACATTCTCATGCGCCGCCGCCAGAACAACCCGATCCTCACCGGCGAGGCCGGCGTGGGCAAGACCGCCGTGGTCGAAGGCTTCGCCCTGCGCATCGTCGCCGGCGACGTGCCTCCGGCCTTGAAGGACGTCGAACTGCGCAGCCTGGATGTCGGCCTGCTGCAGGCCGGGGCCAGCATGAAAGGCGAATTCGAACAGCGCCTGCGCCAGGTGATCGAGGACGTGCAGGCCTCGCCCAAGCCAATCATCCTGTTCATCGACGAAGCCCACACCCTGGTCGGCGCCGGCGGCGCGGCCGGTACCGGTGACGCCGCCAACCTGCTCAAGCCGGCCCTGGCCCGTGGCAGCCTGCGCACCGTGGCCGCGACCACCTGGGCCGAATACAAGAAGCATATCGAGAAAGACCCGGCCCTGACCCGCCGCTTCCAGGTGGTGCAGGTGGACGAGCCGAGCGAGGCCAAGGCGCTGCTGATGATGCGCGGCGTGGCCTCGACCATGGAGAAGCACCACCAGGTGCAGATCCTCGACGAAGCGCTGGAAGCCGCCGTGAAACTGTCGCACCGCTACATCCCGGCGCGCCAGCTGCCGGACAAGTCGGTGAGCCTGCTCGACACCGCCTGCGCCCGCGTCGCCATCAGCCTGCACGCGGTGCCCGCCGAGGTGGACGACAGCCGCCGACGCATCGAGGCGCTGGAAGTCGAGTTGCAGATCATCGCCCGCGAGGCCGCGATCGGCGTGCAGACCGGGCAGCGCCAGGCCCAGGCCGACAGCCTGCTGGCCGAGGAACGCGAACGCCTGGCCGCGCTCGAAAGCCGCTGGGCCGAAGAAAAGACCCTGGTCGACGAACTGCTGGCCACCCGCGCGCAACTGCGCGAACAGGTCGGCGTGGTCGACCAGGAAGTGGATGTGCAGGGCAGCCACGAACTGCGAGAAAAGCTCGTCGACCTGCAACAACGCCTGAGCCAGCTGCAAGGCGAGAGCCCGCTGATCCTGCCGACCGTGGACTACCAGGCGGTGGCCTCGGTGGTCGCCGACTGGACCGGCATTCCGGTGGGCCGCATGGCGCGCAACGAGATCGAGACCGTGCTCAACCTCGACAGCCACCTGGCCAAGCGCATCATCGGCCAGGACCACGCGCTGAAGATGATCGCCAAGCGCATCCAGACCTCCCGCGCCGGCCTGGACAACCCGAACAAGCCGATCGGCGTGTTCATGCTCGCCGGCACCTCCGGCGTGGGCAAGACCGAGACCGCGCTGGCCCTGGCCGAAGCCATGTACGGCGGCGAGCAGAACCTGATCACCATCAACATGAGCGAGTTTCAGGAAGCCCACACCGTCTCCACCCTCAAGGGCGCGCCGCCCGGCTACGTCGGCTACGGCGAGGGCGGCGTGCTGACCGAAGCGGTGCGCCGGCGCCCGTACAGCGTGGTGCTGCTGGACGAGGTGGAAAAGGCCCACCCGGACGTGCACGAGATCTTCTTCCAGGTGTTCGACAAGGGTGTGATGGAAGACGGAGAGGGCCGCCAGATCGATTTTCGCAACACCCTGATCCTGCTTACCACCAACGCTGGCACCGAGCTGATCGCCGACATCTGCAAGGACCCGCAGGCGCTGCCCGATCCTGACGCGGTGGCGACGAGGCTGCGCAGGCCGCTGCTGGAGATCTTCCCGCCGGCGCTGCTTGGCCGCCTGGTGACCATCCCCTACTACCCGCTCAGCGACGCCATGCTCAAGGCCATCACCCGCCTGCAGCTGGAGCGCATCCGCAAGCGCGTGGAAGGCACGCACAAGGTCGGCTTCGCCTACGACGATGGCGTGGTGGACCTGATCGTCTCGCGCTGCACCGAGACCGAAAGCGGTGGCCGCATGATCGACGCCATTCTTACCAACGGCCTGCTGCCGGACATGAGCCGCGAGTTCCTCACCCGCCTGCTCGAGGGCAAGCCGCTGGCCAGCGTGGCCATCAGCCGTCGTGACAATGACCTGCACTATGACTTCGGCGCCGCCGACTGACAGGACCGACCATGCTGTTCAAGCAGTTCACGCGCCTGGCGCAGATCAACAGCCCGCTGGGGCCGGACAAGCTGATCCTGGCCGAGATGGGCGGCAGCGAAGAGCTTGGCCGCCTGTTCGACTACGAGCTGCAGCTGACCAGCGACGATCCGGCCATCGACCTCAACCAGTTGCTGGGCAAGCCCATGAGCCTGAGCGTGCAGCAGAGCGTCGCCACGTCGCGGCACTTCCACGGCATCGTCGCCCGTTGCAGCCAGTCGGTGGACCAGGGCCAGTTCGCCAGCTACCGCGTCACCCTGCGCCCGTGGCTGTGGCTGCTGACGCGCACCAGCGACTGCCGGATCTTCCAGCACCTGAGCGCACCGCAGATCATCAAGCAGGTGTTCCGCGACCTGGGCTTCTCGGACTTCGAGGACGCCCTGAGCCGCGCCTACCGCGAGCGCGAGTACTGCGTGCAGTACCGCGAGACCAGCTTCGACTTCGTCAGCCGGTTGATGGAGGAAGAAGGCATCTACTACTTCTTCCGCCATGAGCAGGAGCGCCACGTGCTGGTGCTGGCCGACGCCTACGGCGCGCACCAGAAGGCGCCCGGCTACGAGACCGTGCCCTACTATCCACCGGACGGCCAGCACCGCGAACGCGACCATATCAATGACTGGCACCTGGCCCAGGAAGTCCAGCCAGGCTCGCTGGAACTCAACGACTACGACTTCCAGCGACCCAGCGCACGCATCGACGTGCGCTCGACCATGCCGCGTCCGCACCAGGCCGGCGACTACCCGCTGTACGACTACCCCGGCGCCTACGAGCAGACCCAGGACGGCGAACACTACGCGCGCACCCGCCTTGAGTCTTTGCAGAGCCTGCACGAGCGAGTCGAGCTGCGCGGCAATGCCCGGGGCCTGGGCAGCGGCCACCTGTTCAACCTGAGCAACTTCAGCCGCCAGGACCAGAATCGCGAGTACCTGATCGTCGCGGCCCGCTACTACGTGCATCAGGAACGCCTGGAAAGCGGTGGCGGCAGTGGCGCGGCGCAGTTCGAGAGCAACCTCAGCTGCATCGACGCCCAACAGAGCTACCGCCCGGTCGGCAGCACCCTGCGACCGATCGTCAAGGGCCCGCAGACCGCCGTGGTGGTCGGCCCGTCCGGCGAGGAGATCTGGACCGACCAGTACGGCCGGGTGAAGGTGCACTTCCATTGGGACCGTCACGACCAGTCCAACGAGAACAGCTCGTGCTGGATTCGCGTATCGCAAGCCACGGCGGGCAAGAACTGGGGCTCGATCCAGGTGCCGCGCATCGGCCAGGAGGTCATCGTCAGCTTCCTCGAAGGCGACCCCGACCGGCCGATCATCACCGGACGCGTGTACAACGCCGAACAGACCGTGCCCTACGACCTGCCCGGCGGCGCCACCCAGAGCGGCATGAAGAGCCGTTCGAGCAAGGGCGGCAGCCCGGCCAACTTCAATGAAATCCGCATGGAGGACAAGAAGGGCGCCGAACAGCTGTACGTGCACGCCGAACGCAACATGGACACGGTGGTGGAGCAGAGCGAGACGTTGTCGGTGGGGGTGAATCGGACCCAGACGGTCGGCATGCTCGAAACCATCACCATCGGCCAGGACCGCATCCGCGCCGTGCGCCGCGACGACATGCTGCTGGTCGGCGCGAGCAAGACCGACAGCGTCAGCACCAGCTACCTCATCGAAGTCGGCGAGAACCTGCGCCTGGTCTGCGGCAAGAGCGTGATCGAGCTCAACGCCAGCGGGCAGATCAACATCAGTTGCGAGCAGTTCAGCTTCCACGCCAACGCCGACGCCGAGATCAACACCGGCGGCACCCTGGACCTGAACGTGGGCAGCGGCGCGCAGACCGACCCGCAGAGCCAGGGTGTGAAATCGACCATCGACGGCGCGGTGAAGGCCCTCTTCCCCGGCGCCGGCAAGTAACGAGACCGAACCATGAGCTACCGCCTCAACGAATTCCGCTTCGCCCTGCCCGACGCGCAGGTGCGCGATACCAGCATCAACATCCTGCGCTTCGAGGCGCTGGGCACCTCGCTGATCGTCAGCCGCAGCCTGCTCGAAGAGGGCGAGACCTTGCAGAGCAACTTCGACGGCCAGCTGCAGCGCCTGCAGCAGCAGGTCAAGGACCTGCAGTTCCAGCCGGCCCGCGCCACCCAGGTGGGCGCGGCCCAGCCGATCGAGGCGATCGAGCTGAGCAGCCAGTTCAGCAAGGGTCAGGAAAAGGTCTACCAGTACCAGCTGGCGCTGGTGCTGCCAGGCACGCGCAAGATGTTCGCCCTGAGCTACGTCAAGCCGACCCCGCTGGGCGACGCCGAGGCAGCGCACTGGGCGGCGATCAAGCAGTCCATCGACTTCGACAACCTGGGCTGACCTTTCACCATGTCCGACGCGCTCTGGGCCGCCCGCGAAGGCGACGCGCTGATGCACACCTCGCTGATGGCCGACATCGTCGGCGGGGTGCTGGAAGTCGCCGCCAACGTCGCCATCGGCGCCCTGGCCACCGCCGCGGTGGCCGCGGCGCTGGGCCTCACCGTGGCCACCGGTGGCCTGGGCTGCTTCGTGCTCGGCGCGGTGGTCGGGCTGGTGGTCGGCGTGGTCATGGCCAAGACCGGCGCGGACACAGGGCTCAGTCGATTATGCGAGGGCATTGGCAACTTCCTGTTCCCGCCATCGGTGCAAGCCAACATCGTCAGCGGCTCGCCGAATACCAAGACCAACGGCAAGCGCGCCGCGCGCGCGGCCGGCGTGGTCACCGCCCCATCGGCCCCGGCCACTGGTGGCGCGGGCGGCGCCCAGGCCGAGGAACAGGAAGAAACCTTCCTCGACATGGCCAAGGGCTTCTTCTCGCAGATGTGGCGGCCGACCGTCGCCAGCCCCGCGCCCAACACCCAGGAAGCCCCCGACGACAAGGTGCTGTGCAGCAAGCATCCACCGATGCCGCCGCAGTACCTGGCCGAGGGCTCGAGCAAGGTGCTGATCAACGGCCACCCGGCCTGTCGCAGCGGCGATCGCAGCACCTGCGAGGCGGTGATCGTCGATGGCGGACTGGTGTCGGACAACGTGCGCATCGGCGGCGAGCCGATCGTGGTGCGTGAAATCCGCAGTGGCAAGACGCCGGGGATCGGCTTGGCGATCACGGCGTTGATGATGTTGCGCGGGCGGGGGGGGAAGTTTTATAGCAAGTTTGGGTGCATGTTGATGGGGGGTGCCGCGAGCTTCGTCAGCGGCCAAGTTACCGGAGCATTGACGCGCGCTATCGTGGGCACTCCCAACCCTGTCCACGCAGCCACCGGTGCCAAGATATTAGGTGGCGAGCAGGAGTTGGACTTCACGCTACCTGCGCTGATTCCACTGACCTGGCAACGCTTCTACAGCAGCCTCGACGAACGCCACGACAGCCTGTTCGGAAAAGGTTGGAGCGTATCCTACGAAGTCTGCGTTACGCTGGAACCCGATCCGCAAGGCGGCGAACGCCTGTATTTTACTGATGATCAGGCGCGCCTCATCGATATGGGGCACATCGCGCCAGGTGAAGCGGTATTCAGCGCTGGCGAAGGGCTCAGTGTCAGACGCAGCCTCCAGGGTGAACTGCTGATCGAAGATAGCAACGGGATATACCGCCTGTTCGAGCCCTGTCCACAGGATCCTCGGCGTCTGCGACTAGGACAACTTGGTGATCGAAATGACAACCGGGTGAACCTGCGCTACGACGAGCAAGGACGCCTCGCAGACTTGAGCGATACCTTCAACCTGGTTCGACTTAGCCTGCACTACAACGCGCAATGGCCGAGACGTGTTGCGCAAATCGTCCGCAACTATCCCGATGGCAACCTGGAGACACTTGCCAGCTACGACTATGACGCATTTGGCGACCTGGCGGAGGTCAGAGATGGTGAGGGCCGCCCCACACGGCATTTTGCCTACGATGATAATCGTCACATGCTCGAGCATCGCACATCATCAGGGCTGCGCTGCAGCTATGAATGGCTGCAGATCGAAGGAGAGTGGCGGGTTGTTCGACACTGGACATCCGAAGGTGACGACTACCAGTTCCACTACGACATCGCCGCCGGCCTGACCCGAGTCACGGACAGCCTTCAGCGCACCCATACACATCGATGGAACAGCCAGTACCAAATCGTCGAGCACACCGACGCCCTGGGAAACACTTGGTGCTTCAATTGGAGCGACGAGCATCAGTTGCTGAACGCAATCGACCCAAAGGGTGGCGGCTGGCAGTACTTCTACGATGAGTCGGGCAATCTAGCGCAAACCATCGACCCACTAGGTCGAAGCGAGTCCACTCATTGGTTAGAGCACTGGGCGCTTCCGAGAGTACAAATCGACCGGAATGGCAATCGTTGGCAGTATCGCTATGACCAACGCGGTAACTGCATCCGCGAGGAAGGTCCCCTGGGCCATGTCAAACGCTTGCGCTATGACGAACACGGCAGGCTGATCGAGAGCACCGACGCTACAGGCCGATCCCAGACACGCCGCTGGAACGATCAAGGACTGATGATCGAGCAGGTCGATTGCTCAGGCTTCGCCACCCGTTACAGCTACGACAGTCGTGGCTATCTGCAGCAGACACTTGACGCACAAGGTGGCATGACCCGCTACGTGCACGATCCGCGAGGCCGATTAGTCTCTATCGAGCGCGCCGATGGAGGGCGCGAGCTATTTCAACGCGCGCCGGATGGAGCACTGCTCGCCCATGTCAATGCTGCAGGCCATACCACAACCTACGCCTATACCCCACGCGGCCAGATAAGACTACGTACTGACGCTAGTGGCCGGAAAGTCGCTTTCGATTACGATCACTACGGTCGGCTGATACGCCTGACCAATGAAAATGGAGAAAGCTATCGCTTTTCATGGAGCGTCAATAACCACCTGATCCAGCAGCAAGATCTGGACGGTAGCCGCAGGCATTACCGTTACGACCCTCTGGGCAATCTAGTACAGCTGGTCTTTGCCCCGGCTCCCGAAAGCGCTGAAACCCCTATCGAACATATGCTGGAAAGGGACGCTGCGGGTCGATTGAAAGCGAAGATCACACCCGACGGTCGCTACGACTACCTACTCGATAACCAGGATCAGTTGCTCGCAGCGACCTGCACACTCCCCGGTGGCAAAACTACCAGAGTGTCCTTCACTTACGACAAGCTAGGCCAATTGCTCGAAGAACACAGCGTGACAGGCACGCTGGGTTATACCTATGACGAACTGGGCAACCTGGCTACGCTTTCCTTGCCAGACGGCCGGCGTGTTAACCGCCTGATGTATGGATCAGGCCACTTGCATCAGCTCAACCTTGATGGCCGTGTCATCGCCGACTTCGAGAGAGATCGGTTACATCGCGAGATATCCCGCACTCAGGGTCGTCTGTTGTGTCGTAGCGACTACGACCTTGCCGGACGTCTGCGAAGCCGCGGCAGCCATCCTGGTGATCGGCATGGGACATCACTGGTTGCTTCCCGCAACTACTACACGTATGACAGTGCCGACAGACTGGTTGAGGTCGAGGCGCTGCAGTCTTCCACCAATACTCGAGACGTCTTCGGGTATGACGCCACAGCCAGGATACTGAGCGGCCATGTCCTGCCTGATGGTCGGCAGGAGCAGTTCAGCTACGACCCCGCCGCTAACTTGCTCGATGGCATCGGACAGCATACGGTCCGGCACAATCGCCTGCTGGCCTTCCAAGACAAGCGCTATCGTTACGACGGCTTCGGTCGGCTGGTCGAAAAGCGCAGCAACGCACGCGGCATCCAGCATCTTCGCTATGACGCCGAACACCGGCTGATTGAAGTCCGAACGCGTCATGCCGGCCGCGAAACCGTGGTGCGAATGGAATACGATCCACTGGGCCGACGAACCGCAAAAGAGCACTACGATTCGCGGGATTTATTACTAAGCAAGACAGAGTTCCTCTGGGAAGGCCTACGTCTGTTGGAGGAGCGGCGCAATGGACGACGCAGCCTGTTCCTCTACGGTGACGCGGGCCACGAGCCCTTGGCTCGCGTCGATGGTTCTGGTGTCCATCAGCAGGTTCTGCACTTTCACAACCATCTCAACGGTTTGCCTCGACGACTGACCTCCGAGGAAGGTCAGGTGGTTTGGGAGGCCGGATACCGAGTGTGGGGTGAGTGCACCTGGGAAAGACGCCACCCCATACATAACGAGGAGCAAAACCTCAGGTTCCAGGGCCAGTATCTGGATCGTGAAACCGGATTGCACTACAACACATTCAGATTCTACGACCCCGATACCGGACGCTTTACCCAACCCGACCCAATAGGACTCTGGGGAGGGCTGAACCTTTATGCCTACGCACCCAATCCAATAACCTGGATTGATCCGCTGGGCTGGGACACGGTGCTTTATCGTTCGATGAGCATGGACGAGTACAACGGTCTCGTCCGGACGGGTACCTGGACGTCAAATGGCACCATGGAGGGCAAGTGGTTTGCGGAGTCTTACAAGGATGCCGTGACCTGGGGCAAGACTATGGGACATGGGGGGGACTTCAAGATCGTTCAAGTGAAGGTTCCAGATAAACTGGCCAACGCGGCGTTCTCCGCAAGCAACCTGGACAGTATCGGCAAAGCAAGGTACATCGAAATCGCCGACCTTAACCGTGCTCGCGTGAAACCTCGTTGGGCACGCAGCATTTCATGTGGGAAGTGACTCAATGGAAAACGACAGTGTCAACGTCAACATCCACTGGCGAGACGAGAATGAGGGGGGGAAGGCGCAACTTCCTTTCGGCCAGACCTATTACGTCATTACCGCACCACAGGAAGGATCAGACGGGACATCAGTTACCTGGAGTGTAGTGCTTCAAGTCACTGACAATCGGATTGAAAATGGCCATCGGGTAGGTGCTGGAACTGCCCGATTCCTAGTACAGAACGCGCCCAAAGATTTACTTCGCCCTGGGCAAAGACTCGAGGTCTTTGAAGGACGACGTCCTGTTGCCTGGTTGGAAGCCCAGAATTCTCAATGATGAACTTCACTTACCACATCAGCAAACTGCAGAGGGCTCATTGGGAGCAATGCGAAAAACGCCGTGTTCCCTACATTGAGATCAGTGACGACCAGGAGCACTACAAGAGGATCTTCTATGATGTCACGAACCTTCCCGCTGACCTTGAGCAAATCTCCGAAGACGTCAAACGACTCTACCGAGCCTATGTGGACTTCTACCTGATCCCGCCTGGCGACGTTGAAAGACTGTTCGACGAGTACTATTTCTTCACGTTGCTGGTCAAGGCAGAGCATGCCGACACCCTCGCCGAGCAACTGTTCATCTATCTATGTGGCAGGATCGGCCTGAGCGCTAGCTGATACCGTTGAAGGGACACCAAACCTCTCCTGCGTGATCCTGACATGATCGACTTGAGGTCAGCGCAAAGAACTGGATATCTGCTTCAGGTCTCCACTTGGGAACCTGAACCACGCCTTCGGACGGGGAACCGCTGTCTGATGACCGACTGGCAACAACTCTACGAAAAGCATGAGACCAAGCTCGACCGCCTCTATGACGATGTAGAAGAAGGCAAGCTGGAGCGGCTACCTGTATGTCGACAGGCAGGCACGGCGCGGCAAGCAAGGCGATGAAGCCGGCTTCTTCTTCATCCAGTTCACCTGATTGGAGACCGGCGCCTTGGCTCCGGTCAAACCTGACCGTGCGTACTCCTCCAAGGCAATTCCGCGTCGAGTAACAGTCTTTTACCAAAACCCCAGGTTTTCCCCCCGCGGGCTTTGCCTATCCTAGGCCGGGTCATCCCGCCTGCGATGGACCCATGAAAGACTCGTTCCCCAGCCGCTATGCCTGCCTGTTCCTGTGCCTGGTCTTCACCCTCGCCAGCGTCCCGTTCCTGCTTGCGCACAGCTGGCTCTGGCCCTTCACCGTCATCAGCGCCCTGCTCAGCCTGGTCGGCCTCAACGACCTGCGCCAACGCCACCACGCCGTGCGCCGCAACTACCCGATCCTGGGCAACATCCGCTACCTGATCGAGACCATCCGCCCGGAGATCCGCCAGTACCTGATCGAGGGCGACGACGACAAGCTGCCGTTCTCCCGCGCCCAGCGTTCGCTGGTCTACGCCCGGGCCAAGAACGAAAGCGCCGAGAAAGCCTTCGGCACCCTCAACGACGCCTACAAGCCGGGCTTCGAGTTCATCAGCCATTCGATGCTGCCGGTAGCGACGCCCGACCCGGCCTCGTTCCGCATCCGCATCGGCGGCCCGCAGTGCCGCCAGCCGTACTCGGCGTCGATCTTCAACATCTCGGCCATGAGCTTCGGTGCCCTCAGCGCCAATGCCATCGCCGCGCTGAACAAGGGCGCGCGGCTGGGCCGTTTCGCCCATGACACCGGCGAGGGCAGCATCAGCCCGTACCACCGCGAGCACGGCGGCGACCTGATCTGGGAGATCGGCAGTGGCTACTTCGGCTGCCGTACCGAGGACGGCCACTTCGACCCCGAACGTTTCGCCGAGCAGGCCGCCGATGCCCAGGTGAAGATGATCGAGATCAAGCTCAGCCAGGGCGCCAAGCCCGGACATGGCGGCATCCTGCCCGGCCACAAGGTCAGCGCCGAGATCGCCGCCACCCGTGGCGTGCGCGAAGGCGAGGATTGCATCTCGCCGGCCGCCCACAGCGCCTTCCGCACGCCACGGGAGCTGCTGCAATTCGTCGCCCGGCTGCGCGAACTGTCCGGCGGCAAGCCGGTGGGCTTCAAGTTCTGCCTGGGCCACCCGTGGGAGTTCATGGGCATCGCCAAGGCCATGCTGGCCACCGGCATCACGCCGGACTTCATCGTCGTCGATGGCAAGGAAGGTGGCACTGGCGCGGCTCCCCGGGAGTTCTCCGACAACATGGGCGTGCCGCTGCGCGAGGGGCTGATGTTCGTGCACAACACCCTGGTGGGCCTGAACCTGCGCGAACGCATCCGCATCGGCGCGGCAGGCAAGCTGGTCAGTGCCTTCGATATCGCCAGCGTGCTGGCCATCGGCGCCGACTGGGTCAACTCGGCGCGCGGCTTCATGTTCGCCATCGGCTGCATCCAGTCGCAGAGCTGCCACACCAACAAGTGCCCGACCGGCGTGGCGACCCAGGATCCGCTGCGCCAGCGGGCGCTGGTGGTGCCAGAGAAAGCCGAGCGGGTCGCCAGCTTCCATCGCAACACCCTGCATGCCCTGGCCGAGATGCTTGCCGCCGCCGGCCTGGACCATCCCAGCGAGCTCAAGCCCAAGCACCTGGCCCGGCGCATCAGCCCAAGCGAGATCAGCCTGTTCTCGCAGCTGCACACCTTCCTCAAGCCGGGCGAGCTGCTCAGCGGCGCGATCGATAGCGAGTTCTATGCACGGATGTGGCGGATGGCGCGCAGTGACAGCTTTGCGCCGGAGACAGCGGCGATCGAGGTGGCGCCGGCCGAGCTTGCCGTGCGCCGCAAAGAAACAGCCCCGGCATAGGCCGGGGCTGCGAGTGACGCCGGAGCAGGATCAGAAGATGCTGATCGGGTACTCGACGAACACGCGGACTTCGTTGCCGTCGTCGTTGTAGCCGTTCTGCTGGACAGCGTTGTTGGTTCGCAGGAACGAACCACGCAGCTTGACCGACAGGTCCTTGGCCGGACCTTCCTGCACCACGTAGCGTACCTGGCTGAAGATCTCGCGCTCTTTACCTTCGCCGAAGCCTTGCGGGTTCTTCGCGTTGCGGGTGTTGATGTTGTCACCCACCACGTAGGCCAGCTTGTAGGTCAGACCCGGTACGCCGAAGGCGCCGAAGTCCAGGCCGTAGCCCAGCTGCCAGGAGCGCTCGTCCTCGGCGTTGAAGTCGGACCAGTAGGAGTTGGCCAGGTAGATGGTCGAACCACCGTCACCCACGCCACCGTCGTTCTGGTACCAGCCGTAGTTGTAGCCAGTGCTGCCGGTGCTGCGCTGGTGCGCCAGGGTGAACGAGTGCGGACCGTAGGCGTAGGTGGCCGCCAGGCTCCAGATGGTGTTGGAGTCGCCGTTGAGCTTGGCCGCACGCACGTACTTGCTGTCGATGTCCGACTTGTAGCCGTTGAAGTCCAGGGTCAGGGACTGGTCGCTGGCGATCGGGAAGACGTAGTTCAGGCCCAGGTAGTGCTTCTTCATCACGTCTTCGTTGTCGGCGGTGTACAGCGACGCGGTGAAGTTGTCGGTGAACTTGTAGCTGCCGCCGAGCACGTTGATCGACTTCAGGCCACCGCCATCACGGCGTTCGGCACTCTTGCGCGCTTCCTGGGTGAAGCGGCCGGCGTTGATTTCCAGACCCTTGATCTCCTTGGAGGTGATCATGGTGCCGGTGAAGCTCTCTGGCAGCAGACGCGCGTCGTCGTACTGCAGGACCGGCAGGGCCGGCATCTGGTCACCGTACTTGAGCACGGTGTTGGAGATACGGAACTTCACGGCCGCGCCGCCACGTGCGATGTCGTGCTCGGAGCTGCTCTGCTCGTCGGCATCGACGGTGTTGTGGCGCTTGAAGAAGTCGATACCGCCGCCGCCGTTGCGGCCCTTGCCGCCATCCAGACGCACGGCGTACAGGCCGAAGGCGTCGACGCCGACACCGACGGTGCCCTGGGTGAAGCCGGAGGAGAAGTTGGCGATGACGCCCTGGCCCCACTGGGACTGGTCGTTGGTGCCGTGCTTCTTGTCACGGTTGATGAAAGCGTTGCGCAGCAGGACGTTGGCGTGGCTGTCCTCGATGAAGCCCTTGCTTTCGGCCTGCTCATTGGCCTGTGCCTGGGTCGCGGCGATCATCGCCAAAGCGACCAGGCTGATCCTGGTTTTCAACATTTTATTTTCCTTATTTCGTAATCAAAAACGCTCTGCATTCGAACGCCCAGAACCAACGCCCCTTCGTAGGTTCGACGCTATGCGGATCCAAGCCGAAAGGCCCGTGGTTGCTCTGCAACGGGTCTTTCAGCCGCATGGCCAGGTCATGGCCAGCAGGCGTAGACGCCGAATCCTAGCCCTGCCTGCTTATACATGTCAAAAAATCGTGAAATGCAGGTCGATATAACCAAAAACGAGGTCCGCACTGGTGCATTTCCATGCATATCTGCCCTGGGTCAGCGCAAATTTGTCTCTTTTATGCAAATCGAGCGACAGACGTAAAACTGTCATATCGATGGGCGCCGCATCGCGACCAGACTCACGCAAACGAGCCCGCGAAAATCACTCACTCGGACTTTCTTAAAACAAAAATGGATCCAAACGAATAGCAACATCTTGATACAAATGTAAAGACAAGCCTTTACGAATAGGCAAGCAACAGCAAATAACAAGCATTACCATTCGCGCCCAATTTCTCACTCCTTAATCGGACGCCTCTGATGCTTGCCCCCTGCCGCCTTTCGCCCTTGACCCTGGGTCTGTCGCTGCTGTGCAGCGCCGGCCTCGCCACTGCCGCCACCACCACCCTGCCGGAAACCTCGGTGACCGCCGACAGTACCCGCGAAGAAGACAATCCGCGGGTCAAGGACGTGACCACCGCGACCCGCACCTCGACGCCTGCCCGCTACGTCCCCCAGGCCATCGACTCGGTGAAGACGCGCAACGTGCTGGACTACGGCAGCAGCGATCTGGGCAAGGCACTGGAAGGCATCCCCAACGTCAGCAGCGGCGCCGACACCCGCTTCGACAGCCTGCGCATTCGAGGCTTCGACGCCAGCAACGACTTCTATCTGGACGGCATCCGCGACGACAGCCAGTACACCCGCGACCTGCACAACATCGAGCGGGTCGAGGTGCTCAAGGGGCCGGCCGCCGTGCTTTATGGCCGAGGCAGCCAAGGCGGCATCGTCAACCGGGTGAGCAAGGCGCCGGAACATGGCCGCCGCTCGACCATCGAAGCCCAGGGCGGCAGCCAGGACCTGCGCAGCCTGTACGCCGACCTCAGCGCCGATCCGAGCGATACCCTCAGCCTGCGCTTGAACCTGGGCAACGAAGACAAGAACAGCTTCCGCGACGGCATCGATGGCAACCACCGCCAACTGTTCGCCCCGTCCATGAGCTGGCAGCTCACCCCTGAGCTGAACTGGCTGGTGCAGTACGAATACAGCCGCTACAACCGCACCCCCGATCGCGGCATCCCCGGCAATCCGCTGACCGGGCGCCCGGCCGACGTCAGCCGCAAGACCACCTATGGCGACACCGAGCGCGACTACATCGACGACCGCGCCCAATCGCTGCGCTCGCGACTGAACTACGAGCTGAACGAGCAGTGGCAACTGCGCCACACCTTCAGCCTGTTCGAGCTGGACAGCGATTTCGACAACACCTACCTGACCGGCTACACCCCGGCCACCGGCCTGGTCGGCCGCCAGCGCTGGCAGCAGGACCTGCACACCCGCAACATCTACAACACCGTGGAGCTTGAAGGTCGCGTAGAGACCTACGGTCTCGAGCACACGCTGCTGGTGGGCGTGGAGGTGGGCGAGCAGCGTCGCCACTCGGTGCTGGAGCAGGGCGTCAATGTGCTCTCGGTACCACTGAGTGGTGCCACCGAGCGTTACCAGCACAATGGTCTGATGCGCACCTCCAGCAACAACCTGACCAACGTCGACAGCGCTGGCCTGTACCTGCAGGACCAGATTCGCCTGAACGATCAATGGCAACTGTTGGCCGGGGTGCGCTTCGACCGCTTCGAAGTGGAAACGACCAGCAAGCTCAGCAACCTGTCGGAAAAGGTCGAAGACAACAGCGTCAGCCCGCGGGTGGGCGTGGTCTACACCCCATGGCGAGACCATTCGTTCTATGCCTCCTGGAGCAGAAGCTATGCCCCTGTGGGCGGTGGCCTGATCGGTGTCACGCCGCAGGCGGCCGGCAATACCAACCATACCGATCCCGAGCAGACTCGCCAGAAGGAGATCGGGGTCAAGAGCGAATGGTTCGACGAGCGCCTGAGCACCACCCTCGCCGTGTATGAAATCGAGCTGTACAACCGTCGTACCCGCGACCCGCTCGACCGGGAAACCATTCTGCTGACAGGCTTGCAGCGCTCGAAAGGTATCGAACTGACGGCGACCGGCAATGTGGTTGGCAACTGGTACGTACGTGGCGGTATCGGTCTGCAGGATGCGACTATCGTCAAGGACAACAACGGCCAGGAAGGCAATCGCATCAACGACGTCGCCAAACGCAATGCCAGTCTCTTCGTGACGTGGAAACCTGAGCTGGGCTGGTATGCCGAAACCGGCCTGACGTTGGTCGGCGACCGCTTCGCCGATACGCAAAACACCGTGAAACTGCCGGGCTACGGCCGCTGGGACGCCCTGGCGGGCTACCGCACCCATGACTGGGACGTGCGCGCGGCGCTGAGCAACATCGCCGACAAGACCTATTACAGCTCGGCGACCAGCGCCGGGCAGATCCAGATCGGCGACCCACGTAGCCTGGTGGTGACCGGGACCTACAGCTTCTGAGTGATTTGAGGGCGGCGCAACCGGTGTGGTAGCGGGTTCATCGGGGCGCCGAGCCGCCGCCAAGCAAGCCACGCGGTGCCTGGCACCGGCTGCGCCGGTGTTCGCGGCTGAAGCCGCTCCCACAGTGACCGCGCAGGGTGGCACGGGCTTCGCCCGCGAAGCAAGCAACGCGGTGCTTTGCACCGGCTGAAGCCCCACGGGGGATCACCGCAAATGGAAGCACCTGAACAAGCCAGCTGCTCCCGCAGGCAGTGCCTGGATCAGGGCAGCTGCAGCCCCCCAGCCGCCTTGTGCAACGCCCTCAGGTGTTCGCCAACCTGCTTGATATTGGCCTCCACCGCCTTGATCTCCCTGCCCCGTTCCGGCCCCAGCAGCGCCCTCACCTGCTGGTCCAGGTCGGTGCTCAGCCGCAGCAGTTGTGCCTGGCGTTCGCTGCTCACCTGCTCCAGCTGCTTGCGCTCCGCCGGCTGCGGCAGGCCATAGCCCCCAGCCCCTAGCAACTCCGCCGGACGGCTGAGGAACCCGCTGTTGGCCAACATCGCCTGCAAGGTTTCGTTGGCCTTGTCGAAGCTGCCGTCGTTGCGCTGGCGTCCGCTCAAATAGCGCTGCTTGACCTCATCCTGGGCCAGCAACAGTTGGCGCCGCAGGCCGGCTTGCTCGAGCAGCAGCAAGGCCGCGCTGGTACGCAGGTCGGCGCGGTCGAACCACTGACGGCGCTGCTCGGCGTCCAGCGCCAGCCAGTCCTCGACGGTCGCCTGGCGGATCGGCAACTGCTTGCACAGCACCTCGAACATCGCCTGGTAGCGGTCGCGGTAGGAGTCGAAGCGATAGCCCAGGCGCAGGGCCTCGCGCGGATCGTCCAGCACGCTGGTGTCAGCCAGGCCGCGGCCCTTGAGCACCTCAAGGAGGCCGTTGGGCATGATCGCGTCGAGATCGTTCAGGCCTGGATTGCCGGTGCCGCTGCGCAACAGCTTGAGCGACTCCACCGCACAGTTGTTGGACAGGAAGTAGTAGTTGCCGTCATAGCTCCAGTGCATCTCGGCGGCCTGGCGCACCAGGTTCTCGATCTCGCCACGGCTGAGCTTGAGCGGCACCGAGGCCAGGCTGCGCAGCTCGGTCTTGGTGTATTCGTCGATCACCTGCCCCAGCGGCAGCACGAACAGCCGTGACGGATAGGCGCCGGTCAGGCCGTCCCAGCTGGACAATTGCACGTCGTTGACGAAGGCGCGGTACGACAGCACCAGGCTCTGGTCGAGGTCCAGGCGGCAGGCCGGCCCGCGTGGGCGACCGGGAGCGCAGATCACCAGGCGCAGCATGCTGTGGCCCCAGCGGCTGACCCAGTTCTGGTTGGCTTCGGCCAGCAGGTAGTCCACCTCGTAGACCCGCTCGGGGTCGATTTCACCCAGGGGCTGGCGGGCGAAGTCGTTGCCGGCGTTGAGGAACGGCAGGCCCTTCACGCAAGCGTCCTGCGGCGGCGCCCAACCGAAGTGGTCACGCAGGTACTGGTTCAGTGCCGGGCGTCGGCAGCCATAGCTCGGGTCGAGGAGGAAATACTCCATGTTGACCGCGACGAACTCTTTCGGGCTGCTCAGCTCGTAGGCGTCCGGGCTGCGAACCAGCTGGCCGTTGTGCTGCTCGCGCTCGCCGCGACGACCGACGTACTGCGGCCAGCCGGCCAGATCCAGCAGGCGCGGATCATCGCTCAGGGTGAAGCGGCGTTCGGCCTGGCCACGGCAGTCCTGAGGCAGTCCGACCTTGCCCAGCGCGCCCTGCTGGCGTTTGCAGCGGGTGATCAGCTGGCGCTCGGCGGTCGGCCAAAGGCGGGCGCGGTCATAGATATGAGTGAGTTCGTGCAGCACGGTGGCCAGCAGTTCTTCGCGAACCGTGCCATGCGGGCGGTTGGTCTTTTCGCGGGCCGCGCTGCCGTCCACCAGCCCCGGCAACAGGCGCCGGTTGAGGTCCAGACTGGCGACCGGCGAGGCTTGGCCATAGGCGTCCTCGGGCATGCGTGCGGTCCAGCCAACCAGGATCTGCCGGTCGAGTTGCTGTTTGAAGCGCGGTGGCAGCTTGGCCATGGCCTCATCCAGCAAGGTCTGGGTGGCTTGCCGCTCGGACGGGTTCAGGCCATCGGCCTGCAACACCAGTTGCAGGTCGGCCAGGGCGGGCGTGCCGAGCAGCGTCAGGGCGCAGCCCAGCAGCCAGGCACGCACGCGCTTCACAGGGCGAGGATGGCTTCGGCCAGCACCTGGTCGCTGGCGTCACGGGCCTCGGGGACGCGCGCGCGCAGGGTGTCGAAGGCGGCTTCCAGCTGAGCGCCACGGATATCGCCATGGCTGGCGACGAAGCTGGCCGCGTCGTCATGGGCTTCGCGAACCACCTTCGAGTCGCGGATCGAGGTGGTGGTATCGGAGGTGAAATCGATCGAGCGGCCAAAGGCGCGAACGATGATGTTGCTGGTGGCCACCAGGGTTTGTGCCTGGGCCAGGTCGGCGAGCAGCAGCATGCCGAGGGTGGCGGCGATCAGCGGTTTACGCATGGAGCATCTCCGGGAATGCAAGGGAGTCGTGTGTAGTCATTGGACGAGAATTGCTTCGGCCAGTTCACGGTCGCCGACAGAGTGCCGGGCAATGTTCTGGTGCAAAGCGTCGAGCGCCGCCTGCAGGCGCGCGCCACGGATCAGGCCATCGCTGGCGACGAATGCCGCGGCATCGTCACGCGCGGCGGCGACCAGCTTGCGGTCGAACGGCGCGGCGGTCACCTGGCTGGTGACGTAGCCGGTGACGACCAGGCTCTGGGTCGTGATGTCCATGGCCTGGACGCTGCTCATGCAGGCCAGGGCGAACAGTGAAGGCAACAGGTAACGCATGGGCTTCGTGAAGGCAGTGGTCTCGGGCAGCGAAGGCTATCCCGGATGCACCGGCCAAGGCCAGTGAATCCGGGTGAACAGGCAGGGCGTCAGAGCGCGAGGATCGCGCGCGCCAGTTGCGCGTCACTGGCCTGCAAGGCCGGCATCTGCTGGCGGATATGCACGAAGGCGCTTTCCAGCTTGGCGCCACGGATCTGGCCTTCGCTGCCAACGAAACTGGCCGCGTCGTCACGGGCGGCCTGGACGATCTTGTCGTCACGGAACGAGGACGAGACATCGGAGGTGGCATCGGTGGAAGCGGCTACGGCGCCAACGACGGCATCGGTAGTGACGATGAAGCTGGTGGCATTGGCCGCGCCGCTGAGCGAGAGCAGCAAGGCGGCGCCAAACAGGTAAGAACGGGTCATGGTCGGAAGACTCCTGCACAGGGACTGGATGGTTCTGGTTGTCGGACGCTTGCGTGGCTCGTCGCGGTACTTTTTCTGCCAGGCGCGTAAGACAAGCGTAACACGCGGACGTTTTAACGCCTGCGCCGGCAAAAGATCACAAAAAGTAACTGTACCTGCTTATTTTGATTTTTTTTAACTGTTACTGTCTTGATCGCAAGCGCTCTATTTCAGGGGCTCGAAACAAAGAACCCGCCACAGTTTCCTGTGGCGGGTTCTCGTGAATTCGCGGTGCCGGCCTGGGCCGGCGTCCGGCGCTTAGCGCCAGAAAGGCTTGCTCAGCTCTTCGTAGCGCTGCGACTCGCTGATGCCGGCATCGGCCAGCAGGCGGGAGTCCAGGCGGGCCAGCTGACGGCGGCTGGACATGCGACGCTGCCACAGGAGCAGGGTGGACAGGGCGCGCAGAGGCAGGGAAACGTTGGAAGCTTGGGCGTTTTCGAAAGCCAGGTCGGAACTGAGGGTACGTTCCATGATGTGTCATCCTTCCGCTTGTGGCGGCATTAGGGAGTGATTTAACTGGTGCCCATCTTCCTCCTCTCTCGTCCAGAACAGTAGGTACAGTTCAAGTGTATTGTGATGAGCCAGTTAACTGTTGAGAGCGACTGTTGTGGTCGATACTGAGGGAACTGTACCGGTGCGCACAGGTTTGGTGCGAAATTGATGCTGAGGCCCAAGGATTGGGGCCAATGGATGGGATGAGAGGCGGTACAGTAGTACAGTTTTAGATATTTTCTGGCTTCAAGGTGTTCGACAAGACAGTTGCAGCGCCTATCAGATCGAGCGCCGCCCGCGCGGCGCATCGCGACGCAAGGCCGCTCCTACATCTGTTTCGGGCCAATGAGTCCTGTGAAAGTACCGCTGTCCGCCTTGGCGCATGTCTCAAGACAGGTGGGGCGGCAGTGGTGACCACGCTGAAACCGCGTCGTGCCGACAAGGCGGACAAGGTAATGGCACAGGATGGACTGGCCCGAAACAAATGTAGGAGCGGCCTTGCGTCGCGATGCGCCGCGCGGGCGGCGCTCGATCTCACAGACGCTACAACTGTATCGCCAACCCCTACCCGCCAACACGCAATCTCCACCCGCCAACACGCGATCCCCCGCACCCTCACCTCACGCCGATACCGCCGCCCCCCGCGACCGCTCGGCCTTGCCCAGCAGCCGCTTCATCCGCCACTCGAACCCGAACGTCAGCGCCACCGAGGCACAGGCCAACCCCAACGCCAACCCCCACCAGATCCCCGGCGCACCGCCTTCGAGGGTGAACGCGAACAGCCAGGCGCTGGGCGCGCCCACGATCCAGTAGCACACCGCACCGATGAGGAAAGTGGTGCGGGCATCCTTCAACCCCCGTATCGAACCCATGGCGATGGTCTGCACGCCATCGAACAGCTCGAACCACGCCGCCACCATCACCAACTGCACCGCCAACTGGAAGATCGGCGCGAACGCCGGGTCGTCGCGGTTCACCAGCAACCCCACCAGCTCATTGGGCAGCAGCAGGAACAACAACGCGAACCCCAGCATCAGCACGGCGCCAAAACCCATCCCCACACGCCCGGCACTGCGCGCCGCCAGCAACTGGCCGGCGCCATAGTAGAGACCGACCCGCATGGTCACCGCGTACGACAACCCGGTCGGCACCATGAACGCGGTAGAAACGATCTGCAGGGCGATCTGGTGGGCCGCAAGCTCCGTGCTGCCCAGCACGCCCATGCACAGCGCGGCGAAGGCGAACAGGCCGACCTCGACCATGTAGGTGCCGCCGATCGGCAGCCCCAGCCGCCACAGCTCACGCAGCGCAGGCAGCGAAGGCCGCGACAGCCCCTTGCACAGTGGGTAGGCGGCATAGGCCTCGTGCCAACGGATATAGAGGGCCAACGCGATCGCCATGCCCAGGGTCACCACCGCGGTGACCAGGCCGATGCCCATCAGCCCGAGCTTGGGCAGGCCGAACATGCCCTCGATCAGCATGTGGTTGAACAGATAGTTGAACACCGTGCCGGCCAGGCTGATGACCATCACCGGGGTCGAACGCCCGAGCGCGCTGGTGAAGCCTCGCAGGGCCATGAAGGTCATGTAGCCAGGCAGGGCAAGCGGCAGCAGGGTGAGGAACTGCATCGCCGAATCGACGTTCTCCGGTTTCTGCCCGAACAACAGCAACGCGGGCTTGAGGTTCCACAGCACCAGCGCCGCCACCAACGCCAGGCCCCAGGCCAGCCACAGGCCGGCCTGGGCCAGGCGGGTGGCGCCCTCGATGTCGTTGGCGCCCTTGCGAATGGCCACCAGCGTACCGACCGCGGCGATCACCCCCAGGCAGAAGATCGACACGAACGAATAGCTGGCCGCGCCCAGGCCACCACCGGCCAGCGCCTGCGGGCTGATGCGGGCCATCATCAGGGTGTCGGTCAGCACCATCAGCATGTGCGCCAGCTGCGAGGCGATCAACGGCCCGGCCAGGCGCAGCAAAGCCTTGAGTTCTGTGGTGGGCGCGACATGCATGGGGAGGTCCTTCTGGATGATTCGAGAGTGCGAGCGGTCGATTCTGAGGCTTCGGTCAGCTTTGCACAAAAGGATAAAAGCGATCACTGCCATGAGTCTGACTCATGGATGTATGATCCGGAGCATCTCGCTTGCCCCCGTATGACAGGTGCCTCATGTCTCGCCAGCTTCCTCCGCTCTATGCACTGCGCGCATTCGAAGCCGCCGCCCGGCTGAGTTCCTTCACCCGTGCCGGCGAGGAGTTGTCGATCACCCAGAGCGCGGTGAGCCGGCATATCCGCACGCTCGAACAGCACTTCGCCTGCCGCCTGTTCGCACGCAACGGCCGCAGCCTGCAACTGACCGAAGCCGCGCGCATGCTGCTGCCCGGAGTGCGGGACGGCTTCGCCGCGCTGGAGCGGGCTTGCGACGCCTTGCGCGGCGAAGATGACATGCTGCGCATGAAGGCGCCCTCGACCCTGACCATGCGCTGGCTGCTGGCGCGGCTGAGCCGCTTCCGGCATCTGCAGCCGGGCAACGAGGTGCAGCTGACCAGCGCCTGGATGGATGTCGATCATGTCGACTTCAACCAGGAACCGTTCGACTGCGCGGTGCTGCTCGGCGACGGCAATTTCCCGGCGGACTGGGAGGTGCGCCGGCTGTTTTCCGAGCTGTTGATCCCGGTGGGCGCGCCGGACCTGCTCGAGGGCGCGCCCTGGGATGAACGCCGCCTGGCCGGCATCGAGCTGCTGCACCCTACCCCGGACAAGCGCGACTGGCGCGCCTGGCTGGCGCGCATGGGGCTGACCGACAAGGTGTCGCTCAAGGGCGGACAAGTGTTCGACACCCTGGAGCTGGGCATGATCGCGGCGGCAAGGGGCTACGGGATTTCCATGGGCGACCTGTTGATGGTCGCCGAAGATGTCGCCCAGAAACGCTTGAGCCTACCTTGGCCGACCGCCGTGGCCAGTGGCATGCACTACTACCTGGTGTGGCCCAGGACCCGGCCGGGTGGGGAGCGGTTGCGGCGGTTGAGCGTGTTTCTTCAGGAAGAGGCGGCGGCGATGGATCTGCCGGATGTAGAGATCCTGTCGGCGCCATGAAGCAAAGGTTTGCGAATACCCAGGTCCGACACTCAAGTATTGCTCCGCGACGCCGATCAAACTGCATCAGCGTCCCGGAAGAGGACGCCCCTCTCCGACGATATGCAGCGAGCGGTCGGCGCGATCAGGACGATCCCGGTCTCTTGCCAGGAGCCTTGCCATGTCCAAACCGCGTGCCCGAATCGCCTCGCAGCTCGGGATCGCCCTCGCCATCGTGCTGGCGCTGGTGATCACCGGCAGTACCTTGTTCGCCCTGCGTTCGCTGGACGACGCCAACCTCACCACCCGCCAGGCGCACCTGGCCAGCGAGGCGCGGCTGCTGGCCGACCAGCTCGATACCTTCCACGGGTCGCTCAAGGACAACACCCAGCGTCTGAGCGGCCTGTTCGAGCGCCGGTTTGCCTCGGGGCTGGCCGTGCATGCGGGGGAAACCGTCAGCGTCGCCGGCACCGCCACCCCAGCGCTATACCTGGGTGATCACTTGCTGAACATCGATTTCCAGCAAGTCGACGAGTTCCAGCAGATGACCGCTGGCGTCGCGACCTTGTTCGTGCGCAGCGGCGACGACTTCGTGCGCATCAGCACCAGCCTGACCAAGCAGGACGGCAGCCGCGCCATCGGCACCCAACTCGACCGCCAGCACCCGGCCTATTCGAAACTGATGGCCGGACAGACCTACGTCGGCCGTGCCGTACTGTTCGACCGCAACTACATGACCCGCTACGTGCCGGTTCGCGATAGCGCTGGCCGGGTGATCGCGGTGCTGTTCGTCGGCTTCGACTATACCGACGCACAGAACGCCCAGTTCGCCAACCTCAAGCGCTTCCGCATCGGCCAGACCGGTTCGCTGGCGTTGCTGGACGAACAGGGCAAGTGGCTGGTGCCCCCGGCGCAGGTGCGCGAGGCCGAGGCGGCCGCCCTGGCGGTCAAGGCGATCGCGCCGGGAGCGGGAAAGTTCTGGTCGAACGCCGGCGAACAACTGTTCAGCGTCACCGAGCCCTTCGCCGAAGGCCCATGGACCGTGGTGGCGAGCATGCCCGCCGACGAGATCCGCGCGGTGACCTGGAGCGTCGGCCTGCGCCTGGCCATCGGCAGCCTGCTGGCGATGCTGCTGGCCGTGGCCGCCACGCTCTGGCTGTTGCGACGCAAGCTGCGCCCGCTGGGCGACCTGGTGCGCCAGGCCGAAGCCCTTGGCGCTGGCGACCTCAATGCACGCCTGAACGTCACCAGTCAGGACGAAATCGGCCAGCTGGCCCGCAGCTTCAACCAGATGGGTGAAGCCCTGGCGACCATGGTCGAGCATATTCGCGGCGCCTCGGAACAGGTCAGTGGTCGCGCCCGTTCGCTGTCGGGCCTGTCGTCCGGCGCCTGCGAGGGCATGGATCAGCAATCTGGCGAGATCACCAGCATGGCCGGCGCCGTGGAGGAGTTCAGCGCCACCTCGATGAACATCGCCGACAACATGGCCGGCACCGAGCGCATGGCGCGCGACAACGCCCAGCAGACCCGCATTGGCCGCACCGCGATGGATGAGGCCTCGACGTCCCTGCGCCAGATCGCCGACGCCCTGGGCGGCACCGCGACCGTGATGGACACCCTGGGCGCCCGCTCGCAGGAAATCGGCGGGATCGTCGGGGTGATCACCGCGATTGCCGAGCAGACCAACCTGCTGGCGCTCAACGCCGCCATCGAGGCCGCCCGCGCCGGCGAGCAGGGCCGTGGCTTCGCCGTGGTCGCCGACGAGGTCCGGGGCCTGGCCGCGCGCACCCGCCAGGCCACCGACGAAATCTCCGGGATGATCGCCAGCATCCAGCAGCAGACCGGGCACGCCATCCACACCCTCGAGCAAGGCAACCAGCTGATGCAGGAGGGCCTGGCGCGCAACGACAAGGTGGCCGAGGCGCTGGCACGCATCGACGAACAGAGCCGGGCGGCGGGCGAACGCTTCGCCGTGATCAGCACCGCGACGCAGGAGCAGAGCAGCACCGCGACGGTGCTCAGCCGCAACCTGCAAAGCATTGCCCAGGCCAACAGCGAGCAGCGCGACGTGGCCAACGAACTGGCCATGACGGCGCGGGAACTGGAAGGACTGGCGGGGCAGTTGCGCCAGGAAGTGGATCGTTTCCGGACCCACCGCTAAGGCATCGGGCCTGCCCCACGGGGCAGGCCTCCTTCAAACGCTCAACCCTGCCACTTGCCGCCTTCGACGATCACGCTTTCCGGTTTGGTGTCATCGCTCAGTTCCTTGCGCACGTACTGGTCGTACAGCTTGAGCAGGAACTTTTCCTCGCCCAGCCTGGCCAGCTCGGCATTCACCCAGTCGCGCAGCTCGGTGTTGCCCTTCTTCACCGCCGGGGCGATCGGTGCTTCATCGCCCAGCAACTGCGGCAGCACACGGTAGCCCGGATTCTGCTTGGCCCAGCTGAACAGGATCAGGTTGTCCTGGGCATAGGCGTCGCCACGGCCATTGGCCAGCGCGGCCAGCGACTCGGTGTTCTTCTCGAACTTGAGCAGTTTCCAGTCCGGGTGGGTCTTGGTCAGCCAGATATCGGCGGTGGTGCCGGTGGTGACGATGATGGTCTTGTCGGCCAGGTCATCGAGCTTCTGCACCGGGCTTGCGTCGGCGACGATCGCCTGCACCGCCACGCGCAGGTTGGGGTTGGTGAAGTCCACCGCTTCCTTGCGCTCCGGGGTGACGGTCATGTTGGCGAGGATCAGGTCGACCTTGTCGCTCTGCAGGAACGGGATGCGGCTGGCAGGCTCGACGGCGACGAACTCGACCTTGTTCTCGTCGCCCAGCAGGTCCTTGGCGAAGCGCCGGCCGATATCGGTATCGAAGCCCACGTAGCGGCCGCTTTCATCGACGAAGCCGAACGGCGGCTTGTCGGTGAACACGCCGACGATCAGCTTGTCGCGGGCCTTGATGGTCTCCAGGTAGCTGGTGGCCGGCGAAGCGGCTGCGGGCTTGGCCGGCTCCTCGGCCTTGTCGCAGCCGGCCAGCAAGGCCAGGCCAAGCAGTGGCGCGAACAGTTTGGCGAATGGGGCGATCTTCATGACAGTTCCTTGTGCAATGTCTTGGGCAGGCTTTCGACGAAAGAGAATTTCTCCAGGAACTGCTGCGCGCGTGCGGTCTGCGGTTGGGTGAAGAAGCGCTCGGGGTGGTTCTGTTCAAGGATCCTGCCGGCCTCCATGAACACGATGCGGTCGGCCACCGCGCGGGCGAAGGCCATTTCGTGGGTGACGATGAGCAGGGTCATGCCTTCGCGGGCCAGGCCCTGGATCACCTGCAGCACTTCCTTGACCATCTCCGGGTCGAGGGCGGCGGTGACTTCATCGAACAGCATCACCTGCGGGTTCATGCACAGCGAGCGGACGATGGCGATGCGTTGCTGCTGGCCACCGGAGAGCTGACGGGGAAAGGCATCGCGCTTGTCCAGCAGTCCCACCCGGGCCAGCAGCGCCTCGGCCTGGGCCTGGGCTTCGCGACGTTCGCGCTTCTGCACCTTCAGCGGCCCCAGCAGCAGGTTGTCGAGCACGCTCATGTGGCCGAACAGGTGGTAACTCTGGAATACCATGCCCACCCGCTGGCGCACCTGTCGCCAGTCGGTGTCGGGGCCGAGCAGCTCCTGGCCGTCGAGGCGCAGGCTGCCGCCCTGGGCCGCTTCCAGGCCGTTGAGGCAGCGCAGCAAGGTGCTCTTGCCGCAGCCGCTGGGGCCGAGGATCACCAGTACCTCGCCGGCCTGGACCTGAAGGTCGATGTCCTTGAGCACCTGCTGCGAGCCGAAGAACTTGTTGAAGCCTTGGAATTCGATCAATGGATTCATGCGTGGGCCCAGCGCCGCTCCAGCACGCGCGAGGCGGCGGACAGCGGATAACAGACGAAGAAGAAGAACAGGAACAACGCGCCATATATCAGCACCGACTCGTAGGTGCGCTCGATGATCTGCTGGCCGGCCTTGATCACCTCGACCACGCCGATCAGCACGGCCAACGAGCTGGTCTTGACGATGCGCGTATAGATGTTGATGGTTGGCGGCGTCATGCGCTTGAGCGCCTGGGGCAGCAGCACATAGCCATACAGTTGCCAGCCTGCCAGGCCGATCGACAGCCCCGCCTCGCGCTGCCCGCGAGGCAGCGACTGCAAGGCGCCGCGCACCACCTCGCCGACTTCGCTGGCGCCCCAGAGGCCCAATACCAGTACCGCGCACCAGAAGCTGGGAATGCTCAGGCCGAAGAAGATCGGCAGCCCGAAGAACACCAGGTACAGCCACACCAGCACCGGAATGGCCCGGAACAGCTCCAGATAGACCTGCAGCAGGAGGTTCAGCCGCCGGTTGCCCAGGGTCGCCAGCACGCCATAGAGCACACCGCCCAGGGTGGCGAACAGGATGCCCAGCGCCGAGATCGCCAGGGTCTGCCCGGCGCCGGTAGCCAACTGGGGCAGCGAAACCAGCAGCAGCTCAATGCCCGAACTGGCCATGTTGCAGCCTCCGTTCCAGATAGCGCAGCAGCAGCGACAGCGGCAGGAAGATCAGCACGCAGAGCAGGGTCAGCACGGCGAGCATTTCGTAGGTCTTGTAGTACAGGGCGATGTAGTTCTTGGTGGTGTAGAGGACCTCCGGCACCGCCACCGCCGAGACCACGGTGGTCTCCTTGAGCAGGAAGACGAAATTGGCGAACAGCGCCGGCAGGCTGAGGATGCCGGCCTGGGGCAGGATCACGTGACGCAGCAACTGGCCTTCGGAAAGGCCAATGGAGCGCCCGGACTCCAGTTGCGCCCGTGGCACCGCCTCGACGCCCGCACGCAGCACCTCGGTGAGGTAGGCGCCACCCATGAAGGTCATGGTGATGATCGCCGCGGCGAAGCCCGACACCTTCACGCCCAGGCTCGGCAGCGCGAAGTAGACGAAAAACAGCTGGATCAGCAGCGGTGTGTTGCGCGCCAGTTCCACGTAGCCCTGGACCAGGCGCCACAGGTAGGGGGTGCGAAACACCAGGATCGTTGCGTTGACCAGTGCCACCAGCAGTGACGTGGCGATGGCAATCAACCCAACTTGCAGTGTGACCCCCACGGCCTTGAAGAAGGTCGGCAACGTGCTGAGCAGAAAGGCGGTGTCGAAGCTCATGACAGGAGCCTCGGCGCAGAGGCGTGAAGGTACGGCATGAGAGGTTCCAGGGTCGGCACGAGGGTCGCTCGGCGTCGATTCACGGGGAGTGGCACTGTGCCGGTAAGCACGATGAACAGACTTTAAAGGTATAAAAATATTTCCAGAAATACCCAAATTGCATATCGATATCACGCTCTGTCGTCCTCAGAAATTTCCGTCGCCATGCGCGGAATCTTTCTGAGGAAATCCCCCTCCAAGGGGTTTCAGACTGTGGCTTGCAAGGCCCGTCACCCCATCAGGACGACAACGATGAACAGCCCCTGCTCGCCTGCTTCGAACGAACAACTGCTGTGGCTCCTGGCCCTACGCCGGGCACTGGCCAATCAGCGCTGACCTCGAGTCATACGGAAACATCCGTCTTGTCCAGAAGCCCAATCTGGCGCTAACCCTGTGGGAGCGACGGTGCGCCGATGCGATTCGCCCCTCGATAGGCCAGACCGGCCTGTCTTTCATCAAGCCGGCACAAACAAAAACGCCGACGCAAAATGCGTCGGCGTTTTTCGTACCAGGTCGCGTATCAGAACGCCGGCAGTACCGCACCGCTGTATTTCTTCTCGATGAACGCCTTCACTTCTGGACTGGTCAGCGCCTTGGCCAGCTTCTGGATGGCCTCGCTGTCCTTGTTGTCCGGACGGGCGACCAGGAAGTTCACGTACGGCGAGTCGCTGCCCTCGATCACCAGGGCGTCCTTGGCCGGGTTCAGGCCGGCTTCCAAGGCGTAGTTGGTGTTGATCATGTCCAGGTCGACCTGATCCAGCACGCGCGGCAGCATGGCCGATTCCAGCTCGCGGAACTTGAGCTTCTTCGGGTTCTCGGCGATGTCCTTCGGCGTGGCCAGGGCGTTCTTCGGATCCTTCAGGGTGATCAGCCCAGCCTTCTGCAGCAGGAGCAGGGCGCGGCCGCTGTTGCTGCCTTCGTTGGGGATGGCGACGGTGGCACCCTCCTTCAGCTCGGCCAGGCTCTTGACCTTCTTCGAGTAGCCACCGAACGGCTCGACGTGCACGCCAATCACGGTTTCCAGGTGAGTGCCCTTGCCTTCGTTGAAGTTCTTCAGGTATGGCAGGGTCTGGAAGTAGTTGGCGTCCAGGCGTTTCTGGTCGACCTGCACGTTGGGCTGGACGTAGTCGGTGAAGACCTTGATCTCAAGATCCACGCCTTCCTTGGCCAGGGTCGGCTTGATCAGTTCGAGGATTTCCGCATGCGGCACGGGCGTGGCGGCCACCACCAGTTTCTCGGCGGCATTGGCCAGGCCAGTGAACGACAGGGCGGCGGCCAGGGCGGTGGTCAGCAGGGTCTTTTTCATGGTGATCCTTGTTCTGGAGCTGGGCCATCGCAGATGGCGAGTCGGGTGCCCATCCGTTCGGGGGGCGTGAGCGGACGATACCGAGATTTTTTATTCCGTAACAATATCTTTTGATTAGCTGCTTATTCCAAAAACAAATCGCCACCACGGACTTTGCTTATGAGTGGCTGCGTGCCCCTCTACGGTGCGGATTTGCCCAGTTGCCCCAAGGCCGCGCTCAGCAGTTGACGCAGTTCAGCCAAGGTACCCGGCTCCCGGCTGCCGCCCAGTTGCGCAAGTTGGCGGGCCAGGCTGGCCAGGGGGGCGGTATCCGGAAGGTCGAGGTGCGCGGGGAGGATTTCCGCGCCGTCGCTGACCAGCAGGGCGAAATGGATGACGTTCTCCAGCTCACGCGTGTTGCCCGGCCAGGCATGAGCCTCCAGCGCCTGCTGGGCCGCCTCGCTGATGAGCGGCACCGGCCGATCCAGGCGCACGCTGTAGATGCCGACGAAGTACTCGGCCAACGGCAGGATATCGCCGATCCGGTCGCGCAGTGCCGGCAATTCGAGTTCGCCCTCGTGCAGGTAGTGATAGAGCCGCTCGTTGAAGCGCCCGGCGCGCACCGCCTGGGCCAGATCGATACTGGAGGCGGCCACCAGCCGCACATCGACCGCCTGCGGCTGCGTGGCACCGACCCGGGTCACCTCGCGATTTTCCAGGGCGGCCAGCAGCTTGCCCTGGATCGCCAGGGGCAGGTCGGCGATCTCGTCGAGATACAGCGTGCCGCCGTTGGCCGAGCCGAACCAGCCGGCCCGGCTGCTGGCGGTACCGCCCTGGGTACCGGCGCTGTAGCCGAACAGTTCGGCGTCGGCATAGGTCGGGCTGATGGCCGCGCAGTTGACCGAGACGAACAGCCCGGCACGATCACTGGCGCGGTGGATCTGCCGGGCCAGCAGTTCCTTGCCGGTTCCGGTCTCGCCACGGATCAGCACCGGCAGGGGTTGCGGCGCCAGGCGCTCGAGGTCCAGGCGCAGTGCCTGGGAGCGAGGGTCGACGAACACCAGCGCCTTGGCGCGGATGCTCAGCGGGCTCTTGTCCAGTTCGGGGAAGGTCAGCAGGGGCTGGCCGAAAGGCGCGTGTAAGGTCATGGCAGACTCCCGCCCCGACCGCGCGCGGCCGGGGATTCAGCGTGTTCGATAGGAAACCGGTATCAGGCGCGGCGCAAGGCGCGCTGATCGACACGAGCCTGCAGCCGGTACAGGTAGGCGAAACCCTGCTCCCAGCGCTCGTGACCGGACTTGACGTTGATGTGACCGGCATCGGCCAGCAGCCCCGCTTCCGCGCCCCAGGCCCGCGCCAGATACAGCGCGCGCGGCACGCTCACCGCCGGATCGCTGTCGGAGCTGACCACCTGGCTGGGAAACGGCAGCGCCTGCGACGGGATCGGCGCAAAGTTGCGCAGGGCCGGCGCGCAGGTCGGACGCTCGACATCCGCCGGCGCCACCAGCAGCGCGCCGCGTACCCGGCGCAGCAGGCTCGGGCTGGCCTGGGCGGCCCAGTGGGCAACGGTGATGCAGCCCAGGCTGTGGGCGATGAGAATCACCGGCGAGCGTTCGGCGGCGATCGCCTGTTCCAGCGCCTGCACCCAATCGCGCCGTTGCGGGGTCAGCCAGTCGCGCTGCTCGACCCGGGCGCTGTTGGGCAGGCTGCGCTGCCAGTGACTCTGCCAGTGGTTGTCTGGCGATCCTTGCCAGCCCGGCACAATCAGGTAGCGAATCGACTCGTTGCGCATGGGGACGCCTCCGGAAGTTTGCGTGCTTGGGTGCAAGTATAGGGAGGGGGTTATATCAGTAAAGGAATAAGAAGCTATTTGTTAATAACCATAAACACATCAAAGCA
>NZ_JAOCDM010000048.1 GCF_029840925.1 Pseudomonas sp. GD03858
CGCAGAAGGAATCCAAGCCCATGCCCACCGCCCTAGACATCGCCGTAGTAGGCGCCACCGGCACTGTCGGTGAATCCCTCGTCCAGATCCTCGAGGAAGTCGCGTTCCCGGTCTCGACCCTGCACCTGCTGGCCAGCATGGAATCCGCCGGCAGCAGCGTCATGTTCGCGGGCAAGAAGTTGAAGGTCCGCGAAGTGGACAGTTTCGATTTCACGCAGGTCAAGCTGGTGTTCTTCGCCGCCAGCCCCGCCGTCAGCCGCAGTTTCGCGCCCAAGGCCATCGCCGCCGGTTGCGCGGTGATCGACCTGTCCGGCGCCCTGGACGGCGCCACGGCCCTGGTCCCGGAAGCCAATGGCGAGCGCATCGCCGAACTGCCGCAGCCGGCGCTGATCACCAGCCCGAGCGCCGGCGCGGTGGCCCTGGCCGTGGCGCTGGCGCCGCTCAAGGGCTTGCTCGATCTCGAACGCATCCAGGTCAATGCCTGCCTGGCCGTCTCGGAGCAGGGCAGGGAAGCCGTCAGCGAGCTCGCTCGGCAAACTGCCGAACTGCTCAATGCGCGCCCGCTGGAACCACGCTTTTTCGATCGGCAGGTCGCGTTCAACCTGCTGCCCCAGGTCGGGACGCCCGACGAGCAGGGCCACACGCCCGTGGAGCACCGCCTGGTCAAAGAACTGCGCCAGGTGCTCGACCTCCCGCAATTGAAGATTTCCGTGACCTGCATTCAAGTCCCGGTGTTTTTCGGCGATAGCTTCAGTGTGGCGCTGCAGAGCCGTCGACCGGTCGACCTGGACGCCGTCAACGCCGCCCTGGAGGCCGCTGAGGGCATCGAACTGGTCGAGCCGGGCGATTATCCGACGCCGGTCGGTGACGCAGTAGGCCAGGACGTGGTCTATGTTGGTCGTGTACGTCGCGGTGTCGACGAGCCGGAACAACTCAACCTCTGGCTGACCACCGACAACGTGCGCAAAGGCGCGGCGCTGAACGCCGTGCAGACGGCGCAATTGTTGATAAAACGCATGGCGTAAAAGATACTGCGAGCCATTTTGTCCTACGCCGCAACAGGGTTTTCGGGACGGTTCATACAAGGGAAGAGTTCATGCTTCGAATTCGCAAACTGGTTCTGGCCATCGCGGCAGCCTCGGCGCTGACGTCCGGCGTGGCGAACGCCCTGGGGTTGGGAGAGCTGACCCTCAAGTCGGCGCAGAACCAGCCGCTGGATGCCGAGATCGAACTGCTCGACGTGCGCGACCTCACAGCGGCGGAAATGGCGCCAAGCCTGGCGTCGCCGGAAGAGTTCGCCAAGGCCGGGGTGGCCTTCCCGCCTTATCTCGAAGACCTGACGTTCACGCCCGTGATCAACCCCAACGGCAAGAGCGTGCTGCGGGTCACCTCCAGCAAGGCGCTGCCCGAGCCGGTGGTCAAGTTCCTGGTGCAGGTAATGTGGCCGCAGGGCCGGCTGCTGCGCGATTACAGCGTACTGCTCGACCAGGCCCAAGCCCAGGGCAGTCAGGCGTCCCAGGCCAGCATTGCCCCGGCCGTGAGCACCGGCAGCTATACCACCAGGCGCCGTGACACGCTCTGGCAGATCGCCGCGCGCAACACCCACGGCGGCTCGATCCAGCAGACCATGGTGGCGATCCAGGCGCTGAACCCGGACGCATTCATCGGCAACAACATCAACCAGCTCAAGACCGGTCAGGTGCTGCGCCTGCCCGATCAACAGCAGGTGCAGAGCATTCCCCAGGCCGAAGCCAATCGCGAGGTGGCCGAACAGTATGCCGCCTGGCGTGAAGGCCGGCGCCTCGGTCCGCGTGCCCGGCAGTTGGATGCCACCCGTCGGGGGGAGGCAGGCGCGGCGCCGTCGCGCATCGCCCAGGGCGACAACCTGCGCCTGGTTTCCCCGGGCGGCAAGGGCGCGGCCGGAGACGCCAAGGCCCTGAACGACAAGCTGGCGGTGGCCCAGGAGAGCCTCGATACCAGCCGTCGCGACAACGATGAGCTCAAGAGCCGCATGTCCGACTTGCAGAGCCAACTGGACAAGCTGCAGCGTCTGATCGAGCTCAAGAACGACCAATTGGCGCGCCTGGAAGCACAGGGCGCCACGCCAACGCAGCCGCCAGCCACCGCGCTGCCGGGTGAGCCGGCGCCAGCGCAACCTGCCGTCAACGCCCAGCTCACGCCGGCCGAGCCGGTGGTCAGCCCGGCGCCGGCCGCGGCCGACACGGCGCCGCAGCAAGCGGCGACCGACGCGCCTGCCAGCGAAGAGCCCGGCCTGTTCGACCAGTTGTTGGGCAATCCCTTGCTGTTGGGCCTGATCGCCGGCTCGTCCTTCCTCGTTCTGTTGCTGTTGCTGCTGCTCCTGGCGCGCAAGCGCAAGGCCCAGCAGGAAGCCGAGAAGCACCTGCGCATGGCTCGCGCCCTGGCCGAGGAGGGCGAGCGCGGTCCGGACCTGGACCTGCCGCCGAGCAGTTTCGAAGGCCTGGAGGTCTCGGCGCCGAGCGTGACCCTGGCACCGGCCGTGGTGGCCGCTTCCGCCGCCGCCGCCGTTGCCGCCGAGAAACCCGTGCCGGCGGCGCCCGTCGAGGAGCCTGCGAGCGCAACGGATCCGCGTGCCGCACTGCTGGCCGAGGTTGACGAAAGCCTGGCCCGTGGCCGTCTCAATCATGCCGCTGATCTGCTGGAGGCCGCCGTGGCCTCCGAGCCCCAGCGCAGCGACCTGCGCCTGAAGCTGATGGAAGTCTACGCCCGTCAGGGCGACCAGGATGCCTTCGCCGGTCAGGAGCGCAAGCTGCCGGCCAGCGAAGAGAACCAGGCCGAAGTCAGCGCGCTGAAGGAGCGCTTCCCGGCAATGCTGGGGGTCGCCGCCGTCGCGGCGGGTGCAGCCGCGCTGGCCGCCGAGATGGACGAGCAGTATGTCCAGGAGCTGCTGCAGGACGATGCGCCAGCCGTTGCCGAGACGCCTGAGCCGGTGGTGGAACAGGAACCGGCACCCGAGGTAACTCCGGCCGATGCGCAAGACGACCTGGACAGTGCCTTTGACCTGAGCCTGGGCGACGACCTGCCTGTGGACGATCATCTCGAACCGTCGGCGCTGGACGACGTCGCCTCGGTCGACACGCCATCCCAGGCCGAGGCCGTTGCGGCCGAGCCCGACGCCGATGATGATTTCGAGGCGTTGCTGGCCCAGGCCCAGGCTACCCCGCAGAATGTCGACGACCTGGCTGATTTCGACCTGGATGTCGCGGAGCCGGCAGCCCCGTCCGAGAGCGAGGCTGCTCCGGTGGACGTGGCGGCCGAACTGGCGGCGTTCGAGGCCATTCCGGAGTTCGATCCGATCTCCGAGCTGGAGCTGCCCGAGGACTTCGACCTGTCGCTGTCGCTGGACGACGAATCGCCGGCGGCGAAGAACTTCGCCTCGGAACTGGACGACGTCAACGCCGAGCTCGACAAGCTGTCGCAGAACCTCGAGAACCCGTCGCTGGAGCCCCGCTTCACTGCCGAGGACGCCGCGCTGGAACCGGAGTCGCTGGACGACCTGGACTTCGACTTCTTCTCCGGCACCGACGAGGTGGCCACCAAGCTCGACCTGGCCCGCGCCTACATCGACATGGGTGACCACCAGGGCGCCCGCGACATTCTCGATGAGGTGGTCAAGGACGGCGACGACAGCCAGCGTCAGGAAGCCAACGAGATGCTCTCGCGCCTGGTCTGACGCGACGTTGCACCGCGCGGGGCAAGCCCATTCCCACTGCAGACGTGGGCGCGGGCTTGCCCCGCGATCATTTCGGCCCCCGCGCGGTTTGCCGGTATACTCCCGCCCTTCGTTTCATCATCAGGTTTGCCGCTCTTGGACATCATCGACACCGCCGCCGCCGAATCGGCAGCCGAAGGCTATACCCGCATCGCCCTGGGCGTGGAATACAAAGGCTCGCGTTATCGCGGCTGGCAGCGCCAGGCCAGCGGCGTGCCCAGTGTCCAGCAGGCCCTGGAGCAGGCGCTGTCGAAGGTGGCCGACGAGCCGATCTCGGTGATCTGCGCCGGGCGTACCGACGCTGGCGTCCACGGCTGCGGGCAGGTCGTGCACTTCGATACCCGCGCCGTGCGCGATGAACGTGCCTGGACCCTGGGCAGCAACTTCAACCTGCCCCACGACATCAGCGTGGTCTGGGCGGCGCCCATGCCGGCGCATTTCCATGCCCGCTTCAAGGCCACCGCCCGGCGTTACCGCTATGTCATCTACAACGACCCGATCCGCCCGGCGCATCTGGCCGAGGAAGTGACCTGGAACCACCGCCCGCTGGATGTCGGGCGCATGGCCCTGGCGGCCCAATACCTGCTGGGCACCCATGACTTCAGCGCCTTCCGCGCCAGCCAGTGCCAGGCCAAGTCGCCGATCAAGCACATTCACCACCTGCGCGTCACCCGCCACGGCCAGATGATCGTGCTGGACGTGCGCGCCACCGCGTTCCTCCACCACATGGTGCGCAACATCGCCGGGGTGCTGATGACCATTGGTGCCGGCGAGCGCCCGGTGGAATGGGCGCGCGAAGTGCTGGAGGGGCGCAACCGTCGCGAAGGCGGCGTCACCGCGCATCCCTACGGCCTGTACCTGGTGCAGGTGGAGTACCCGCAAGAGTACGCCTTGCCGCAGCGTTACATCGGCCCACACTTTCTTACCGGTTATGAGGCGCTGGCACACTGACGGGGCAAAAGTCATTTGCTACCATCGGCGCTTTCCCGATCACTCAAGGTTCGCCGTCCATGAGCTACGTTCGCAGCAAGATCTGCGGGATTACCCGCATCGAGGACGCCCTGGCCGCGGTCGAGTCCGGGGCTGATGCCCTTGGTTTCGTCTTCTACGCGAAAAGCCCGCGGGCGGTGGACGTGCGCCAGGCGCGGGCGATCATCGAGGCTTTGCCGCCGTTCGTGACTACCGTCGGGTTGTTCGTCAACGCGTCGCGCTGCGAGCTCAACGAGATCCTCGAGGTGGTTTCCCTGGACCTGCTACAGTTCCACGGCGATGAAACCCCGGCCGATTGCGAGGGCTACCACCGCCCCTGGATCAAGGCCTTGCGCGTGCGTCCCGGCGACGATCTGGAGGCAGCCTGCCAGCACTACGCCGGCGCCCGCGGCATCCTGCTGGATGCCTATGTGCCGGGCGTGCCGGGGGGAACCGGTGAATCCTTCGACTGGTCATTGATACCGCGGCGCCTGAGCAAACCGATCATCCTCGCCGGTGGCCTGTCGGCTGACAACGTCGCCGAGGCGATCCGCCAGGTGCGGCCCTATGCGGTGGATGTCAGCGGTGGTGTCGAGCAAGCCAAGGGCATCAAGGATCCGGCGAGGATCGAAGCCTTCATGCAGGCGGTGAAACACGCGTGAACGCGGATGTGACGGCTGGCCGCGCGCCATCGTCCATAGCTTTCGCAGCCCGGTGCTGCCAGGCCGCGCCAGTGCGCGGGGCGTACCGGGGAAGAATTGGAGGTGGGCGGCGCATGGCCGGCCCATCGTCGCGTTACAGAAGAATTTGAGCTCAAGGGCAGGGCGGGGCCGCGCAGGTCTCCCCGGCCAATACTGGAGAAAGCAAGCATGAGCAACTGGTTGGTAGACAAACTGATCCCTTCGATCATGCGTTCCGAGGTGAAGAAGAGCTCGGTGCCGGAAGGGCTGTGGCACAAGTGCCCGTCCTGTGAGGCCGTGCTGTACCGTCCGGAGCTGGAAAAGACCCTCGACGTCTGCCCCAAGTGCAACCACCACATGCGTATCGGCGCACGTGCGCGCATCGACATCTTCCTCGATCCAGAAGGCCGCGCCGAGCTGGGCGCCGAGCTGGAGCCGGTCGACCGTCTGAAGTTCCGCGATGGCAAGAAGTACAAGGATCGTCTGACCGCCGCGCAGAAGCAGACCGGTGAGAAAGACGCACTGATCTCCATGAGCGGTACCTTGATGGGTATGCCGATCGTGGTCAGCGCTTTCGAGTTCTCCTTCATGGGCGGTTCCATGGGCGCCATCGTCGGTGAGCGTTTTGTGCGCGCCGCCAACTACGCCCTGGAAAACCGTTGCCCGATGGTCTGCTTCTCCGCCTCCGGTGGCGCGCGTATGCAGGAAGCGCTGATCTCGCTGATGCAGATGGCCAAGACCTCCGCCGTGCTGGCGCGCCTGCGCGAAGAAGGCATTCCGTTCATCTCGGTACTGACCGACCCGGTCTACGGCGGCGTTTCCGCCAGCCTGGCGATGCTCGGCGACGTGATCGTCGGTGAGCCGAAGGCGCTGATCGGCTTCGCCGGTCCGCGGGTGATCGAACAGACCGTGCGCGAGAAACTGCCCGAAGGCTTCCAGCGCAGCGAGTTCCTGCTGGAGCACGGCGCCATCGACCTGATCATTTCCCGTGACGAACTGCGTCCGCGCCTGGCTCGCCTGCTGGCGCAGATGACCGGTCAGCCGACCCCGGAAGCGGCCAAAGAGGTCGCCGCGGTCGCGTGATGAACCAGCGCAGCCTGGGCGAGTGGCTCGCCTATCTCGAACAGTTGCACCCCTCGGCCATCGACATGGGGCTGGAGCGCTCGCAACAGGTGCTGGCGCGTTTGGGGCTGGGCAAGCTGGCGCCGCGGGTGGTGACGGTGACCGGCACCAACGGCAAAGGTTCGACGTGCGCCTTCGTGGCCGCGTTGCTGCGCGCCCAAGGGCTCAAGGTCGGGGTGTACAGTTCGCCGCACCTGCTGCGTTACAACGAGCGGGTGCTGATCGAAGGCCGCGAGGCCAGCGATGAGCGCCTGTGCGAAGCGTTCGCCGCGGTGGAAGCGGCACGCGGCGAGATCTCGCTGACTTATTTCGAAATGGGCACTTTGGCGGCGTTCTGGCTGTTCAAGCAGTCCGCGCTGGATGCGGTGGTGCTCGAGGTTGGCCTGGGTGGCCGGCTGGATGCGGTCAATCTGGTGGATGCCGACGTGTCGCTGGTTACCAGCATCGGCGTCGACCACGTCGACTACCTGGGCGACAGCCGTGAGTCGGTGGCCTACGAGAAGGCAGGGATCTTCCGCCAGGGCAAGCCGGCACTGTGCGGTGACCTCGATCCGCCGCAGCCGCTGCTGGACAAGGTGCGTGAGCTGAATTGCCCGTTCTTCCTGCGCGGGCGTGATTTCGACCTGGAGAGCGGCGCCGAGCACTGGCATTGGCGCGGTCGCCAGCTCGACGGTTCGCCCGTGGCGCTGCGCGAGCTGCCGTTGCTCGACCTGCCCATGGAGAATGCAGCCCTTGCCTTGCAGGCTTTCCTGCTGATGGGCCTGCCGTGGGATGCCGGCATGGTTCGCCAAGCCTTGCTGGATACGCGTGTCACCGGTCGTCTCGACCGACGCGAGCTGCTGTGGCAGGGCAAGCGCGTAGCGTTGCTGCTGGATGTCGGCCACAACCCGCACGCCGCCGAGTACCTCGCGCGCCGGCTGGCGGCACGCCCGGTGAAGGGCCGGCGCCTGGCGGTGTTCGGCCTTTTGGCCGACAAGGATCTGGCCGGTGTGCTTGCGCCGCTGCGCGATCAGGTCGCCGACTGGGCGGTGGCGCCCTTGGATACACCGCGCAGTCGCCCGGCCGTGGAGCTGGCGCAGGCCTTGACGAACCTCGGTGCGACGGTGAAGTCTTACGCCAGTGTCGATGCTGCCCTCGAGGGGCAGTGCGCCCAGGCGACGGCGGATGACCAGATCCTGCTGTTCGGTTCGTTTTTCTGCGTCGGCGAGGCTTTGGCCTGGCTCGAGCGGCAGGTTCCCGAGGATGGAGTAGATGGCAGTGCTGGATAAAGGGATGAAGCAGCGCATGGTCGGTGCGTTGGTGCTGGTGGCGCTGGCGGTGATCTTCCTGCCGATGCTGTTCACCCGTGAGGACGAGATGCGCCAGGTGCGCGTCGAGGCGCCGCAAGCGCCAGCCATGCCAAGCTTGCCCCAGGTGCAGGTGGAGCCTGTCCAGGTGCCGGAACCGCAGCCGTTGGCGGAGCAGAATGACCCGCCGCCGGTGGTGGTCAGTGAATCGACGGCGCCGATCACGGCGCCCAGCCAGCCCATCGCGCCGGTAGTACAGCAGCCTCAGCCCAAGCCGCAGACGCCGGTGCCGACGCCCAAGGTCGAGCCCCGTCCGTCGCCTGCGCCGAGTACCGCTCCGGCGACGGTTGCTACGGCCAAGCCGGCCGCGCCGTCGAAGATCGACGTCAATGGCCTGCCCGTGAGCTGGTCGATCCAGTTGGCCAGCCTGTCCAACCGGGTCGGTGCTGAAAACTTGCAAAAGACCCTGCGCAGCCAGGGCTACAACGCTTACATCCGTTCGGCGGATGGCATGAACCGGGTATTCGTCGGGCCGCTGATCGAGCGCGCCGAGGCCGAGCGCCTGCGCGATGCGATCAGTCGCCAGCAAAACCTCAAGGGCATCGTGGTGCGCTTCCAGCCGGAGCGTGGCTGACGCCCATCTCTGGACATGCACGTCCCTCTGTAGGAGCGGCCTTGCCGAGGCGTCGGACCGGTCGGAAAGGGCTGCGCAGCAGCCCCGGCAATTTCTCCTTCTGCGCTGAAATCCTGGGGCTGCTCTGCAGCCCTTTCGCGACACAAGGCCGCTCCTACAGGTGCGCGTAGGATTTTGCAGCGTGGGATTGCCCCGCGACGGCTTTTCTAGCCCGCAAAGCTGTCCCCAGAGTCAGCCTGTAGCCCTTCAAACACCTGACATTCCGCTTACCCCAAGCCCCTTTGCTCTGGTAAAATGCGCCGCCTCAAACGTCGGCAGGCAACACCGTGGCATTTACCTGGGTTGATTGGGCGATCATCGCGATCGTCGCCATTTCATCGCTGATCAGTCTCAAGCGCGGCTTCGTCAAGGAAGCCCTGTCCCTGCTCATCTGGATTGTCGCCGGCGCGGTGGCCTGGATGTTCGGCGGATCGCTCGCGCAGTATCTTGAAAGCTATATCCAGACACCGTCCGCGCGGGTCATCGCCGGCTGTGCCATTCTTTTCGTCGCCACGCTGCTGGTCGGGGCGATGCTCAATTTCCTCATCGGCGAACTGATCCGCGTGACCGGGCTGTCCGGCACCGATCGCTTCCTCGGCATGGCCTTCGGCGCCGCGCGAGGCGGGTTGCTGGTGGTGGTGGCCGTCGGGCTGCTGAGCCTGGGCCCGGTGCAACAGGATCCGTGGTGGCAGGAATCACGCCTGATACCACAATTTCTATTGGTAGCCGACTGGTCGAAGAACCTCATACTCGGGTTCACCGGCCAGTGGATGTCCAGTGGGGTCAGCGCACCCGTTGACCTTCCGTTCAAGGAGCAGTTGCTCGGGCCGACCAAGCCCTGAGCACGCTTCACTCAAGTTTCATCAAAGTAGGGGTTGCGTCGCATGTGTGGCATCGTCGGTATCGTCGGTAAGTCGAACGTCAATCAGGCGCTGTATGACGCGCTAACCGTGCTCCAGCACCGCGGCCAGGACGCTGCCGGCATCGTGACCAGCCACGATGGCCGGTTGTTCCTGCGCAAGGATAACGGCCTGGTGCGCGACGTCTTCCAGCAGCGCCACATGCAGCGCCTGGTCGGCAGCATCGGTATCGGCCACGTCCGCTACCCGACCGCCGGCAGCTCCACCTCGGCCGAGGCCCAGCCGTTCTACGTCAACTCGCCGTACGGCATCACCCTGGCGCACAACGGCAACCTGACCAACGTCGAGCAGCTGGCCAAGGAGATCTACGAGTCCGACCTGCGCCACGTCAACACCAACTCCGACTCCGAAGTGCTGTTGAACGTGTTCGCCCACGAGCTGGCGGTGCGCGGCAAGCTGCAGCCGACCGAAGAAGATGTGTTCGCCGCGGTTTCCCACGTGCATAGCCGCTGCGTCGGCGGTTACGCGGTGGTGGCGATGATCACCGGCTACGGCATCGTCGGTTTCCGCGACCCCAACGGCATCCGCCCGGTGGTGTTCGGCCAGCGCCACACCGATGAAGGCGTCGAGTACATGATCGCCTCGGAGAGCGTGGCCCTGGACGTGCTTGGCTTCACCCTGATCCGCGACCTGGCGCCGGGCGAGGCGGTTTACATCACCGAAGGCGGCCAGATGTTCACCAAGCAGTGCGCCGAAAACCCGAAACTGCAGCCGTGCATCTTCGAGCACGTCTACCTGGCCCGTCCTGATTCGATCATGGATGGCGTCTCGGTGTACAAGGCCCGCCTGCGCATGGGCGAGAAGCTGGCCGAGAAGATCCAGCGCGAGCGCCCGGACCATGACATCGACGTGGTCATCCCGATCCCTGACACCAGCCGTACCGCGGCGCTGGAGCTGGCCAACCATCTGGGCGTCAAGTTCCGTGAAGGCTTCGTCAAGAACCGCTACATCGGCCGTACCTTCATCATGCCCGGCCAGGCCGCGCGCAAGAAGTCGGTGCGCCAGAAGCTCAACGCCATCGAGCTGGAGTTCCGCGGCAAGAACGTGATGTTGGTGGACGACTCGATCGTGCGCGGCACCACCTGCAAGCAGATCATCCAGATGGCCCGCGAGGCTGGCGCCAAGAACGTCTACTTCTGCTCCGCGGCCCCTGCGGTGCGCTACCCCAACGTCTACGGCATCGACATGCCGAGCGCTCACGAACTGATCGCCCACAACCGTACCACCGAACAGGTGGCCGAGTTGATCGGCGCCGACTGGCTGATCTATCAGGACCTGCCGGACCTGATCGAATCGGTCGGTGGCGGCAAGATCAAGATCGAGCATTTCGATTGCGCGGTGTTCAACGGTGAGTACGTCACCGGCGATATCGACGAAGCCTACCTCGAGCGCATCGAGCAGGCCCGTAATGACCTGGCCAAGGTGAAGAACCAGGCGGTCAGCGCGATCATCGACCTGTACAACAACTGATTTGGGAGCGACGGCATGACCGAACAATGGGATGCCGGTCGACTGGACAGTGACCTCGAGGGTGTCGCTTTCGACACCCTGGCGGTACGCGCCGGTCAGAACCGCACACCGGAGGCCGAGCACAGCGAAGCGCTGTTCCTGACCTCCAGCTATGTCTTCCGCACGGCCGCCGACGCCGCCGCGCGCTTTGCCGGCGAAACGCCGGGCAACGTCTACTCGCGCTATACCAACCCGACCGTGCGTGCCTTCGAGGAGCGCCTGGCGGCCATGGAGGGCGCCGAGCAGGCCGTGGCCACCTCCACCGGCATGGCGGCGATCCTCGCAGTGGTGATGTCACTGTGCAGTGCCGGCGACCATGTGCTGGTGTCGCAGAGCGTGTTCGGCTCGACCATCAGCCTGTTCGAGAAGTACTTCAAGCGCTTTGGCGTGCAGGTGGACTACGTGCCGCTGGTCGACCTGAATGGCTGGGAAAAGGCTATCAAGGCCAACACCAAGCTGCTGATCGTCGAGTCGCCGTCCAACCCGCTGGCCGAGCTGGTGGACATCACCGCCCTGGCCGAGATCGCCCATGCCCGGGGCGCCATGCTGGTGGTGGACAACTGCTTCAGCACTCCGGCCTTGCAGCAGCCGCTCAAGCTCGGCGCGGACATCGTGTTCCATTCGGCGACCAAGTTCATCGACGGCCAGGGCCGTTGCATGGGGGGCGTGGTCGCCGGGCGTAGCGAACAGATGAAAGAAGTCGTGGGCTTCCTGCGTACCGCCGGCCCGACCCTCAGCCCGTTCAACGCCTGGATCTTCACCAAGGGTCTGGAGACCCTCAAGCTGCGCATGCGCGCCCACTGCGAGAGCGCCCAGGCGCTGGCCGAGTGGCTCGAGCAGCAGGAAGGTATCGAGAAGGTCCACTACGCCGGCCTGCCGAGCCATCCGCAGCATGAACTGGCCAAGCGTCAGATGAGCGGCTTCGGCGCGGTGGTCAGCTTCGAGGTCAAGGGCGGCAAGGAGGGCGCCTGGCGCTTCATCGATGCGACCCGAGTGATCTCGATCACCACCAACCTCGGTGACAGCAAGACCACCATCGCCCATCCTGCGACCACTTCCCATGGGCGTCTGACGCCGCAGGAACGTGACGCGGCGGGCATTCGTGACAGTCTGGTCCGCGTGGCGGTCGGCCTGGAAGATGTCGCCGACCTGCAAGCCGATCTTGCTCGCGGTCTGGCCGCGCTGTGATCGACTGGAAGGGCGGCGAGCCCGGCCATAATGGCCGGGTGGCCCTGATTACCGGTGCCGCCCGCGGCATCGGCCTGGGTATCGCCGCCTGGTTGATCTGCGAGGGTTGGCAGGTGGTGCTCAGCGACCTGGATCGCCCACGTGGCACCAAGGTCGCGAAGGTGCTGGGCGACAACGCCTGGTTCATCACCATGGATGTGGCCGATGAGGCCCAGGTCAGTGCCGGCGTGTCCGAGGTGCTGGGGCAGTTCGGCCGCCTGGACGCGCTGGTGTGCAATGCGGCGCTCGCCAACCCGCACAACCAGACCCTGGAGAGCCTGTCCCTGGCGCAATGGAATCGGGTACTGGCGGTCAACCTCAATGGCCCGATGTTGCTGGCCAAGCATTGCGCACCCTATTTGCGCGCCCATGGCGGCGCGATCGTCAACCTGACGTCCACCCGCGCCCGGCAGTCCGAGCCGGACACCGAGGCCTATGCCGCCAGCAAGGGTGGTTTGCTGGCCCTGACCCACGCCCTGGCCATGAGCCTGGGGCCGGAGATCCGCGTCAATGCGGTGAGCCCGGGCTGGATCGATGCCCGTGATCCTTCGCAGCGTCGCGCCGAGCCCTTGACCGAGGCCGACCATGCCCAGCATCCAGCCGGCAGGGTAGGCACCGTGGAAGACGTGGCGGCGCTGGTGGCATGGTTGCTGTCGCGCCAGGCCGGGTTCGTCACCGGCCAGGAGTTCGTGGTCGATGGCGGGATGAGCCGCAAGATGATCTACACCTGAGCGGCAAGCTATCAGCCTCAAGCTGCAAGAGGGGACCGTGAGGTCCCCTTGTTGTTTTGCGGAATCGAACAGGGTGGTGCAGCGATGGGGCTTTTCCTTGTCGCTTGCAGCTTTAAGCTTGCAGCTGTTTTTGCCCTTTTTGAAAAAAACTTCAATGGGGGTATTGACTTAGGATCGGTACCTGCGTAAATTTCGCGGCCTCAGCGAAGCAAACGCAACAAGCAACATCGCGGGGGTGATTAGCTCAGCCGGGAGAGCATCTGCCTTACAAGCAGAGGGTCGGCGGTTCGATCCCGTCATCACCCACCACTTCCTGAGAGCGTTCCTGGTTCAGCAGCTTCGAAAGAAGCGAGCTGGCAGAGAGGAACAGGACGCAAGTCCAACTATGCGCGGCGGTAGTTCAGTCGGTTAGAATACCGGCCTGTCACGCCGGGGGTCGCGGGTTCGAGTCCCGTCCGCCGCGCCATTCTTCTCCAGATGGGTGCTTGCACCGGTCTGAGGCCGCAAGGCCAGATCCCAGTTTCACTCAGGCGCAAGCCTGAACGATACGCAGCGGTAGTTCAGTCGGTTAGAATACCGGCCTGTCACGCCGGGGGTCGCGGGTTCGAGTCCCGTCCGCTGCGCCATCTTCTGCAACGAGCCCCTTGAACGCTCGAAGCAAACCGAAAAAGGCGATGAGCAATCGCCTTTTTTGTGCCTGGCTTTCGCGCCAAAGCGCTTGAAAGCTCAGATCCCAGTTTCAATCGGGTGCAAGCCCGAACGATACGCAGCGGTAGTTCAGTCGGTTAGAATACCGGCCTGTCACGCCGGGGGTCGCGGGTTCGAGTCCCGTCCGCTGCGCCATCTTCGCCTCGAGGCCCCTTGAACGCCTCGAAGCAACGAAAAAGCGACCTCAGGGTCGCTTTTTTCGTTTCTGGGCGCCGTGCGCCGCGAGGATTTGCTCCAGACTGACAGACTCTTCACGATCAACGGTTTCAGCGACCAATCGATGTGATGCACAATACCTCCCTTCGTTTCTTCCCGGAATTGGCAATGTCTAGATCAACCGTCTTTGCTGCGCTCGGGCTGGCCCTGGTGCTGGCAGGCGTGTCCGGCTGCTCCTCGAAAAAAACCGCGGTCTACGAGCACGAGAACTTCGATGACTCGGGCACCTTTTCGCGCAGTTTCGACACCAGTGAGGCGGGCTCCTGCGAGGCCGCGCGACGGGCGCTGCTCAGCCAGGGCTATATCATCACCAGCAGCGATGCCAACCAGGTCGCCGGCAACAAGAGCTTCCAGCAGAACGCCGAGAACCACCTGCAGATCAGTTTCAACATCACCTGCGTGTCGGACATGAGCGACAAGCAGCGTTCGACGATGTTCGCCAATGCCTTGCAGGACCGCTACACCCTGAAAAAGTCCAACACCTCCGCCAGCCTTGGCGTGGGCGTGCTGGGCTCGGTGTCGATGCCGATCGGCTCCACCGACGACTCCATGGTGAAGGTCGCCAGCGAGACGGTCACCGCCGCGCAGTTCTACGACCGTTACTTCGCCTTGGTGGAAAGCTACCTGCCGAAGCCGAAGAAGTCGGAGAAAACCGAGCCGGCCGCCGAGCCGAAGGTGGAAAAACCGGCCGCCGACCTAGGCTTGCCGGAGCCTGCGCCTGCTGCCCTGGCGCCCGCGCCGCAGCCTGCCGCGTCGGCAGCCGAGAGCGTGGTAGAGACGCCGGCCCCGGTACCGACTCCGGTTGCCGTGGCCCCTGCCGCCGCACCCGCTCCGGTTGCAGCACCCGCGGCTGCCGTACCGGCCAGCGAAGCTCCTGCGGCACCGGTAGTGGATGACAGCAAGGGGTCGCAGCCTATCGCGCCGCCTGCCGAGCCCGCGCCGATCCAGATGCAGCAGGAGGCGCCGGCGCCTGCGCAGGCGCCACTCTGACGGGTCGATAACTTCCCGGGCACTTGCTACGTTTATCGTTCATGGGGAGGTAATCATTCCTTCATTGTGCTGGCTTAGGTTGGCGCAATGACCGAAGTGCGATGAACGAAGAGGTGCCGAGATGGACGATTACCAGGAAGAACTGCTCGAGTTCCACGCGTACGAACTGGATCTGCCGGAGCCGGCGGATGACGCTACCGAGCTCTAGCCCACCTGCCGCTGATGGCGGCGAAACTCCCCGGGCGTCAGGCTCGTCCAGCGCTTGAAGGCGCGCTGGAAGGCTTCCGCCGAAGCAAACCCCAGCAGATAGGCAATCTCGCCGAAGGCCAGCTCCGTGTCGCGGATATAGGTCTCGGCCAGGTCGCGCCGTGTGTCGTTGAGCAGGTCGCGAAAGCGCGTGCCTTCCTCGGCCAACTTGCGGCGCAAGGTCCAGGTTGGTAGCTGCAGATGCCGCGCCACCTCCTCCAGATCCGGTTCACGTCCCCCGTTGAGCAGCGGCCCCAGCAGGTGCGTGATGCGTTCGCCCAGGCTGCGGATTCGCGTGCGCTGGGCCAGTTCCGTCTCGCACAGTTGCAGCAGGTGTTGCCAGGTGCCCGGACAATGCTGCCGGTTGGGCAGGGCCAGGGTGGCCAGGCTCAGGCGCAGCTGGTTGGCCGCCGCGCCAAACTGCACGGAGCTGGCGCACAGCCCTTGGTATTGCCCGACGTACTCCGGCGCCTCGAATTCGACTTCCAGGCGTTCGGCCTGTATCGGCCTTCCCGCCACGGCGCCAAGCTGTGCCAGCCAGCCACTGAGCAACGAGTCGACGACGAAACGGTTGTAGCTGTTGTATGGGCTGATGGAATAGAAGCGCAACCAGGCACCTTGGCTGTCCTCGTGGAAGCTCGACCGGCCACGATAGTTGGCGGCATACAGTGGCTCGAAGCGCAGCAGGGTGCGAGCGGCGTCGCCGAGTGTCGGTGCCTGGGCGGCGGTGACGCCGGCCAGGCCGGCCTGGGCCAGGCGGCTGAAGTGGCCCATGCGCAAGCCCAGTGCCGGCTCGGCGCACAGGGCGATGGCGGCATGGCCAAGGTGCATGTAGCGCGGGATCGACAGTCGCGCGCCCGGCTCTGCCAGGCGCCGTGCGTCCAGGCCGTAATGCATCAGAAGCGGTTGCGGGTCGTGGCCCAGCGCGATCAGCGCCTCGGCCAGTGGCTGGACGAAGCCTACCGACAGATCTCCCAGGCGCACGCGCGGACGAGGCATGGGCGTCACAGCCACAGGTTGAGCAGGCGGGCGCCGTGGCTGCTGTCGCCTACCCACAGGTGGCCGGGCTGGCTGGCAAAGCCCTGGCCATCGCCGGTCAGCTCCCAGAACTGGCCGCGCATGAACACGCTCATGCTGGGCAGGCTGCCATTGGCGGTCTGGGTCAACTGTTGCCAGGCATCCTGCTCGCTGACCTGGCCGCGTCGCAGTGGCAGGTCGTTGGCCGAGGCCTGATGGCGGTTGCCGCGCCAAGGGGCCTGCCAGCTCTGCTTGCCACTGAGAAAGACCGGGTTGGCGATCAGTTGCGCCGACTGCTGCGTGAGCTGTCGGTAATTGTCCGGGTACCAGCTGTCGCTGCCGACCAGCACTCCCAGGCGTCCCGCCGGGGTCTGCAGTACTTGCAAGGGGTGACGCTGGCCATCATGGATGTAGCGGCGGGTTTCGCTGTCGGGGTACTGCTGGTGCTGCGGCTGGCCCAGCACCGAGCCATCGCCGGCGAACACCAGGCTGCTGTTGAGCAGTGGGCCGCTACCAGTGCGCAGCACGCCGTTCTCGACGTAGGGGGTTGGCAGGACGATCGAGCCTGCCACCAGGGTGACGCCGAATTCCCGGGCCAGGCTGCCGAACACTTGCTGGTAGTCGGTGGCCATCTGTGCCGCTTTCATGCGCAGGTGGGCATCGGTGCGGCGATCGTCGCCAGTGGCGCTCAGCATTGCCAGGCCGTAGCGCAGCGGATTGCTCAGCTCCAGCCATTGTTCGGCCTCACGGCGGTGGCTGACTTGGTAAAACTCGCGCTTTTCGCCGCGGGCCCAAAGCCAGGTACCGATATGTTCCGGCAACACCACCACTGTGCGCGAATTGACCAACCCTTGCGCGCGGGCCTGCTCCAAGTAGGCCGACAGCTTGCGGTGCAGGCGTGCGAGGTTCTGGTAGTCGCCTGGATACAGCAAGGGCTCGACGCCCAGCAGATTACCGTGCTCGCCTGGCACCCCCTGGTTGAGCGCCAGCTCGATGCGCAGGTCGGACAGGTAATGCCCTTCCGGGCGCTGCAAGGTCCAGAAGCCATAACCGCAGAGGGCGGCGATGACGACCAGTGCCAGGGCGCTGACAAGCAGTTTGCGCATGGCTTCAGTGACCGCGCGAAAGTGAAGTGGACATGAAGGGGGTCAAGAGCATGGTGCGGTCTTGGTCATTGGCTTCGGGATTCCTGATGCACGGGTTCAGGCTCGGTGTTTTCGATCATACCAAAGCTGACAGCTGGCGACGGGCCGGATTTCGCCACGCGTCTTGGGCCCGTCGTCTCTGTGTAGAGGCAAGGCGTTCAGGGGCGCGCGGTCATGCAGCAGTTCATTCGGATTCTGCGGAACGGGTGAAGGATGTCAGGGCGCATTCCGGATTTGCGAAGTCCTGGCGGCACAGGCGACTGGGCATGCCTGGCGATCGGCCTAACAAGAAAGTAGTGGCAAGGGGCTAGCAGTATACAGACAAGTCTGTATACTGCGTCGCCCACGACATTCACAAGAATGAGAACAATGGAAATGGATTTCGCACTCGACCTGCCCGAGCGGCAGGTTGTCGCGCCTTGCGCACACCCATCTTTCGTCAGCCTGCTACGCCAGCGTGCCGAACAGACGCCTGACCGGCTTGCCATGACCTTTGGTGATGGCCAGACACTGTCGGCCAGCCTCACCTACCAAGACCTTGATTGCGCTGCGCGAGCCCTTGCCAGTCGGCTTCAGAGCATGGCGGTGGTAGGCAAGCGAGCCGTGATCCTGATGCAGCCCAGCGCGCAGTATGTGGTGGCGATCCTCGGTTGCTGGTACGCGCGACTGACGGCGGTGCCGGTTTATTCACCGAAGGTCAACGCTTCCTACGAGCGTGTCCGACTGGTGCTCGAGGACGCGGGCGCCGAGGTGATCCTGTCGACACAGTCGGTCATCGATGGGTTGCAGCAAGGGGAGTGGCCGGCGTTACACAATGGCTCGGTACAGGTGCTGGCGGTCGATGGCGTTGATCTGCAGTCCCCTGGGCCGTGGGTAATGCCGAACATCGAGCCGCAGACCTTGGCCGTGTTGCAGTACACCTCGGGTTCCACCGGCAAGCCCAAAGGCGTGCGCCTGCAACACCGGCATCTGCTGAAAAACTCTGAGATGATCCAGCGCGCCATGGCTAGCAGCGAGCATGATGTCGGCGTGGCTTGGCTCCCGCCGTATCATGACATGGGGCTGATCGGCAGCTTGTTGCAGCCCTTGTACTGCGGGTTTCCCGTCCACTTGATCGCGCCCGCGACATTTCTCCAGCGCCCGCATCGCTGGCTGGAGATGATTTCCCGGCTCAAGGCCACTGTCAGTGCGGCCCCAAACTTCGCCTACGATCTGTGCGCGAGGCGCCTGCGGCCAGAGCAGTTGGCCGCGCTTGACCTCTCCAGCTGGCGGCTGGCCGCCAATGGGGCCGAGCCAATTCGTGCCGAAACCCTTGACGCCTTTGCTGCCGCCTTCGCGCCGGCCGGCTTTTCACCAACGGCTTTCCAGCCATGCTATGGCATGGCTGAAACCACGCTGCTGGTATCCGCCAGCGATCCCCATGGCTCACGCCGGGAGCTTCTGGCCGATCCGCAAGCCCTCAAGCAGGGACTGTTGCGAGGCACCGGGAACGACGGCGTGCGTCTGGTGAGCAGTGGTCGTCCTGATCGTGACGCACAGGTGCGAATTGTCGATCCCCAACGCCATGTACCGTTGGCCGATGGGCAGGTCGGTGAAATCTGGATTGCGGGCCCGATGGTCGCCGATGGTTACTGGAACAACCCCGAAGCGACGCGCGAGACCTTCCTCGCCGGTCTCTCAGGCAGTCAGGAAATGTGGTTGCGAACCGGTGACCTGGGGGCGCTGCATGACGCTGAGTTGTATGTGACCGGTCGGATCAAGGACCTGATCATCATCCGTGGACACAACCACTACCCTACCGATATCGAGTCGACCGTCATGCTGGTGCATCCGGCCATCAAGGCTCATGGCGTAGCGGCTTATGCCTATGAGGACAGCGGTGAGGAAGCGCTGGGTCTGGTGGTGGAGGTCGAGCGGGGCGCCAGGGGACTGGATCTGGTGCGTCTGCGCGAGGACATCGTGCAGCGCGTTTCCCAGGTGCATCAGCTCAAGGTCTCGGCGTTGCTGCTGACGGCGCCAAACAGGATCGCTCGAACTTCCAGCGGCAAGATTCAGCGTGGCGAGACGCGTGACAGGGTACTTGCCGGGGCGATTGCCGTCTTGGAACAGGAGGGCAGCCGATGATCCTACCCCAGTACCTCAAGGCATTGGAAATGGAACAACGCCTGGGCGATCCTGAGCGTGCTGACAACCTGCTGTCCTTTGCCCGGGCGCTGCAATTGGACGAGGAGGATGCCTTCCCCGAGGCTCAAGTCAGTGCCTTGAACGCCATGGGCATGCCCAATTGCTATGTGCCGCGAGCGTTGGGTGGCGAGTTCACTGATTGTGAGGGCTTCGTCGCGCTCGGCCGCGTATTGGCGCGGCGCAACATGTCGGTGGCGGTCGCCTATAGCACCATGCTCTGGAGCACGCTGAGCTGGTTGGGTGGCAACGATCGACAGAAGCGCGACGTTGCCGACTGGATCATGCACAACGCCAGCTTTCCTTGCCTGGCGTACTCGGAGTCCGAGCATGGCGCCGATCTGGTGTCCAATCGCCTGACAGCGACTCGCAACAGCGACGGTAGCTATACCTTGCGTGGTGAAAAATGGCCGATCAACCGGGCGATCCGTTCTGACTTCCTGGTATTGCTGGCGCGCACGGACGAGCGCAACAACCTGCGAAACCATTCGTTGTTCATCATCAAGAAGGATCAACTCGACAGTCGCCGCTATTACTACCTGCCACGTGTCAAGACCCACGGCCTGAAAGGTTGTGACATCAGCGGCATCGGTTTTCGCGACTGCGTGGTGCCCGCTGATTGCCTGGTCGGCGAGGTCGGCCATGGACTGGAGCTGGCACTCAAGTGATTCCAGATCACGCGTACCTTCTGCACGTCGCTCAGTCTGGGTGTCGGTGACACCGCCCTCAGGCTGGTCGCCGACTATGCCAGCCGACGCACGCTGTACGGCACGGCTATCGGCAACCTGCCGCACACCCGTGATGTGATGGCCAATAGTTACTTGTCGCTGCTGATGGCGGAGTGCGTGTCAATTGTTTCGGCACGAGGTTTGCACATCTGCCCGCAGGTTTATTCGTCATGGTCGTCGATCGCCAAGGTGCAGGTCTGTCACCTGATCGATTACGCCAATGCGCAACTGGCGAGTGTCCTTGGCGCGCGCTTCTACATGCGCGACCAGCAGGGCGTTGGCGTGTTTCAGAAGTTCTTCCGCGATGGGGCGGTGGTGTCGATCTTCGATGGCAGCAGTCATGTCTGTCTCGACAGTTTGGCGAGCCTGCTGGAAAGCCTGGTGCGTCCGGGCGAGCAAGCCGAGGCCAGCCGGTGCATGGAGCTGCTCTTCGATCTGCGCGCGCCGTTGCCGGCGCTCGATCATGGGCGGGTGACATTGTTCTCCCGCGAAGGCGACCCACTGATCGGTCAATTGCCGCACCTGCTGCAACACCTGGAGGGACTACCGGCTGATCAGCACACACCGCCACCGCTGCTGCAGCGGTTGCAGGAGGCTGGCCGGAACTTTCTCGTGCAGGCCATGCAACTCAAGGAGCAGATATCCAGCAAGAGCGGCCCACGCGGAGCACGCAACAGCGCCCATCGCTTCGCATTGGCCGAGCGCTATTGCGCGATCTACTCCGTCGCTGCGTGCCTGGGTGTCTGGTTGTACAGCCGCGACGTGCTGACTGCGGAGCATCGTGGTGGCCACTGGCTGTTGGCGGTACTCGAGCGAGGCTTGCAGTCGCACTTTCATGCCGGAGGCCTATGCGCCGAACGGGTCGAGCAGCTTTACGAAGCGATGACCGCCCAACGTTGCGCCAGCCAGATGTTCTCGCTGCTGGCCTGGCCGCTGGCGGCACAGGGCCTGGCCGAAAACGTGGACGAAACAATGGACGAAGAGGAAATGGACAATGCCAACAGCGCTGCGTGATCTTGCTTTCTACCGTGACAAACTCAAGTCGATGATCGAGCCCGAACTGCGCTTGCCTGCGGGTTCGCTGGATTGCGATCGCAATCTGTCGGAGTACGGTCTGGACTCGATCGTTGCCCTGACGATTGCCGGCGACCTCGAGGATCAGTTGCGTATCCAGTTGCCGCCGACACTGCTCTGGGATTATCCGACGGTCGATGACCTGGCCGGCTATCTGTGCCGCACGGTCGATCAGGTTGGGGCGTCGGCATGACCGAGCGTACCGATAGCGCAGATGGGCAGCTGTCCTGGCCATTGGCCGACGAACAGGCTGGGCTGTGGTTCATGCAGCAGAGCCAGCCAAGACTGGGCGCTTTCAATCTGCTGTTCAGCCTGAAGGTGCGCAACCAACAGGCGTCCTGGCCAGATTTCCAGGCCTTGCTGGCAGAGCTGGCGAATGATTACCCAGTGCTGCGCTCGTGCTTCGAACAGAGGCAGGCTGGTATCACCCAGGTGGTCCGGGACTCGATGCGTTTCGACATTCGCCACGGCGATGCATTCGGGCTGGATGACGCGGCGCTGCGCGAGCGCGCACGCCAGGACGCCCGGTTGCCCTTCGATCTGCGCGAGCCGCCGTTGTGGCGTTTGCATGTCTACCGTTGCGACGGTGACAGTTGGCTGGTGATGTTCGTTGTCCACCATATCCTGCTCGACTTCTGGTCGCTGGGGCTGTTGCTCAAGGACGTCTTTGCGCGCCTGGGACGGCAGGCGCGTACCCTGGACGCGCAGGCTGGTATCGACTTTGCCGAGTATGCCGGGCAAGTGCTCGAACCCTCGCGTCTGAGCGCGTTGGAGGCCTACTGGGCACAGCGTTTCGCCACCGCGCCGGCCTTGCACGAGATTCCGCTGGATAGACCGCGTCCCTCGCAGCGCTCATTCGCGGGGGCCAGCGAAACGTTCATGTTCGACCGTGCCAGCAGCGCAGGTATCACCAGGCTCGCGCGCGAGCACCACGCCACACCCTTCATGGTGATGCTGGCGGCCTACAGTGCGTTCCTGGGGCATTGGTCAGGGCAGGAGCAGGTGGTCATCAGTACTCCCGTGGCCAACCGTATGGCACGGCGCTGGCGAGACACCCTCGGGCAGTTCGTCAATACCTTGTGTCTGCCCGTGGCGATCGATCCTCGTTGCAGTTTCCTTGCGCTGCTGGCTCAGGTGCGCGAGCACGTGATTGGCGCGCTGCGTCATCAGGACATGCCGCTGCACAAACTGGTGGAGACACTGGCACCCTCCCGTGACGGAAGTTACGCCGCCTTGGCTCAGTTGGGTTTTTCCTGGGAGCGTTTGCCAGTCCTGGCTGACTTCGAGCAATTCTATGCGTCTTCTGCGGCGAGCAAGGGAGGCGTGCAGACGACGGACTCTCCATTGGCACAGTGGCAACTGAGCGCGTTTCCGGTTCCCCAGCAGGAGGGGCAGCTAGACCTGCAGTTGGAAATGGGGGCGCTGGTCGATGAATGTTTCGAGGCTGTCTTCAAGTACGACAGCCAGTTGTTCGCGGCACAGAGTATCAGGCGCTTGCGCGATGGCCTGCGGGCCTTCGTGGCAAGGCTGGTGGAAAATCCGGGGCTGAGCATTGCCCAGCTGTTGCAGCCGCGCGCCGACCAGCTCGAGGACTGGCGGGCTCTGGGCATGGGCGTGACCGACGCGGCGGTGCAGCCTGGCCCGCTCGAGTGCCTGTCTCGATGGGCCGAACAACACCCTGAGCACTTGGCGGTCAGCGATACGTATACCCGTCTTGGCTATGCCGATCTTTGTCAGCGCAGCGAGCATCTGGCCAGGCATCTGCAGGCCCTGGGCGTGGGCTCAGGGGATCGGGTCGGTTTTCGCTTGAACCGCGGGGCTCAACTGGTGCCGGTGATCCTGGCGATCTGGCGCCTGGGCGCAGCCTATGTGCCGCTCGACCCACAGTTCCCCGAAGAGCGTCTGGCCTATATGGCTGAGGACGCAGGTGTACGTCTGATCATCTGCGATCCTGGCGTCGAAGCGCTTGGTGCCTGTGCGCCCTGGATCAGCCTCGACCGCTTCGACGCGACTGCGCCGGCGGGTGATCTGCCGCCGCTCGGGGCCGCTTCGGGGACCGCCTACATCCTCTATACGTCGGGCTCGACCGGCAAGCCCAAAGGCGTCCAGGTAGGCCATGCAGCGTTGCTCAACTTCCTGCTGGGCATGCAGGGGTTGTTTGCCCTGGAACCTGGCCACTGCCTGCTTGCGGTGACCACGCCATCGTTCGATATCTCCTTGCTCGAACTGTTCTTGCCGCTGCTTGCGGGTGCTTCGGTGCACGTTGCCAGCCAGCAACAGGTGCGGGACGGCGCCTTGTTGGCCAGTGCTATCGAGACGCATGCGATCACCCATCTGCAAGCCACGCCCGCGACCTGGCAGATGCTGCTGGACCAGGCTGAGAAGTCCAGGCTGCTGGGGGTCACGGCACTGTGCGGCGGCGATGTGCTACCTGAGGCGTTGGCCGATCGCCTGCTGGCAAGTTGCGCGGCGTGTTGGAACCTGTATGGGCCGACCGAGACCACGGTCTGGTCGTCTGCCGCACGGCTGCGCCCAGGCCATCCGCCGACCATTGGCAGGGCGATTCGCAACACCGAACTGATGGTGGTGGACGAACACGGCGTTGCGCTCCCTCCGGGAATGGCCGGCGAGCTGTGGATCAGTGGCGCCGGATTGGCGCAAGGCTATTGGGGGCGCCCGGATCTCACGGCTGAGCGTTTCATCGAGCAGGGCCCCTTCGGCTTGCGTTGGTACCGGACCGGCGACCGGGTACGCTGGAACCCGCAGGGTGAACTGGAGCACCTCGGGCGCCTGGATTTTCAGGTCAAGCTGCGTGGTTATCGTATCGAGCTTGGCGAGGTCGAGGCCGCTTTGAGCGCCTGTGCGGGGATCGCACAGGCGGCGGTATGCCTGAAAGACACCCCGCAGGGACCGGCACTGGTGGCTTATCTGGTCGCACAGCCAGGCCACGAACCACGGGTGGAGGATCTTAGGCAATCACTCAAGCGGATGCTCGCTGCCTACATGGTGCCTGGTCACTATGTCTATCTCGAGCGCCTGCCGATGACTGCCAATGGCAAGGTCGATCGCCAGCGCATGCCTGCGCCGATCCTCGATCAGTCGCTCACGCCCTTGCTGGCGCCGCGTGATGAGCTGGAGCGGCAACTGGCGGCCTTGTTCTGCCAGACCTTGCGTCACCACGCGATCAGCATCGATGACGATTTCTTCGCGCTGGGCGGGCATTCCTTGCTGGCGGTGGAACTGATCAACCTGATCAACCGCAATCAACAGGCTGAGCTGACCGTCGGCGATCTGCTGAGCTACCCGACGGTGGCTGAGATGGCCGCGCGTCTGCGTGAAGAGCGGCCGCTGCTGGAGAGCAACCTGGTCACGCTGCGCAGAGGCGCGGGCCGGCCGATCTGGTTGTTCCACCCGATTGGCGGCAACGTGGTCAGTTATCGCGAGTTGAGCCGTCACCTGCAGACCCCTAGGCCGGTCATTGCCGTGCAGTCTCCTGGGCTGGGGGCCGATGGCGAGGCCGAGGTCACCATCGAAGCCATGGCCACTCGCTACATTGCCCAGCTGCGCGGGGGCCAGCCGACGGGGCCGTATCTGCTCGGCGGCTGGTGCTTCGGCGGCGCGATCGCCTATGAGGTTTCCCGTCAGTTGACGGCGGCTGGCGAGACGGTGGAGGGCGTGTTCCTGATCGACACGCGCGCGCCGGTCCTCGCCAATATGCCTGCTGATGCCGACGATGCCACGCTCATGAGCTGGTTTGCCCGGGACCTGGCCGCGCCGCACGGCGTACGCCTGTATATCGACCCTGCCGAGCTACGGGCGCACCCGACCGAGACAGCCTTCACTTATCTGCTGGAGCGCGCCCGACGCGCCGGGGCGCTGAGCCCCGAGGCCGATGCCGAGCAACTGGCGCGGTTGTTCGAAACCTACCTGGCCAACGGCATTGCCTTGCAGTTGTACCTACCACCTGCCAGTCAGGGGCGTTTCCTGCTGCTGCTGGCCCAGGACGAGGTCGAGGATTTCGGTCGGTACCTGGGGTGGGAGCCACTGCTGGGCGACGGCTTGTATGCGGTGGCGTTGCCCGGTGATCACAACAGCATCATGTATGCCCCCCAGGTCCAGGCCGTGGCGGAGCATGTCAACCAGTACTTCAATCTTTCCCTGCGCGTGGAGCACCTCGCATGATCCGTGCCGAATATTCCTGCCTGCTTCCTGTAGACCCGCAACCGCTGTTCGCCTACATCAGCGATCCTTCCAACGACGTGCACTGGCAAGGGTCTTGCGTCGAGGCCCAGCTGGCGAGCAGCCCTGCCACACTGGGTACCGAGTACAGCATCGTGTTCAGTTTCCTGGGGCGTCGGATGAACTTTCGTTGCCTTATCACCACCTTTGAGCCGCCGTACACCTTCGCCTTCAAGGTGCTCGAGGGCTCCTTCCTGTATGAGGGCCGCTACCGCTTCAGCGCCGAAGCGCAAGGTACGCGCCTCGACTGGCAGTTCGATGTCGAGCCGGGACGATTCTTCGGCATTCTGCCGGTCTCGCTGCTACGCAAGGTACTGATCTCTCAGATCGAGAAGGACTTCATTCGCGTCGGCCAACTGGTCGCCATGCAATCGCCTGCCAAGGAATGGGCACATGACTGATTATGCTGCGTTCATCATCCGCTATCGTCGCTGGGTGATCGCTTTTACTTTGCTGGTCACCGCGGTATTGGGTGTCTTTGGCGCGGGCTTGAAGATCGTCATCGATCCGGCGACCCTGGCCCCTCAGGGCCATCCGCTGATCAAGGCCACCAACCATGTCGAGGAGGTTTTCGGCTCCAAGTACCTGATGATCATCGGCATCACGCCCAAGCAGGGTGACCTCTACCAGCCGGCGGTGCTCGATGCCGTGCGTGGCATCACCCGCCAGCTCGATGCCCAGCCTGGCGTGGTTCGCACTACCTTGCTCAGCCTGGCGAGCCGACAAGCCAAGGGGATCAAAGGGACTGAAGAAGGCTTTGAGGCGCGCGCGTTACTGGGGACGACCTACAGCTCCGCCGAATTGGCGCAACTGCGCGAGGCGCTGGCCAGCAATCCGGTATATCAACAGACCGTGGTCTCGGCCGATGGTCGTACCGCGGCGATCCTGGTCGAGCTCAAGGAGCGCTCCGACGGCTTTACCGCAATGGTCGAGCCGATTCGCAAGATCGCCGACGCGTATGCGTCCGACGCGCTGACCATTCGCTACGGCGGCAACCCCCCCTACCTGGAAAAGACTGAGGAATATGCCAACCGCATCAACATCCTGTTCCCGATCGCGATCATCGTCATCGGCTTGCTGCACTTCGAGGCGTTCCGTACCCGTCAGGGACTGATCCTGCCGCTGGTCACCGCGCTGATGGCAGTCATGTGGGGAACCGGTTTCATGGGCGTGCTCGGACAGCCGATGGACATCTTCAACTCGCCGACGCCGATCCTGATCCTGGCTGTGGCCGCTGGGCATGCGGTGCAGTTGCTCAAGCGCTACTACGAGGACTATGCGCGGCTGCGGGCCACGGGTGACCTGTCGCCCGAGCAAGCCAACCGGCAAGCGGTCATCAGTTCGATGGCCGGTGTTGGCCCGGTGATGCTGATGGCCGGTAGCATCGCCGCGATTGGCTTCTTCTCGCTGCTGGTATTCGACATCGCCACGATCCGTGCCTTCGGCATCTTCACCGGCATCGGTATTCTCAGTGCCATGCTGCTGGAAATGACCTTTATCCCCGCCATCCGCTCGCTGCTCAAGCCGCCGAGCGACAAAGTGCTGGACAAGGGGCGGCACGTTCGAATCTGGGACCGTATCCCGGCTGCGGCGGCCTCCTGGGTGATCCAGCCGCGTAAACGGACAGCGATGCTCGCTGCCTACCTGCTCGCGGCCTGCGGCCTGACCCTGGCCATGCAGGATGTGGTGATCGACAACTCGAGCAAGAACTTCTTCGATTCGAGCCTGGCCCTGCAAAAGGACGATGCCTTCCTCAACGATGCGCTGGGCGGTACCAATAGTTTGTACGTCATGGTCGAAGGCACCGAGGCGGACGCCATCAAGCAGCCCGAAGTCCTGTCGGCGATCGCCAGTCTCCAGCGTTATGCCGAGGCCCAGCCTGAAGTCGGCAAGACCTTGTCCATCGTCGACTTCATCTCCCGTATGAATGCAGCGATGAACGCCGATGACCCAGCCTTCGATCGGCTGCCTGCCGAGCGCAACCTGATTTCCCAGTACCTGTTGCTGTACTCGATGTCGGGCGAGCCGGGCGACTTCGACTCCTACGTCGACTACAACTACCAGCGTGCCAAGGTCACCTTGCTCCTGAAGACCGGTAACAATGCCCAGGTCAAGACGCTGCTGGGCAAGCTCAAGGCCGAAGCCGCGCGTACTTTCCCGGCGACGGTCACGGTGTCCTTTGGTGGCGATGTGGCGCAGACGGTGGCACTCACCGAAACCCTGGTCAACGGCAAGCTGCGCAACATCGTGCAGATTGCTCTGGCGATCTTCGTCATCTCGGCATTGGTATTCCGCTCGGTCTTTGCCGGTTTCATCGTGCTGACGCCATTGGCATTGTCGGTGATTGCGGTGTTTGGCGTGATGGGCTTGTTCGGCATCCCTCTGAATATCCCCAATTCGCTGATTTCCGCCATGGCAGTAGGCATTGGCGCCGACTATGCGATCTACATGCTCTACCGCCTGCGTGAGCAATACCGACTGAGCCAGAACCCTCCTCAAGCGGTGCGCGAGACCCTGGCCACCGCTGGCAAGGCGTCGCTGTTCGTGGCCACCGCGGTGGCCGGCGGCTACGGCGTGCTGGCACTGTCCTTCGGCTACAACGTCCACCTCTGGCTATCGATGTTCATCGTCATCGCCATGCTGGTGAGTGTAACGGCGTCGCTGACACTGGTGCCGGCTCTGGCAATGCTGTTCCGCCCGGCCTTCATCTTTGGCAAGGGTCACGGCAATTTGGCCTCGCAACTCAATCTTGGCCTGGCCGTCGTGGTCACGGCGGGACTGGCGGCGCATGGCGACCCGGCTTCGGCAGAAGATACGCCCAGTGCCGAGCAGATCATGCAGCGCAGCTATCAGGCCGGCAAAGTGCTCGACTCCAGCAGTAGTGCGACCTTTACCCTGATCAACGCCAATGGGGAGCGCCGCGAACGCAAGACGATAGGGGTGACCAAGCTGCAGCCCGGTCCAGCCCAGGACAACATGCGCTACGTGAAATTCGTTGCACCGCAGGACATCAAGGGCACCGCGACCCTGCTGGTGGAGCAGAGTGCCACCGACGACGACATGTGGATTTACCTGCCGGCCCTGGGCAAGGTCCGACGGCTGTCGGCGTCGAACAAACGCGACAGTTTCGTCGGTACCGATTTCAGCTACGGAGATATCGTCGGCCACAATCCGGCCAATTGGCGACATCGGTTGTTGGCTCGGGAAACGCTGGACGACGGCGCCTCTGTATTCAAGGTCGAGTCCGTGCCATCCGATGACAGGGAGGCCACTGATTCAGGGTACTCGAAGATGCTCAACTGGGTGCGCGCTGACAATTTCATGGCCGTGCGCACGGAGTTCAGCGATCAATCCGGCCAGCCGCTAAAGCGTATCGAATCATCCCGGATCGAAGCGGTAGGGCAGCACGGCAAGTGGCAGGCCATGCGCTCTGTCGCCTACAACCTGCAGACGGGGCATCGTACCGAGATCGCCTTCGATGCTTTCCAGGCTGAACAGGGCGTGGATGAGCGCTACTTCAAGCCTCAGGGGTTGGGGAGATGAGGCGACTGGGCCTGATGTTGCTGGCCCTGTCCGGTACGGCCCAGGCGACCTTGCAATTGGACAGCTCAGTCTCGTTGCGCACAGGCTGGTGGAGTGGTGATCGGGCATTGACTGACGAGACGGATGTCAAGGTGGCTTCGCTCTGGGTGCGCGAGCGTCTCAGCTCCCGCGATCAGGGCGAACTGGTGTTTGACGGCTGGGCGCAGCAGCGCAGCATCGGCGGGCAGCGTCACGGTCGTGTGCGGGAAGCATACTGGCACCACGAGTTCGATGATTACGACTTGCGTATCGGGCGACAGATCGTGGTGTGGGGACGCGCCGATGGTATCAATCCCACCGACAACCTGGCGCCTCGGGACTTCACCCTGCTGACGCCGGAGGATGGCGATCAGCGCTATGGGGCCGATATGCTCAACCTGACCCGCTACGTCGGCGATGGCAGTGTCGCGTTGATGTGGTTTCCCGAGGCGCCCAGCCATACCATTCCATTGGTGCCTCTGGCGAATGTCGACTATGACATTCGCCAGTCCGGCCGCTCGCAGTGGGCGGCCAAGTGGGAGTGGTCGGCACCGAACATGGATGGCTCGCTGTCCTACCTGGATGGCGTCGATCCATTACCCGTACTGACGCCTGGCCTGTTGACCAGCCAGGGTGCCACGGTGCAGGTTCAAGCCCAGCGCAGTCGCATCCTGGGCATGGACTTCAGCATGACCCAAGGCGCCATGGTCTGGCGAGCGGAGGCTGCCTATTCCAGGCCGGACAGCAACGGCCAGGAGGATTTCCTGCACAAGAAACCGCAGTTGTTCATGGTGATGGGCGGTGAGTGGACGTTTCGCAACAATGCGACCCTGGGTCTGCAGGCCACCTACACGCACGTCTACGACTTCAGCCAGCCGCAGCGGTTGGAGTGGTTCGCCCGGGAGGTGGCGCTGCGGCAGATGACCACGAGTGGCCAGACGGCCAGCGATCAGTACGGGTTCACCTGGCGCGTGGCCAAGCGCTGGCTGAATGACAACCTGTCGCTTGAAGCCAGCGGTGTCGCCAACGTGCAAAACGACAGCGGTATCGCACGTCTGAAAGCGTCTTATATGTTGTCGGACCACGTACGCCTTCTAGGCGGCATCGAGGGTTATTACGGACGGGAAGATACTTTTTTCGGCCAGTTGCACGACAATCACACGGTGTATGTCCAGGCGGAATACGGGTTTTGATCACCCCGGCTGTGGCTGTGGCTGCAGCAACATGAGCACGACCTGCATGGCGCTTGCCAGAGGGTCGCCCTTGACGCCGATGGTGGTGAGATTGCGGGTGCCTTCAAGCAACGTCAGGCACTGCAGCGCCAAGGTGGCACTGCGCTCGCCGTAGCCTGCGCTGAACAGCAGCGCAGAGAACAGGTCGGCCAGCGTCTGCTTGTGTTTGAGGCAGACCTGGTGAATCGGATGGTCGCAGCTGGCATAGACCGTCGCGGCGATGCCAAACAGGCAGCCACGCACATTGCTGTCGATGAACTTGCCGCGATACCACACCAGCAACGCCGCCATCTGTTGCGGTAGTTGGGGTGGGACATTGACCAGGCATGACTGGATTTCGCCGATGATGGCATGGTGGTAATGCTCCAGCACGTGGGCGATCAGTATTTCCTTGGAAGGAAAGTACTTGTACAGCGTCATCTTGCTCACGTTGGACTCTTTGATTACCCGGTCAATGCCTACCGACTGCAAGCCTTCATGCAGAAACAGCTCCAGTGCGGTGGTGACCAATGCCTCTCGAGCTTTGGACATGAAGGTTTTCTCCTGAAAAACGAAATACGACATCGGGCTCATGCAGCGGCACCAATGGACAGGCGCATGAGAAGGCTCCAATGGTAAGTCACTTTGGACCTTCGTTCTGGTTCATCTGGTGAGCCCTGGGGGCATCAACTCCCCGCCGGGCCGGTCAGCGCCAGCGTGGAGCTTGGCTCCGGCAGGTCGAGGCCGTCCCGTAGCGGGCAGGCCAGGGTGAGGCGATGCAGGAGGGCGCTGCGCAGTCTCTGCAGTTCGTCGAGGCGCTGCTCGACCAGCGCCACCTTGTCGCGCAGCAGTGCTTCCACAGCTTGGTCAGGGTTTACCGAGTGCCATAGGTGCTCGACGTTGTTGCCGATCTCATTGAGGCTGAAGCCCAGGCGCTGGGCATTGCGAATGAAATGCACCAGTTGCGCGATTTCGTCCGGATAGTCGCGGTAGCCGTTGGCCAGGCGGCGGGCCTGAATGAGGCCGCGCTCTTCATAGAACCGCAGTGTATCGCGGCTGACGCCACAGACTTGGGCGAGTTCGCCAATGCGCATGAGAATTTCCTTATTCGGGCTTGACCTTGGAGCTTACCCCAGGCTTTAGCCTGATGCCTTCGTTGATCCGAAGGAGTACGGGTTATGTGGAGCACTGCTCAATATCGCAAGGTGGTACGCGCCAGTGGTCTATACGATTTGTTCATCACCGTGGGTTTCGTGACGCCGTGGAGTTTCGCCCTGCTGCATCACTGGCTAGGTTCGCTGCACGACACGCTTGGCCTGAGCGGCCAGGTGCCATTGTTCGATCCGATGCATGTCATGATGGCCAATCTGATGGGGTCCATCGTGTGTGTCTGGTCCTGGCTGAGGATTCGCGATCCGCAGCCACAATTCGGTCGCTACGACGCGGCGGGGCGGATCTTGTTCGCCTCCTGGCAGTTGTACGCCTTGGCTCATGGGGCTTCCGCGCTGCTCTGGGGGATTTTGCTGCTCGAGGTACTGTGGGCGGTCGTGCAATTGGCACCGGTCAGGTCGCGGCGTGCAGTAACGCCTGGTCTGGCATTTATCGGGCCCCTTCGCGGGTAACCGCAGCGGCGAAGGGCGTGAGGCGGCCCCAGGCGTGGCTGAACCTGCTGTGCAGCAGGATCAATAAGTTGTCAGTTTCGATCATTGAGCGTGTTCAAACGCCTGTTTAATGTCGACCTCAGACAAACGACGGGCCCCGCCACGGTGCTGTAGAGACCTGGTAGAGGCGCCCGCATTCCGTGATCACGCCAACTGTGGAGTCCATCCATGGCTACCGACCGCTACCCGCACCTGCTGGCCCCTCTCGACCTGGGCTTCACCACCTTGCGCAACCGCACCCTGATGGGGTCCATGCACACCGGCCTCGAGGAGCGCCCGGGCGGTTTCGAGCGCATGGCCGCGTACTTCGCCGAGCGCGCCCGCGGCGGTGTCGGCTTGATGGTCACTGGCGGCATCGCGCCTAACGATGAAGGTGGCGTGTATTCCGGCGCGGCCAAGCTCAGCACCGAGCAAGAGGCCGACAAGCACCGGATCGTCACCGAGGCGGTGCATGCCGCCGGTGGCAAGATCTGCCTGCAGATCCTCCACGCTGGACGCTATGCCTATAGCCCGAAGCAGGTGGCGCCCAGCGCCATCCAGGCGCCGATCAACCCGTTCAAGCCCAAGGAACTGGACGAGGAGGGCATCGAGAAGCAGATCCGCGATTTCGTCACCTGTGCAAGCCTGGCCCAGCGCGCCGGTTACGACGGCGTCGAGATCATGGGATCGGAAGGCTACTTCATCAACCAGTTCCTCGCCGCCCATACCAACCACCGCACCGACCGTTGGGGCGGCAGCTACGAGAACCGCATGCGCCTGGCCGTGGAGATCGTGCGCCGGGTGCGAGAGGACGTGGGGCCGAACTTCATCATCATCTTCCGCCTGTCGATGCTTGACCTGGTCGAGGGCGGCAGCACCTGGGACGAGATCGAGCTGCTGGCCAAGGCCATCGAGCAGGCCGGTGCCACGCTGATCAACACGGGCATCGGCTGGCACGAGGCGCGCATCCCGACCATCGCCACCAAGGTGCCGCGCGCGGCGTTCAGCAAGGTCACCGCCAAGCTGCGCGGTGCGGTGAAGATCCCGCTGATCACCACCAACCGTATCAACACCCCGGAGGTGGCCGAGGCGGTGCTGGCCGAAGGCGATGCCGACATGGTCTCCATGGCTCGGCCATTCCTGGCCGACCCGGATTTCGTCAACAAGGCCGCCGCGGGCCGGGGTGACGAGATCAACACCTGTATCGGCTGCAACCAGGCCTGCCTGGACCACACCTTCGGCGGCAAGCTGACCAGTTGCCTGGTCAATCCGCGGGCCTGCCACGAGACCGAGCTCAACTACCTGCCTGTGCTCAACGTCAAGCGCATTGCCGTGGTCGGCGCCGGCCCGGCGGGCCTGGCGGCTGCCACCGTGGCCGCCGAGCGCGGTCATGAAGTGACGCTGTTCGATGCCTCCAGCGAGATCGGTGGGCAGTTCAACGTGGCCAAGCGGGTGCCGGGCAAGGAGGAGTTCCACGAGACCCTGCGCTACTTCCGCAACAAGGTGAAGTCCACGGGTGTCGAGCTGCGCCTGAATACCCGTGTCGATGTGCCCGCGTTAGTGGCTGGCGGGTTCGACGAGATCATCCTGGCCACCGGCATCGCCCCACGCACGCCGGCCATTCCCGGTATCGACAACGCCAAGGTGCTGAGCTACCTGGACGTGCTGCTGGAGCGCAAGCCGGTGGGTAAGCGGGTGGCGGTGATCGGTGCAGGCGGCATTGGTTTCGATGTATCCGAGTACCTGGTGCATGAAGGCGTGGCCACCAGCCAGGACCGTGAGGCGTTCTGGAGGGAGTGGGGTATCGATACGCACCTGGAGGCCCGTGGTGGCGTGGCTGGGGTCAAGGCCGAGCCCCATGCGCCGGCGCGGCAGGTGTACCTGCTGCAGCGCAAGAAGACCAAGGTGGGTGACGGCCTGGGCAAGACCACTGGCTGGATTCATCGCACGGGCCTGAAGAACAAGCAGGTGCAGATGCTCAACGGTGTCGAGTACCTGAGCGTGGACGATGCTGGCCTGCATGTGCGGGTCGGTGAGGGCGAGCCGCAGTTGCTGGCTGTGGACAACATCGTCGTCTGTGCTGGCCAGGAGCCGCTGCGCGAGTTGCATGATGGCCTTGTCGCGGCCGGGCAGTCAGTACACCTGATCGGTGGCGCTGACGTGGCGGCTGAGCTTGATGCCAAGCGGGCGATTAACCAAGGGTCGAGGTTGGCGGCGGAACTGTGATTGTTTGAATCGGTGATGAGCCAACTTGCACAGTTGAGGTGGTAATACATCTTTTCTGTGGGGGTGGCTTGTCAGCGAGTGGTTGTAACTGAAGAAGCATTGCCAGCACTCTACACTTACTCCATGTCTGTTGGTCTTGGTCTTGGTCTTGGTCTTGGTCTTGGTCTTGCTGTCGCTTCTAAGCGCGCGGTAGTTCAGGCGCCACCAATTGCGACTTCAGGAGGCCGAGCGGAGTTCTTGCGAAGGGAGGTGACG
>NZ_JAOCDM010000049.1 GCF_029840925.1 Pseudomonas sp. GD03858
GCGGCCCCGTTGTGCATTACAGGTAGTAGGCTTTCAACGGCGGGAAACCGTTGAATTCCACCGCGCTGTAGCTGGTGGTGTAGGCCCCGGTGGACAGCCAGTACAGACGGTCACCGATCGCCAGGTTCAGCGGCAGGCCGTACTTGTAGTGTTCGTACATGATGTCGGCGCTGTCGCAGGTCGGGCCGGCGATCACCACTTCCTCGGTCTCGCCTTTCTTCTCGGTCCAGATCGGGAACTTGATCGACTCGTCCATGGTTTCGATCAGGCCGGAGAATTTGCCCACGTCGGTGTAGATCCAGCGCTCGACCGCGGTGCGCGACTTGCGTGCCACCAGCACCACTTCACTGACCAGGATGCCGGCGTTGGCGATCAGCGAACGGCCGGGTTCGAGGATGATTTCCGGCAGGTCGTCGCCGAAGTCTTCCTTGAGGAAGCGGATGATCTCTTCGGCGTAGGTTTCCAGGCTGTTGGTGCGGGTGATGTAGTTGGCCGGGAAGCCGCCGCCCATGTTGATCAGCTTCAGTTCGATGCCGTCTTCTTCCTTCAGGCGCTCGAAGATCACCTTGACCTTGGCGATGGCGGCGTCCCACACGCTGATGTCGCGCTGTTGCGAGCCGACGTGGAAGGAAATGCCGTAGGGCACCAGGCCCAGGTCGCGGGCGAGGATCAACAGGTCCATGGCCATGTCGGTCTGGCAGCCGAACTTGCGCGACAGCGGCCAGTCAGCGGTGGTGGAGCCTTCGGTGAGGATGCGCACGTAGACTTTCGAGCCCGGCGCGGCCTTGGCGATGTTGCGCAGGTCGGCTTCGGAGTCGGTGGCGTACAGACGCACGCCTTTCTCGTAGAAGTAGCGGATGTCCTTGGACTTCTTGATGGTGTTGCCGTAGCTGATGCGGTCGGCGCCGACGCCACGGCCCATGACCTTGTCCAACTCGTAGATCGAGGCGATGTCGAAGCTCGAGCCTTTTTCCTTGAGCAGGTCGATGATCTCGACCGCCGGGTTGGCCTTGACCGCGTAGTAGACCTTGGCGAATTCGAATCCGGCGCGCAGGTCGTCGTAGGCCTGGCTGATCATCTGGGTATCGATGAGTACGAACGGGGTTTCCTGCTTGTCGGCGAACGCCTTCATTTTCTGGAAGGTGTCGCGTGCGAAATAGTCTTCGACCTGGATCGACATGCTCAAGGGCTCCATGGGCAAACTGAAAAGATAAGTGGCTGCAAACTGAACGCCCTCCGTATCCCCACTTTGGTTCGCCTACTTCCCAAGGCATGTCGCCGAAAGCAAAAAGGTCAACCGTGCCGGTGAAGCGGCGGCGGGTGACCTTGCTGTCTCGTCGTCAGTACTTGAGCCGGATGGATCGTTTCCAGCATGGACGTTCGGCGCGCACTTTAGGACGTGAAAACCGCAAGATCAACAGGCAGGTCCGGGGTGTTCGTCGTGTATCGACGCCCCACTGTCGCAATAACCGACCGATGTGTGGCGTGGATGTTCCGGAAATGGCCACAAGCGTTAAAAATTGTGGAATAGGTGGCGATCTGGTCGCGAACGGCTGATAGCAGGGTTCTTTGCATGTTGGCTGGGTTTCGCCGCGAAAGAGCCGAAGAATCGGCAGAAGACCGTTTGTCGGGGCTGTGTGGCTAACGGGGTTTTTCCGGAGGGTGTTCATATTTATGGCCACGGCACGACGCCCGTCATTTTTTTCGAAATCGCCATAAATTTTTTGTTACCGACACCGGAAACCACCCTTGGTCGGCTCAAGGCAGGGCCAATTGCCGTCATTGATGAGAAGCATTACTATTCGCGACCTCATCTGCCTCCCTGACGACCCCGAACGTGTCCGGACACAAAGGCTTTCTCGACCACTACCATGAGCTGATCGGCACCTGGACGCGCAAGCTGCGCAGTCGTCAGCAGGCCGAGGACCTCACCCATGATGCCTTTGTCCGGGTTCTGGAAAACCCGAACGAACAGGTCGAGCAGCCGCGTGCCTACCTGCACCAGACCGCCCGTAACATCGCCGTCGATGGTTTTCGCCGCGAGGACCGTCGCCAGGCACTCGAACTGGAGGTGTTCGCCGACGGCGCCGCCATTGGTTCCGACCCGGAGGCCTACGTGCATGCCCTGGAACTGGCCGACAGCGTCGAGCGGGCGTTGGCCGAGTTGCCGCTCAACTGCCGCCGGGTGTTCATCTGGCAGAAACTCGAGGGCCTGACCCAGGCCGAGATCGCCGAGCGCATGGGTTTGACCAAGAACATGGTCGAAAAGTATATGATCCGCACGCTCCGACATCTGCGTGAGCACCTGGATGTGTCGGCCAGATGAGTCAGGAGACCCCATTGATCAGACAGCACGCGCCCGACCCCGTGGGCGAGCAGGCGGCCAGTTGGTTCGCCCGGGCCCAGGAGGCGCCGCATGACAGCGCCGTGCAGCAGGGCTTGCAGGCATGGTTGGCGCAGCACCCTCGCCATCGCGAGGAATACCAGCGCCTGGTACAGCTGTGGCGCGCCGCCGATTTCATCCCCCGACAACGCCTCGAAGCGCTGTGCCAGCCCGAGCCGGTGCGCCAGCTTCCACGCCGCCGCCTGCTGCGCCAGGCCTTGGCGGCCGGTGTAGCGGTGGCCGCGCTGGGGCTGGGCTGGACAGGTTGGCAGTACCAGCAGCTCAACCATCAGGACACGTTGACTACGGCCCTGGGCGAGCGGCGTCAGGTCGAACTGCCGGACGGTTCACGGCTGGAACTCAACAGTGCAACCCAGGTGCAGGTGATGTTCTCTGCGGGGCGTCGCCATGTGCGCCTGGGGGCGGGCGAGGCGATGTTCATCGTCGCCCACGACAGTGGCCGGCCATTCGTGGTGAGCACCGCCCAGGGTGAAGTCACCGTCACCGGCACCCGTTTCGATGTCCGCCAGGAACCGACCAGCACCCGCGTGGCGGTGGAGCAGGGTTCGGTGAAGGTGCAGGGCGCAGCCGAGTCGCTGGCGCTGCTCGGTGCCGGGCAGGGCTCGCATATCGACGCCCAGGGCAAGGTCGCCGCGCCCTATGCAGTCGACGCCAACGCCGTGACCGCCTGGCGCCAGGGCAAGCTGGTGTTCGACAACGCGCCGTTGAGCGAGGTGGTGGCGGAAGTCTCGCGCTATCGCGCCCAGCCGCTGCATGTGGCACCGGGCAAGGCCGCCGCGCTGCGCCTGTCGAGCACCTTCAGCACCGACGACCCGGACGCGCTGCTGCGGGCGCTGCCGAGCATCCTGCCGGTGCGGGTGACGACCCGTCCGGACGGCTCCAGCGAAATTGTTCTGAAATAAATTCAGGTTTTTTTCCGTTCGTTCGTCTTCCCCGCCAGCTGCAACTGCCAAGCATTTCCATTTGCATGCGGTTGGCGTTTATCCCGACTCTCAGGACCCCTCGAAGACGTGAACAACAATAAACCCCTTCTCCACCTGCGCCGCCTGGCGCTGGCCCTGGCGGTCAGCGCCGCCGCTGGCAACAGCTACGCCGACAGCATCCAGATCCAGGCCCAGCCACTGGCGGGCGCGCTCAAACAGCTAGGCCAGCAGACCAACCTGCAACTGTTCTTCAGCCCCGAACTGGTGGACGGCAAGCAGGCCCCGGCGGTGTCCGGCAACCTGGCGCCGGAGCAGGCGCTGCAGCAGCTGCTGCAAGGCAGTGGGCTGACCTTCGAGCAATCCGCGGACACCGTGGTGGTCAAGCCGGCTCAACCTGCCGGCACCTTGACCACCGGCAGCCTGGAGCTGGCACCCACCGACGTGAAGGTCGTCGGGGACTGGCTGGGCGATGCCGAGCAGAGCGTGGTGCAGAACCATCCGGGGGCGCGCACCGTGGTGCGCCGCGAAGCGATGGTGGAGAAGGGCACGATGAACGTGCGCGACGCCCTGCGCGGCATCCCGGGTGTGCAGGTGCAGGACTCCAACGGTACCGGTGGCAGCGACCTGTCGCTGAACGTTGGCGTGCGCGGCCTGACGTCGCGCCTGTCGCCGCGCTCGACCGTGCTGATCGACGGTATTCCGGCGGCCTTTGCCCCCTACGGCCAGCCGCAGTTGTCGATGGCGCCGATTTCCTCGGGCAACCTCGACAGCATCGACGTGGTGCGCGGCGCCGGTTCCGTGCGCTATGGCCCGCAGAACGTCGGCGGGGTGATCAACTTCGTCACCCGGGCGATTCCCGAGAAGGCCACCGGCGAGCTGTCGACCACGCTGGAGACCTCGCGTCATGGTGGCTGGAAACACACCGAGTCGGCCTTCGTCGGTGGCACCGCCGACAACGGTATCGGCGTGGCGCTGCTGTACACCGGCGTGAACGGTGACGGCTACCGCAGCAGCAACAACGACAACGATATCGATGACGTGATGCTCAAGACCCACTGGGCCCCGACCGATGTCGACGAGTTCTGGCTCAACTTTCACTATTACGATGGTCGCGCCGACATGCCCGGTGGCCTGACCCAGGCCCAGTACGACCACGACCCCTTCCAGTCGGTGCGCGACTACGACTACTTCAGCGGTCGGCGCAAGGATGTGTCGTTCAAGTGGCAGCGCCAGATCGACGACGCCACCCAGTTCGAGGTGCTGACCTACTACACCGACAGCTTCCGTGGCAGCGCCATCGCCGCGCGCGACATGAAGACCCTGTCGTCCTACCCGCGCAATTATCACACCTTCGCCACCGAACCACGCCTGTCGCGGATCTTCTTCGTCGGCCCGACCACCCAGGAAGTCAGCGTCGGCTATCGCTACCTGAAGGAGGCCATGCGCGAGCAATCCACGCGCCTGGCGTTGATCGACAACGTGCCGACCGTCACCCCGACCTCCGACGGCCATGTGTTCCAGGACCGCAGCGGCGGCACCGAGGCCAGCGCCTACTACATCGACGACAAGATCGACGTGGGCAACTGGACCATCACCCCCGGCATTCGCTTCGAGCACATCAACACCGACTGGCGCGACCGCCCGGTGATGGACGCCAACTACCGCCCGGTGCCGGAGAAGAACCGCAGTATCACCAGCAACGAGCCGCTGCCGGCGCTGAGCGTGATGTACCACATGTCCGACGCCTGGAAGCTGTTCGCCAACTACGAGACCTCGTTCGGCAGCCTGCAGTATTTCCAGCTTGGCCAGGGTGGCACCGGCAACAGCACGGCCAATGGCCTGGAACCGGAGAAAGCCAAGACCTATGAAGTGGGTACGCGCTACGACAACGGCGGTTTTGCCGGTGAGCTGACCGCGTTCTACATCGACTTCGACGACGAACTGCAGTACATCAGCAACGACGTCGGCTGGACCAACCTGGGGGCGACCAAGCACCAGGGCATCGAAGCCTCGGTGCGCTACGACCTGGCCGGGCTCGACCCGCGCCTGGAAGGTCTGTCGGTCAATGGTGGCTACACCTATACCCGCGCTACCTATGAAGGGGAGATTCCCGGCTTCAAGGGCCGCGACCTGCCGTTCTACTCGCGCCAGGTGGCCACTGCCGGGCTGCGTTACGCCGTCAACCGCTGGACCTGGAACCTGGACGCCTACGCCCAATCCAAGCAGCGCGCGCCGGGGACCGGAATCAATGCCAATGGCAGTTTCAACGGTGACTACATCACCGAGCCGAGTGCCGACGGGCAGTATGGCGACATTCCTGGCTACGTGACCTGGCATGCCCGTGGCGGCTATGACTTCGGTCCTCAGCTGTCGAACCTGAAGCTGGCGGCGGGGGTGAAGAACCTTTTCGACAAGCAGTATTTCACCCGCTCCAGCGACAACAATGCCGGGATCTATGTGGGTGAGCCGCGTACCTTCTATGTGCAGGCCAGCGTAGGGTTCTGATTCGAGATTGCCGGGGCCGCTGTGCGGCCCATCGCGACACAAGGCCGCTCCTACAGGAGATCGCATTCCTCTGTAGGAGCGGCCTTGCCGAGGCGTCGGACCGGTCGGAAAGGGGCGCAAAGCGCCCCCGGCTTTCTATCAGGAGGTCACTGCTTCGGCAGGCGACACGATACTGGTCTTCGCCCCCCGCGAGCGCCCGGAACTCAGGTACGCCGCAATCGACTCCTGCGTCACCTCGCCCAGGAACACCTGCCCGGCATCCAGCACCGGCAACCACGCCCGGTTGAACTCGTACATCCGCGACAGCAGGATGCGCAGGTGCTCGTCATGCGCCGCCGTGGCATTGAACGGGCGCAGGAAATCCCCACAGGTCCCTTGCTGGCGGTGCATGTCGCGCCTACGCACATAGCCCAGTGCCTTGTTCTGCCCATCGGTGACCACCACGTAGCGTCGGTCGTGTTCATCCAGCAGTTCCAGCGCGTCGCTCACCGATGTCTCCGGGCTCACCGACGGCGCGTTGTCCGCCGCATCCTCGGCGCGTACCAACAGCAGCCGTTTCAACGTACTGTCCTGGCCGACGAAGTTGCTGACGAAGTCATCCACCGGATGGGCCAGCAGGGTGTCCGGATGATCCAGCTGCAGCAACTTGCCTGCGCGGAAAATGGCGATCTTGTCGCCCAGCTTGATGGCCTCGTCGATGTCGTGGCTGACCATGATCACGGTCTTGTTCAGCGCGCGCTGCATCTCGAAGAACTCGTTCTGGATCATCTCGCGGTTGATCGGGTCGACCGCGCCGAACGGCTCGTCCATCAGCAGCACCGGGGCCTCGGCGGCCAGGGCGCGGATCACGCCGATGCGCTGTTGCTGGCCACCTGAAAGTTCGCGCGGGTAACGCTGCAGGTACTGCTTGGGTTCGAGCTTGATCATGCTCATCAGTTCGCGGGCCCGGTCGTGGCAACGCTGCTTGTCCCAGCCGAGCAGGCGTGGGACCACGGTGATGTTCTCTTCGATGGTCATGTTGGGGAACAGGCCGATCTGCTGGATCACATAGCCGATGTGGCGGCGCAGGGTGACCTCGTCGAGGCCGCTGGTGTCCTCGCCGTTGATGAACACCTGGCCGGAAGTCGGGGTGATCAGGCGGTTGATCATCTTCAGCGTGGTGCTCTTGCCACAGCCCGAGGGGCCCAGGAACACGCAGATCTCGCCTTCGTTGACGGTGAGGCTGACCGCGTCGACGGCTTTGACGTCCTTGCCGTTGACGTTGAAGGTCTTGCTGAGGTTCTTCAGTTCGATCATGAGCGCAGTCCTTCTGGAGTCAGGGCACGTTGCAGGGTTTGCAGGAGCAGGTCGGCGATGATCGCCAGCAGGCTGACCAGCACGGCGCCGACCAGCAGCATCGACATGTCGCTGCGGCTGATGGAGGTGAGGATGAGCACGCCCAGGCCGCCGGCGCCGATGGTCGCGGCGATGGTCATCACGCCGATGTTCATCACCACGGCGGTGCGCACGCCGGCGAGGATCACCGGCACCGCGATGGGCAGCTCGACCATGCGCAGGCGCTGGCCGAAGGTCATGCCGATGCCGCGCGCGGCCTCACGGATGCCGGGCTCGACGTTGGTCAGGGCCAGGTAGGTGTTGCGCAGGATTGGCAACAGTGAATAGAGGAACACCGCGGTGATCGCCGGCAGCGGGCCGAGGCCCTGGCCGAACTTCGAGTAGAACGGCAGCAGCAGGCCGAACAGGGCGATCGAGGGGATGGTCAGCAGCACGGTGGCGCTGGCCTGCAGGGGCCCGGCAAGGGCCGGGAAACGAGTCATCAGGATGCCCAGTGGCACGCCGACGATGATCGCCAGGCCCACTGCGATACCGACCAGGGTGATGTGCTGCCAGGTCAGCTGCAGGACCTGGGCCCAGTCCAGGTGGGCGAAGGTGTCGAGCAGGCTCATGGCTGTACCTCGCTGTGCGGTGGATGGTCACGCAGGAAGGCTGCGGCGACCACGGTCGGGCTCTGGTGCTCGACGTCGACCTGGGCGTTGAGCCGGCGCATGGTCTGGTCGTCGAGCCGCTCGGCCAGCGGCTTGAGCAGGATGGCCAGTTGCGGGTTGGCGTCGAGCACCGCCTTGCGCAGCACCGGGGCTGCGGTGTAGTCGGGGAAGTAGTGCCTGTCGTCTTCCAGCAGCTTGAGGTCGAAGGCGCTCAGGCGGCCATCGGTGGTGTAGACCAGGCCGGCGAACACCTGGTTGTTGCGCATGGCGGTGTAGACCAGGCCACCATCCATCTGGCGGATGTTGCGCCGGTCCAGCGGCAGGTCGTACATCTCGCGCAGGCCCACCAGGCCGTCGGGGCGATTGGCGAATTCGGTGTCCAGGGCCACCAGGTGATTGCGGGAGTGTTCGTCACGCAGTACCTGGTTGAGATCGCTGATGGTATTGACCTGCGGGTAGGCTTCGGCGACCTGCTTCGGCAGGCCCAGGGCATAGGTGTTGCTGAACTTCGACGGGCTCAGCCAGACCAGGCCCTTTTTCGCGTCGAGTGCTTTCACCCGCGCATAGGTGGCTGCGGCGTCGGGCATGCGCTCGTCGATATGGTTGTAGGACACCAGCGAGACGCCGGTGTATTCCCACATCAGGTCGAGTTGGCCGGTTTCCTGGGCCTGGCGGGCGATGTTGCTGCCAAGGCCGCTGGTCACGCGCACGTCGAAGCCATTGGCACGCAAGTACTGGGCGGTGATTTCGGCGAGCACGGTCTGCTCGGTGAACACCCGGGCGCCGATACGGATCAGCGGTTTTTCCGCTGCCTGGGCAAATCCTGCGAACAGCAGGACCGCGCCCAGGAACAAGGCGATTCTCTTCTTCATGCTTTCCCTCTTCTTATTGGGCCAGGCCACGTTCCAGCCAGCGCTTGCTGGAGAAACTCACCAGCGCGTCGAGCGCCAGGGCCAGCAGTGCCGTGCATGCGGCACCCAGCAACAGCTGTGGCTGGTTGTTCAGGGCGATGCCGGGAAAGATCAGGCTGCCCAGGCTGTTGGCGCCGATCAGGAATGCCAGCGGCGCGGTGCCCACGTTCAGTGCCAGGGCCACGCGCACCCCGCCGACGATGATCGGCACGGCATTGGGCAGTTCCACCTGCCACAGTTGCTGGCGCGGGGTCATGCCGATGCCGGTGGCGGCTTCCTTGAGCGAGGCGGGGACGTTTTTCAGGCCCTCGTAGGTGTTGCGCACGATGGGCAGGAGGGAGGCGAGGAACAGCGCGAAGATCGCGGGGCCGGCGCCGATGCCCAGGATACTCAGGGCGATGGCCAGGACGGCCAGGGGGGGAATGGTGTTGCCAACGTTGAAGAACTGCATGAAGCGCTCGGCCTTGTCGACCCGGTGCGGTCGACTCAAGGCAATGCCGGCGGGGATGCCCACGGCCAGCGCCGCCGCCATCGAAGCCAGCACCAAGACAAGGTGCGCTTGCAGGTAGAACCCAAGATCGTCGCGGTAGCGGGCGATCGTGTCGATGCCGATCCAGTGGACCAGCAGGGCCAGGATGACGAGCACGGCGGCCCATCCCATCAGCCCTTTTCCGTAGCGTGCAGCCACAGGCGGACTCCTTTTTGTAGTCGGCGCTCGCACTCCCGTGTGGCCGGCCATTCCTGGCGGCGGGCAGTGTGACCGCGAGTAGCAGCCCGATGCGTGGCATCAGGCCATGAGCCGAACCCCGTCGGGCTCGTGAAGCAGGTGAAACCAGCCCTGAACCGAAGCGGGTTGCAGGGGAGTGGACGTCTCCGTAAAGGCAAAGGTTCCCATCTAGGGCGGCATTTGGCCAGTGCTAATCACTGGCAAGATGGAAACGCATCGAGAAAAAAAATCGGATTCATGCGCTCTGGGCGTTGAAAACACTGCTTTGTAGCCATTTGTCGTGACCAGGCTGACGCTTTAGCGATCACTGGCCTCTTCGCGGGTAAACCCGCTCCCACAGGATTCCCACAGCCTTTGAGTCTTGTGCAGCACCTGTGGGAGCGGGTTTACCCGCGAAGAGGCCGGAACAGGTGCATTGGGTTCAGCAGATTTTGGCCCATGCCCCGACTTCAGGTATGATATCGCCCCTTTTTGAATCCCCAGTCAGGCGATTTCCCATGACCAACCAGGCCGCCGAAGTCGCGAAGCGCCGCACTTTCGCCATCATTTCCCACCCCGACGCCGGTAAGACCACCATCACCGAGAAGCTCCTGCTGATGGGCAAGGCGATCTCCGTCGCGGGTACCGTGAAGTCGCGCAAGTCCGACCGCCACGCCACCTCCGACTGGATGGAAATGGAGAAGCAGCGCGGCATCTCCATCACCACCTCGGTGATGCAGTTCCCCTACCGCGAGCACATGATCAACCTGCTCGACACCCCCGGCCACGAGGACTTCTCGGAAGACACCTACCGCACCCTGACCGCGGTGGACTCGGCGCTGATGGTGCTCGACGGCGGTAAAGGCGTAGAGCCTCGCACCATCGCCCTGATGGATGTCTGCCGTCTACGCGACACGCCGATCGTCAGTTTCATCAACAAACTCGACCGTGACATCCGTGACCCGATCGAGCTGCTCGACGAGATCGAAGCAGTGCTGAAGATCAAGGCCGCGCCGATCACCTGGCCGATCGGTTGCTACCGTGACTTCAAGGGCGTGTACCACCTGACCGGCGACTACATCGTCGTCTACACCCCAGGCCACGGCCACGAGCGCACCGAAGCCAAGATCATCCAGAACCTGGACTCCGACGAGGCCCGTGCGCACCTGGGCGACCAGTACGACTCGTTCATCGAGCAACTGGAGCTGGTGCAGGGTGCCTGCCACGAGTTCAACCAGGACGAGTTCATCAACGGCCAGCTGACCCCGGTGTTCTTTGGTACCGCGCTGGGCAACTTCGGTGTCGACCACGTGCTCGACGCGGTCGTCGATTGGGCGCCGCGCCCGCTGGGCCGCGTGGCCCACGAGCGTACCGTGGAGCCCGTGGAAGAGAAGTTCACCGGCTTCGTGTTCAAGATCCAGGCGAACATGGACCCGAAGCACCGCGACCGCATCGCCTTCATGCGCATCTGCTCGGGCAAGTACGAGAAGGGCATGAAGATGCGCCATGTGCGCCTGAACAAGGACCTGCGCATCGGCGATGCGCTGACCTTCTTCTCCTCCGAGCGCGAGCAGCTTGAAGAAGCCTTTGCCGGCGACATCATCGGCTTGCACAACCACGGCACCATCCAGATCGGCGACACCTTCACCGAAGGCGAGGCGCTGGGCTTCACCGGTATCCCGCACTTCGCCCCGGAGCTGTTCCGCCGCGTGCGCCTGAAGGATCCGCTGAAATCCAAGCAGCTGCGCCAGGGCCTGCAGCAGCTGGCCGAAGAGGGTGCGACCCAGGTGTTCTTCCCTGAGCGCAGCAACGACATCATCCTCGGTGCGGTCGGCGTGCTGCAGTTTGACGTGGTCGCCAGCCGCCTGAAGGAAGAGTACAAGGTCGAGTGCGCCTACGAGCCGATCACCGTCTGGTCGGCGCGCTGGATCAGCTGCGACGACAAGAAGAAACTCGAGGAATTCCAGAACAAGGCCATGGAGAACCTGGCCATCGACGGTGGCGGTCACCTGACCTACCTGGCCCCGACCCGGGTCAACCTGTCGCTGATGGAAGAGCGCTGGCCGGACATCAAGTTCCGCGCTACCCGCGAGCATCACTGATCGTCCAGGCCTTCACCTGACCTTGTAGGAGCGGCCTTGCGTCGCGAAAGGGCCGCAAAGCGGCCCCAGCGATCTTTGATTAACATTGAATCCTGGGGCCGCTACGCAGCCCTTTCCGACCGGTCCGACGCCTCGGCAAGGCCGCTCCTACAGGGATCGCGTAATGCCCGCAATCAATTCCCCGCTTTTACGCTGGTCCAGATCCGCGTCCTGATCCGGTCGATCTTCGCCGGCATCGCTTCCAGGGCATACAGCTTGCCCATCACATCCGCGCTCGGGTAGATCATCGTATTGCCCTTCATCGTCGGGTCCACCAGCGCGTCAGCCTGCTGGTTGCCATTGGCGTACTGCACGAAGTTGCTGATGTTCGCCATCACCTCCGGCTGCAACAGGTAGTTCATGTACGCGTAACCCGCTTTCTCGTTGGGCGCATCGGCCGGCATGGCGACCATGTCGAACCACATCGGTGCGCCTTCCTTCGGGATCGAGTAGCCCACCTTCACCCCGTTCTTCGCTTCGTCGGCGCGGTTCTTGGCCTGCAGCACATCGCCCGAGAACCCCACCACCAGGCACACGTCGCCATTGGCCAGGTCGCCGGTGTACTTCGAGGAATGGAAGTAGCTGATATACGGGCGCACCGTCATCAGCAACGCCTTGGCCTTGTCGTAGTCCGCCGGATTCTGGCTGTGGTGCGGCAGGCCCAGGTAGTGCAGGGCGATCGGCAGCAGCTCGGGGCCGTTGTCCAGCACCGCCACGCCGCAGCTCTTGAGCTTGGACAGGTATTCGGGCTTGAAGAACAGGTCCCACGAATCGATGGGCGCGTTGTCGCCGAGCACCGCCTTGACCTTGTCGATGTTGTAGCCGATGCCGGTGCTGCCCCACAGGTAGGGGAAGCCGTACTGGTTGCCCGGGTCGTTCACCTCCAGCGCCTTGAGCAGCACCGGGTTGAGGTTCTTCCAGTTCGGCAGCTGCGACTTGTCCAGCTTCTTCAGGGCCTTGCCCTGGATCTGCCGGGCCATGAAGTGGTTGGACGGGAACACCACGTCGTAACCGGAGTTGCCGGTCATCAGCTTGCCGTCGAGGGTCTCGTTGCTGTCGAACACATCGTAGGTGGGCACGATGCCGGTGGTTTGCTGGAACTGCTTCAGGGTGTCCGGGGCGATGTAGCTCGACCAGTTGTAGATCTTCACCGAGTCGGCGGCGCCGGCAACGCTTGCGGCCAGCATCAGGGGAGCGAGAAGGAGCGTGCGCATGTCGGGGGTACCTTGCTTTGTCTGTTGTTATCGAAGGCAGGCGATCAACGGATCAGAAAATCAGTACGTAGGTCTTGCGCACGGTCTCCTGGATATCCCAGGTGCCGAGGCTGTTGGCCGGTAGCATCAGGGCGTCTCCGGCTTCTATGACCAGGGGCTCGCCACCGTCGGGCGTGAAGGTGCAGCGGCCCTTGATGAAGTGACAGAACTCCTGCTGCACGATCTGCCGGCGCCAGCGCCCCGGGGTGCACTCCCAGATCCCGGTCTCGACGCCGTCACTGCGTTCGACGCAAGTGACCGAGGTGACCGCGACCGGCTCGCCGAGGGGCACGGCGACCGGGTTGGAGCTGTCCAGGATGGCGCTGTCGGTATGCTTGAACTGGGTGATGCTCATGACCGGTGGATCCTGTGTGGTGATAAAGGGAAGTCAGTGCATGAAACCTTCCATGAAGTCGGCCAACCCGCTGGCCAGGCGCCGCCGCCAGGGGGCGCTGGCCGGGTTGGCGAGGGTCCGGTCCTCGTGGACGAAACTCTGGATGATCGCGTTGTAGCCCAGCCAGCGGCAGGGTTCCGGTGGCCAGCTGGCCAGGCTCGACAAGGGGCGGTTGTCGTGTACCCAGGGTTGGGCGGTGAGTTCGTTGTGCTGGCCGAGGATCAGCGCGGCCAGGGTGCGCCCACCCAGGTTGGTGGCGCCGACGCCCTCGCCGCCGTAGCCACCGGACAAGGCGATGCCGCGCTGGCGATCGCACAGCATGTGCGGGCGGAAGCGCCGGGCCATGCCCAGGTTGCCGCCCCACGAGTGGGTGATGCGCACATGCTTGAGCTGGGGGAACAGTTCGCCGAACAGGTAGCGACGTAGCTCGACCTCGTTGTCGGTCAAGGTGAAGTCTTCGCGCAGGCGGCCACCGAAGCGGTAGCCGCCACGGGCGCCGAACACCAGGCGGTTGTCGGCGCTGCGCTGGCCGTAGGTGACCTGGCGGCTGTTTTCGCTGAAGGCCTGGCCCTGGCTCAGGCCGATCTGTTCCCAGGTCGACTCGGGCAGCGGCTCGGTGGCCACCAGCAGGCTCTGCACCGGCAACTGGTGCCGCCCGAGCGGTGGCAGGCTGGCGGCGTAGCCTTCGACGGCAGGCACCACCCAGTGGCTGCGGATGCGTGCCAGCGGGGTGCGCACTTCGCTGCACTGCCAGTCGATGGCCGGGGTGTTCTCGTAGATCGGCACGCCCATGGCCTCCACCGTCCGCGCCAGGCCGCGCACCAGTTTGGCCGGTTGGATCGTGGCGACATGCGGGCTGTAGAGGGCGCCATAGGGGTTGCTCACCTTCAACTGGGCATCCAGCTGCTCGGGGCGCAGCCAGCGATAGTCGTCCTCGTTCATGCCCTGGCGATAGAGGTCATCGAGCCAGGCGCGCAGGCTGCGCTCCTGCTCCGGGTAGCGGGCGGCGCAGTACAGCACCCCGCCTTTGCGGTAGTCGCAGGCAATGCCTTCGCGCAGCAGCACGTCATGGACTTCGTCGGGGATGCCGTGCAGCAAGTCGATGCTTTCGCGACGCTGCTGCGGCGACAGTGTGGCGAGCAGGCGGTCCTCGCCCAGCAGGTTGCCCATCAGCCAACCGCCGTTGCGCCCGGAAGCGCCGAAACCGGCGATGTTGGCCTCGATCACGGCGATGTTCAGCTGCGGCGCCTGACGCTTGAGGTAGTAGGCGGTCCACAGGCCGGTGTAACCGGCGCCGATGATGCACACATCGAGGTCCAGGTCCTGGCGCAAGGCTGGGCGAGGGCACAGCGACTCGTCGAGCTGGTCCATCCACAGGCTGATCGTGCGCAGGGCTTGCATCGGGTCGGGCTCCACATCCGCTGGGGTCTGTGGGCGATCCTAGTGAAGGGCGGGCGGGGCTGTCTTACGTGCGTGCACGCAGGGAAATCTGTTTGAGGTAGGCCTTGGGCGACAAGCCGGTGTGCTCGCGAAAGCATTTGTAGAAGGCCGACAGCGAGTTGAAGCCGGCATTGAAGGCCAGTTCGTCGATGGGGGTGCGCACACTGGCGTCGCCAAGGCTGGCCATCAGGTGCTGCAGGCGTGCCTGGTTCACGTAACGGTAGAAGCTTTGCCCGAGCACCTGATTGAGCAGATAGGAAATCTGGTTGCGGCTGTAGCCACTCTCGTCGGCGACCTGCTGTAGATCGAGTTCTGGGTCGAGGTAGGGGCGCTGGCCTTGGAAGTAGTGCTCCAGGTCCTGGGCCATGGTCGACAATTGGCGCGGTGACAGGCCCAGGCGGCTGGTGGCTGGGCGGGGGCCGCCCGGCAGGCTGGCGCTGCCGCCCTGGCGTACCAGGGTGGCGTATTCGTTGACCCGCCAGATCAGCCCGTCCCTGACCGTGATCGCCTCGCTGGACTGGAATGCCACCAACCCCTCGCCACCCTGGACCGTGACCTGGTACTGGATGAACGCGGTGCAGCCGTCGACGCGGATGCGGTCGCTGTGCACGATGTCCTCGCCGGTTTCATGGGGCAGGCAGGCGCGCACATAGTCGCGCAGTTCGGCGAAGCCGAGCACGCGGTTCTGGAAGAAGTCGTGGTACTGGATGTCCGGGTGGTAGAGCGCCATCACGCCGTCCAGGTCGCGATGCTTCCAGCACAGGTGGTAGCGCATGACGGTGTCGGCGGTGAGCGGGGTTTGCCCGGGGCCGTCGGGGAGGGGAGTGGCGGTCATGGGCTCGATAGTGCATTGCAGAAAACCCAGGCGCAAGGCCACGGATCCGGCATATTGCACGGTTTTTTCAAGCGCTTATCGGCTAAGGGCTTGATTCATATGTATGTAATTTTTTGATACAGCTGGCATGGGGGCTGCACTTCCTTTGTTCAACACCGAACGAGGAGAACGGCCATGCGCTCGATACTGCTGTGGATGATTGGGGTGCCGATTCCGGTGATCATCCTGATTTGGTTCTTCATGCATTGAAGCAATCGCGGGGCAAGCCCGCTCCCACGAGGCCGAGCTGGCTTTCGTGGGAGCGGGCTTGCCCCGCGATGAAGGCTACCCGGACCTAGAGGAACTGCTCGGCATAGTGGCAAGCCACCTGCCGCGTGCTCACCTGGCGCAACGCCGGCACTTCCTTGGCGCAACGCTCGGTGGCATGCGGGCAGCGCTTGTGGAACGCGCAGCCATCCGGCGGATTCAACGGGTTGGGCAGTTCACCGGCAATGCGGATCTTCGGCTTCAAAGGATCCGGATGGATCGCCGGAGTTGCCGACAGAAGCGCTTGCGTGTACGGGTGCAGCGGCTTCTCGTAGATATCCTCCTTCGGCCCCATCTCCGCCGGCCGCCCCAGGTACATCACCAGCACTTGGTCGGCCACATGGCGTACCACCGCCAGGTTGTGGGAGATGAACACGTAGGCGGTGTTGAACTCCTTCTGCAGGTCCATGAACAGGTTCAGCACCTGGGCCTGGATCGATACGTCCAGCGCCGAGGTTGGTTCGTCCGCCACCAGCACCTTGGGTTGCAGCATCATCGCCCGGGCCAGGGCGATACGCTGGCGCTGGCCGCCGGAGAACATGTGCGGATAGCGCTGGTAATGCTCGGGGCGCAAGCCCACCTGCTCCATCATCTTCTGCACTTTCTCGCGGCGCTCGGTCTTGCTCAGCGAGGTGTTGATCAGCAGCGGCTCGGCCAGCTGGTCGCCGATCTTCTGCCGTGGGTTGAGTGAGGCGTAGGGGCTCTGGAACACCATCTGCACGTCGCGGCGCAGTTGCTTGCGCTGGTCCTTGCTGGCGCCCTTGACCTCGTGGCCGGCGATCTGCAGCGAGCCGGAGGAGGGGTCCTCGATCAGGGTCAGGGCCCGGGCCAGGGTCGACTTGCCGCAGCCGGACTCACCGACCACGGCCAGGGTCTTGCCGGCCTCCAGTTCGAACGACACGCCATTGAGCGCGCGGACCAGCGCATGGCCCTTGAACAGGCCGCGAGAGACTTCGTAGTGGCGGGTCAGCTCACGAGCGGAAAGAACGACGGCCATCACGCCACCTCCTGGTTCAGCGGATAGAAGCAACGCACCAGGCTGTGGGCCTGGGGATCGAGGGCCGGGCGCTGCCGGCGGCAGTTTTCCTGCACGTAAGGGCAGCGCGGCGACAGCAGGCAACCCTGCGGACGGTCATAGCGGCCGGGGACGATACCGGGCAGGGTGGCCAGGCGCTCGGCGCCGATGCTGTGCTCGGGAATGGCCGCCAGCAGCGCCTCGCTGTACGGGTGGGCGGGGATGTCGAACAGCTCCGGCACCTGACCGACTTCGACGGCCTGGCCCGCGTACATCACGCATACGCGCTTGGCGGTCTCGGCGACCACGGCCAGGTCGTGGGTGATGAGAATGAGCGCCATGTTGCGCTCTTTCTGCAGGTTGACCAGCAGCTCCATGATCTGCGCCTGGATGGTCACGTCCAAAGCGGTGGTCGGCTCGTCGGCGATCAGCAGCTTCGGCTCGCCAGCGATGGCCATGGCGATCGCCACGCGCTGGCTCATGCCGCCGGACAGCTGGTGCGGGTAGGCGTCCAGGCGGCTTTCGGCCGCCGGGATCTCGACCTTCTTCAGCAGCTCCAGGGCACGCTGGCGCGCGGCCTTGCCCTTCAGGCCGAGGTGCTGGCGCAGCACTTCCTCGATCTGGTAACCGACGGTGTAGCTGGGGTTGAGCGCGGTCATCGGGTCCTGGAAGACCATGGCGATGTCCTTGCCCACCACCTTGCGGCGCTGGCGGCCGCTGAGCTTGAGCATGTCGATGCCGTCGAAGTTGAGCACGTCGGCGGTGATGCGTCCGGGGGCGTCGATCAGGCCCATCAGGGCCATCATGGTGACGGACTTGCCGGAGCCGGACTCGCCGACGATGGCGAGGATCTCGCCGGCATCCACGCTCAGCTCGAGGCCGTCCACCACGGGCACGGCATTGGCGTCGCCGAAGCGCACGTTCAGGTTGTTGATCTGCAACAGTGACATGGCGTTCTCCTCAGGCGGCGTTCTTGAGTTTCGGGTCCAGCGCGTCGCGCAGGCCGTCGCCCATCAGGTTGATTGCCAGCACACTGAGCAAGATGGTCAGGCCAGGCAGGCTCACCACCCACCAGGCGCGCTCGATGTAGTCGCGGGCCGAGGCCAGCATGGTGCCCCACTCGGGGGTCGGCGGCTGCACGCCGAGGCCTAGGAAGCCCAGGGCGGCGGCGTCGAGGATCGCCGAGGAGAAGCTCAGGGTGGCCTGGACGATCAGCGGCGCCATGCAGTTGGGCAGCACGGTGACGAACATCAGGCGTGGCAGGCCGGCGCCGGCCAGGCGCGCGGCGGTGACGTAGTCGCGGTTCAGTTCGCCCATCACCGCGGCGCGGGTCAGGCGCACATAGGACGGCAGCGAGACGATGGCGATGGCGATAACGGTGTTGATCAGGCCTGGGCCGAGGATGGCGACGATGGCCACGGCCAGCAGCAGCGAGGGCAGGGCCAGCATCACGTCCATCAGGCGCATGATCGACGGGCCGAGGATCTGCGGGAAGAAGCCGGCCAGCAGGCCCAGCAGGATACCCGGGATCAGCGACATCACCACCGACGACAGGCCGATCAGCAGCGACAGGCGCGAGCCCTGGATCAGGCGTGACAGCAAGTCACGGCCCAGTTCGTCGGTGCCGAGGATGAACTGCCAGGTGCCGCCTTCGAGCCAGACCGGCGGGGTCAGCAGGAAGTCGCGGTACTGCTCGCTGGGGTTGTGCGGTGCCACCCAAGGGGCGAACAGCGCGCAGAACACGATCAGGCACATGAAGGCCAGGCCGGCCACCGCGCCTTTGTTGCGTGAGAAGGCCTGCCAGAACTCTTTGTACGGCGAAGGGTAGAGCAAGCTTTGGTCAACCGCGCTGGGCGGGGTGACGGATTTCGGAATCGGGCTGGTCATGGCGTAGTCCTCAGCGCTGATGACGGATGCGTGGGTTGGCCAGGCCGTAGAGGATGTCCACGACGAAGTTGACCAGGATCACCAGGCAGGCGATCAACAGGATGCCGTTCTGGACCACGGGGTAGTCACGGGCACCGATGGCCTCGATCAGCCATTTGCCGATGCCCGGCCAGGAGAAGATGGTTTCGGTGAGCACGGCGCCGGCCAGCAGCGTGCCGACCTGCAGGCCGAACACGGTCAGCACCGGGATCAGCGCGTTGCGCAGGCCGTGGATGAACACCACGCGCGATGGCGACAGGCCCTTGGCGCGGGCGGTACGGATGTAGTCCTCGCGCAGCACCTCGAGCATCGACGAACGGGTCATCCGGGCGATCACCGCCAGCGGGATGGTGCCCAGCACGATGGCCGGCAGGATCAGGTGCATCACCGCATCCTTGAACGCGCCTTCCTCGTCGCTGAGCAGGGTGTCGATGAGCATGAAGCCGGTCTTCGGCTCGATGTCGTAGAGCAGGTCGATGCGTCCGGAGACCGGCGTCCAGCCCAGGCTCACGGAGAAGAACATGATCAGGATCAGGCCCCACCAGAAGATCGGCATCGAGTAGCCGGCCAGCGAGATGCCCATCACCCCGTGGTCGAACAGCGAACCGCGCTTGAGCGCGGCGATCACCCCGGCCAGCAGGCCGATCACGCCGGCGAACAGCAGGGCGGCCATGGCCAGCTCCAGGGTCGCCGGGAACAGGGTGAGGAACTCGTTCCATACGCTTTCACGGGTGCGCAGGGATTCGCCCAGGTCGCCCTGGGCAAGCTTGCCGACATAGTCCAGGTACTGGGCCGGCAGCGGTTTGTTCAGGCCCAGGCGCTCCATGGCCTGGGCGTGCATTTCGGGGTCGACCCGGCGTTCGCCCATCATCACTTCGACCGGGTCGCCGGGAATCAGGCGTATGAGCGCGAAGGTCAGCAAGGTGATACCGAAGAAGGTCGGAATCAGCAGGCCCAGGCGTCGGGCAATAAAACTCAACATTGTCGGGGGTACCTCATCAGCCGGTTAACGGCGGTGCCGCCGGGCCCTCGTGAGGCGTCGGCGGCTGTTGTTGTTGTTCTACTTCACCCGGGTAGTGGCGAAGTTGTTGTTGGTCAGTGGGTTGATTACATAGCCCTCGACGTTCTCGCGCATGGCGGTGAACATTTTCGGGTGGGCCATGCTGATCCACGGCTGGTCTTCATCGTACACCGCCAAAGCCTCGTTATAGAGCTTGGCGCGTTCGTCGTTGTCGATCACTTCGCGGGCGCGGGTGATCAGGTCCTGGAATTTCTGGTTGCACCAGCGCGCGTAGTTCTCGCCGCTCTTGACCGCATCGCAGCTGAGCATCGGCGTGAGGAAGTTGTCCGGGTCGCCGTTGTCGCCGGCCCAGCCCGCCGATACCAGGTCGGCCTCGCCCTTCTTGGCGCGACGCAGCATCTCGGCCCATTCCATCACGCGGATATCGAGCTTGATGCCGATCTTGGCCAGGTCGGACTGGAGCATTTCGGCCGACAGACGCGGGTTGGGGTTGGTCGGGCCGCCGCCGTTGCGGGTGAACAGGGTGATCACCGTGCCTTCAGGCACGCCGGCTTCCTTGAGCAGGGCGCGGGCCTTGTCGAGGTCGTGGGGCGGATTCTTGTTGTCGGTGTTGTAGCCGATCATCGTCGGCGGGTACGGGTTGACCCCGACCAGCGCGTTGCCCTTGCCGAACAGCTGGTCGACGTGGGTCTGGCGATCGAAGGCCATGTCGATCGCCTTGCGCACGCGCACGTCGCTCAGGTACTTGTGCTGGGTGTTCATCGAGATGTAACCGGTGACCAGCGCCTCGATCTCGGCGACCTTGAGTTTCGGATCGGTCTTGATCCCCGGCACGTCGTCAGGCTTGGGGTACAGGGCGATCTGGCACTCGTTGGCGCGCAGCTTCTGCAGGCGCACATTGCTGTCGGTGGCGATGGCGAAGATCAGCGCGTCGGCCGGTGGCTTGCCGCGGAAGTAGTCCGGGTTGGCCTTGTAGCGAACCTGGGCATCCTTGCTGTAGCGCTGGAACACGAACGGGCCGGTGCCGATCGGCTTGCTGTTGAGGTCGGAGGTCTTGCCGGCCTTGAGCAACTGGTCGCCGTACTCGGCGGAGTAGATCGAGGTGAAGGCCATGGCCAGGTCGCGCAGGAACGGCGCTTCCGGGCGGGTCAGGGTGATCACCACGGTGTGTTCGTCGGTCTTCTCGACCGACTTGAGCAGTTCCTTGAAGGCCATGCTCTCGAAATAGGGGTAGCCGACGCTGGTCTTGTCGTGCCACGGATGGTCTTTCTTCAGCTGGCGGTTCAGGCTCCACAGCACGTCATCGGCGTTGAAGTCGCGCGTGGGGGTGAAGTAGTCGGTGCTGTGGAACTTGACGCCTTCGCGCAGGTGGAAGGTGTAGACCAGCCCGTCGGGGCTGACGTCCCAGCTCGTGGCAAGTGCCGGCTGGATCTCGGTGGTGCCGGGCTTGAAGTCGACCAGGCGGTTGAAGATGGCCTCGGCCGTGGCGTCGGCGGTGACGGCGGTGGTGTACTGGACGATGTCGAAGCCTTCCGGGCTGGCTTCGGTGCACACCACCAGCGGCTTGGCCGCCAGGCTCGATGCGGCGCCCAGGATGACGGCTGCCAGGGCAGCGCGTAGCGGTAGCGATTTCATGGAACCTCCCTGCAGTGCTAGTTCCAGCGTAGCCGCCACGGCCCGTGGGGAATCGGGCCGTGGCGCCAACGGTCAGAGGATGTTGAACGGAATGGTGGTGACGATGCGCAGCTCGTCGAGGCTGCCGTCGGCCTGGGCCTTGCTGGCACGGTGCGCGGTGTAGGTGGCGCGGATGGTGGTGTCCTTCAGCATGCCGCTCTGTACCGCGTAGCTGGTGCCGATGCCCCACTCGTAGTGGGTTTCGCCGTCCATGCCGTTGACGTCATAGGCGGTGCCTTTGTAGTGGGTGCCATCGATGCCCCAGCCACGGGCGTTGTACAGGTTGAACTTCAGGCCTGGCACGCCGTAGGGCGCCATGTTCAGCACGTAGCTGATCTGCAGCGACTTCTCGTTCGGGCCGTTGAAGTCCGACAGCAGGGAGTTGGCCAGGTAGATGCCGTTGGTTTCATGCAGGTAGTCGAAGTACTCGTTGCCGTTGACCTGCTGCCAGGAGGCGGTGAGCGTGTGGGCCTGGTGGGTCAGGCCGAACGACAGGCTGTAGGTGTCGTTGTCGATCTCGCCCATCTTCTTGCTGCCTTCGTCCACGGTCTTGTAGTAGTTCAGACCGGTGGTCAGGCTCAGTACCGCGCTGTCACCCAGCACATGGTTGGCGCCGAAGTAGTACTGGTTCCAGAAATCGTCGACTTTGGTGGCGTAGAGGCTGGTGGTCAGGCTCTTGAGCGGCTGGTAGCTGATACCGGCGGTGCTGGCGCGGTCGGTCTCGACGCCGGCGGCGCCGTACTCGCTGCGGAACTTGCTCAGGCTCTGTTCGGTACGCGGCGAGACGCGGTCGAAGGTGCCGAGGTCGAACGACAGGTTCTCGAACTCGGCGCTGTGCAGGAACGCACCCTGGAAGCTCGACGGCAGCGCACGGTTGCCGATGTAGGCGATCATCGGGGTATCGACCGACTGGCGGCCGACGGTCAGGGTCGTGTTGGACACACGGGCCTTGACGTTGCCCAGACCCATCTTGCTCCACTGGCCGATCGGATCGCCGTCGCTGTGAGTCAGCGTGCGGTTGTTCGGGCCAGCGACGGCTGCGCGCCCCTGCTCGAGGGCGATCGCGTTGTAGGCCGCGGCCTCGACCGCGAAGCCCACGGTGCCTTCGGTGAAGCCCGAGCTGTAGTTGAGGATGGTGCCCTGCACCCAGTTGTCACGGCTGTGGGTGGCGTGGCGGGTGCCGTCGCTCTTGTAGTACTTCCACAGTGGCGCGCGGGTGGCGCGCTCACGGGCGTACCAGTTGCGGGTGGTGCCGGACAGGCTCTGGCCGTCGATGAAGCCTTTGGCCTCGGCCTGTTCGCTGCTGGACTTGAGCGTGATCGGCACGAAGTCCTGGCTGGTGGGTTCGGCTTGAGCAAGAGCGCAGAAAGCGCCGACGGACAAAGCCAGTGCGGTGGTTGTGGTACGAATCAACATGAAAGCTCCCTGATCTTTTTTTAGTTATCACCCGACCTTGTGGGCCGGGTTTGTCACGGTGACGCGGTACTGCAAGTGTTTGCCTTGGGGTCTCCAGGCAAATTCGGGCTGCACGGGAGCGCGGGAGTGGGTCGCACTCCCGGTCGCATGGCGCAGGGTCAATCGATGCTGACGTCGGAGAAAACGTTGCGTCCGAAGGGGCTGACCTTGAAGTCTTTCACGCTGATGCTCAGCGGCTGGTTGACCGTGGAGTGCGCGACCGGGGTGATCGGCACCTGTTGCTTGAGGCGTTGCTGGGCTTGTTCGTAGAGGCTGGTGCGCTGCGCGCGGTCGGTGACCTGCTTGGCTTTCTTGACCAGGGCGTCGTATTGCGTGTCGCACCACAGTGAATAGTTGTTGCTGCCGATGGCGTCACAGCTGAACAGCGTGCCCAGCCAGTTGTCCGGGTCGCCGTTGTCGCCGGTCCAGCCGATCAGGGCGATGTCGTGCTCGCCGTTCTTCATGCGCTTGAGGTATTCGCCCCACTCGTAGCTGACGATGCGCACCTTGAAGCCGAGCTTGCTCCAGTCGGACTGAAGCATTTCGGCCATCAGCTTGGCATTGGGGTTGTAGGGACGCTGCACCGGCATGGCCCACAAGGTGATCTCGGTACCGTCCTTGACCCCGGCCTGCTTGAGCAGCTGCTTGGCTTTTTCCGGGTCGAAGGGCGCGTCCTTGATCGACTTGTCGTAGGACCACTGGGTTGGCGGCATGGCGTTCGACGCGGCCTGGCCGGCGTCCTGGTAGACCGCCTCGATGATCGCCTTCTTGTTCACCGCCATGTCCATGGCCTGGCGCACTTCCAGGCGGTCGAACGGCGGGTGCTGGGTGTTGTAGGCGATGTAGCCGAGGTTGAAGCCGGGCTGGGTCATCACCTGCAGCTTGCCGTCCTGCTTGAGCGCGGGCAGGTCCGCCGGGCGTGGGTGCAGGGTGATCTGGCACTCGTTGCGGCGCAGCTTCTGGATGCGCACCGATGGGTCGACGTTGATCGAGAACACCAGGTTGTCGATCTTCACCCGGTCAGGCGCCCAGTAGTCCTTGTTGCCCTTGAAGCGGATCTGCGAGTCCTTCTGGTAGCGCTGGAACACGAACGGGCCGGTGCCGATCGGCTTCTGGTTGATGTCGCTGGCCTTGCCGTTGGCCAACAGGTGCTCGGCGTACTCGGCGGAGAGGATCGAGGCGAAGGCCATGGCGATGTTCTGCAGGAACGCGGCGTCGACCTTGTTGAGGGTGAAGACCACGGTGAGCGGGTCGGTCTTCTCGACCTTGGCGATGTTCTTGTCCAGCCCCATGCTGACGAAGTACGGGAATTCGGTGGGGTAGGCCTTGCGGAAGGGTTGCTCCTTGTCGAGCATGCGGTTGAAGGTGAACAGCACGTCGTCGGCGTTGAAGTCGCGGCTGGGCTTGAAGTCCTTGTTGGCGTGGAACTTCACCCCGGGGCGCAGGTGGAAGGTGTACTTCAGGCCGTCCTCGGACACTTGCCAGTCGGTGGCCAGGCCCGGCTGCACGGCGGTGCCGCCGCGCTCGAACTCGACCAGGCGGTTGTAGATCGGCTCGGCGGCGTCGTTGTCGGTGGCCGCGGTGTACTGGGCGGTATCGAAGCCCGCCGGGCTACCCTCGGAGCAGAACACCAGGTTGTTGGCGAGGCTCAGGGGGGCCTGGCTCAGCAGGCCGAGGGCAAGCAGGGTGGAACACAGCGTGGTATGGCGCATGGCAGGTCCTTTGTCCGTATAGTCAAGCCGCGACAGGCAAAACGCGGCTGTGGCATCCCGGCCCTGACGATAGAAGCGTCAGGATGCGGGAGCCAAGGTTCAGCTACTGGTATGGGGGCGGGAGCATTCCGGCGAGCGTGAAGGAATTACCTTACGTATCGCCCGGTCGTGTCACCGTCCCGCCGCAAACCGCTGCGGCGGGACGATCACGGCCGTTACTTGTCCACGCTGACCCCGTAGAAGGAGTTCAGGCCGAAGGGGCTGATCTTGAAGTCCTTAACCTTCGTGCTCATGGGCTGATACACGGTGGAGTGGGCGATGGGGGTCATCGGCACCTGCTCCTTGAGGAGGTGTTGCGCCTGCTTGTACAGCTCGGTGCGCTTGGCCTGGTCGGAGGTCGCCTTGGCTTGCTTGATCAGGTCGTCGTAGGGCTTGTAGCACCATTTGGAGAAGTTGTTGCCGTCCATCGCGTCGCAGCCGAACAGCGTGCCCAGCCAGTTGTCCGGGTCACCATTGTCGCCGCTCCAGCCAATCAGCATGGCGCCATGCTCGCCGCCCTTGGAGCGCTTGATGTACTCACCCCATTCGTAGCTGACGATCTTGGCGTTGATGCCGATCTTCTTCCAGTCGGACTGGAGCATCTCGGCCATCAGCTTGGCGTTGGGGTTGTAGGGGCGCTGCACCGGCATGGCCCAGAGGGTGATCTCGGTGCCTTCCTTGATGCCGGCTTCCTTGAGCAGTTGCTTGGCTTTCTCCGGATCGTACTTGGCGTCCTTGATGGTGGTGTCATAGGACCACTGGGTTGGCGGCATGGCATTGACGGCCAGCTGGCCCGCGCCCTGATAGACCGATTCGATGATCTGCGGCTTGTTGACGGCCATGTCCAGCGCCTGGCGGACCTTGAGCTGGGACAGTGGGTTGGCGTCGTTGCTGCCCTTGACCTTGTCCATCACGTTGTAGGCGATGTAGCCGAGGTTGAAACCGGCCTGGTCGGGCATCTGCAGGTTCTTGTCCGCCTTCAGCGGCGCGATGTCGGCCGGGCGCGGGAACAGGGTGACCTGGCACTCGTTCTTCTTGAGTTTCTGCATGCGCACCGAGGCGTCGGTAGTGATGGCGAAGATCAGGTTGTCGATCTTCACGTCCTCGGGGTTCCAGTAGTCCTTGTTACCCTTGAAACGGATCTGCGCGTCTTTCTGGTACTTGCTGAACACGAACGGGCCGGTGCCGATCGGCTTCTGGTTGATATCGGCTGGCTTGCCCTGCTTGAGCAGCTGGTCGGCGTATTCGGCGGACTGGATCGAGGCGAAGCTCATGGCCAGGTTCTGGATGAACGCGGCATCGACCTCGTTGAGGGTGAACTTCACGGTGTGGTCATCGACCTTCTCGACCTTGGCGATGTTCTTGTCCATGCCCATGTCGGTGAAGTACGGGAATTCGGTGGGGTAGGCTTTGCGGAAGGGGTGGTTCTTGTCGAGCATGCGGTTGAAGGTGAACAGCACGTCGTCGGCGTTGAACGCTCGGGTGGGCTTGAAGTAATCGGTGGTATGGAACTTCACGCCTTCGCGCAGGTGGAAGGTATAGGTCTTACCGTCGTCAGAAATGTCCCACTTGGTGGCCAAGCCTGGAATCACTGCGGTGCCGCCGCGCTCGAACTGGCTCAGGCGGTTGAACATGGTTTCGGCGGAGGCGTCGAAGTCGGTTCCGGTGGTGTACTGGCCAGGGTCGAAACCGGCCGGGCTGCCTTCGGAGCAGAACACCAGGTTGGTCGCGGCGTGGGCGAGCGGTGAGCCGGCCAGCAAGCCTGCGCTTACCAGGAACGGAATGACTGCGTGTTTGAGCATGGTGGCCTCATTTTTGTCATTTTTCGAATTGAGGCGGCCTCGTGAGCCGACCTGCGGATACTTATGCAGGGGGTGTTCCCAATGCAACACTCAGCAGGATGGTTGACGCCAAAAAAGTGGGACGGACGTACATGGATGTCGCATCCGTATAACTTTGGCGAATGTTGATCGTTTGCGAAGGCAAAGAGAGCGAAATTTTCAGGATATTTCGCACTTTATGTGACAAGCAGATGCACCCAATTGGTGCGTAGGAAGGGTCTGAAACGGCTGTCCGAGACGGTTTTGACCATCTCGGACATTCAAGCGGGTGCCTCAGGGCACCTGCACCTCGATCAGACCGTCGGCGCTCATGCTGACTTCGCTGGTGCCGGCTTCGATATCGGGTGCTGGCGCGGCTTCGTCGGCAGCCCCCTTGGCCATCATCGCCATGGGTGCATTGCGCAGGTACGGACGCGGGTAGCCACTGCTGTTGAGGTTCAGGCTGACCACTTTGTAGCCTTTGCCGCCGAGGGCCTCGGTGGCCAGCTGGGCGCGGGCCTTGAATGCGGCGACGGCGTCCTTGAGCAGTTCATCCTCGTTGGACTTGCGGGTTGCCGGGGCGATGGAGAAGTCCATGCCGCCCATCTTCAGGTCCTGCAGCAGTTCCCCGGTGAGCTTGGACAGGGCCGGGAAGTCGGCGCTTTCCAGGCGCAGCTCGGCGCGTTCGCGCCAGCCGGTGATCTTCTGGCCCTTGGTGTCGTAGATGGGGTAGCTGTTGCGGCTGCCCTGGCTGATCTTCACGTCCTTGACCTGGCGTGCCTGCTGCACGGCCTTGTTCATGGTCTCGGTGATCTCTTTGGCGAGCTTGCCCGGATCGGTGTTCTGCGCTTCGCTGTACAGCGTCACGACCATCAGGTCGCGTGCCACTTCCTTGCTGACTTCGGCGCGCAGCGAAACCTGGTTGTAGCGCGGCTCGTCGGCCGCCAGGGCGGGCAGGCTGGCGAGCATGCCGCAGGACAGGGCAACGGCGGCGGCACCGCGACGGGGAATGTGCATGGTGGAGCTCCTTGGCAGTGAAGGGCGTGGCATCGAGTCCACGCATGGCCGATCAGACCGGAAACAGTTTAGGCAGTTCAAAGCTGCAAGCCACAAGCTGCAAGAAAGTATGTGAGCTTTTTCAGGACAGTTTCCAGCAAGCTGCAATCGAGTAGATGAGCCTGAAACATCGAGGTCAGCTTGCGGCTCGTAGCTCAAAGCTTGAAGCTGCTCCTGTGGCGCTTTGCCGCATCGCTGCAGCGAGGCGCCCGGCTTCGGTATACTCCAGCCGATTTTCCTGGAGCACTCATTGGGAGAGCTCATGCTCGCCGCCGTACATCCGTTGTCCGCCACACGTCAGAACCTCTGGCGCCTGACCTTCATCCGTATCCTCGTCCTGGCGGCCCAGGCCGGCTCCGTTGGCGTTGCCTACTGGACCGAGCTGCTGCCGCTGCCGTGGTTCTCGCTGGCGGCGACGCTGGCCCTGTCGTCGCTGCTCTGTGCCTTCACCGCCTTGCGCCTGCGCCTGTCGCTGCCGGTCACCGAGCTCGAGTACGCCTTGCAGCTGGCCTGCGACCTGCTGATCCACAGCGCCCTGCTTTATTACTCGGGCGGCTCGACCAACCCCTTCGTCTCCTATTACCTGGTGCCGCTGGCGATCGCCGCGGTCACCTTGCCGTGGATCTACTCGCTGGTGCTCTCGGGCATCGCGCTGGTGGCCTATAGCCTGCTGCTGGTGCAGTACTATCCGCTGGAAACGCTGCCGCTGGCGCGCGACACCATGCAGGTCTACGGCATGTGGCTGAGCATTGCCCTGGCCGCGGCGGTGATCACCTTCTTTGCCGCGCGCATGGCCGAGGAGCTGCGGCGTCAGGAGAACCTGCGCGCCGAACGCCGTGAGGAAAGCCTGCGCGACGAGCAGTTGCTGGCCGTGGCTACCCAGGCGGCGGGCGCTGCGCATGAGCTGGGCACGCCGTTGGCGACCATGAGCGTGCTGCTCAACGAAATGCGCCAGGATCACGCCGATCCGTTGCTGCAGGAGGATCTGCAGATCCTTCAGGACCAGGTCAAGCTGTGCAAGGAAACCCTGCAGCAGCTGGTGCGCGCCGCCGAGGCCAATCGGCGCCTGGCGATCGTCGAGCAGGATGTCACCGTGTGGCTCGACGAGGCGCTCAACCGCTGGCACTTGATGCGCCCGGAAGCCAGTTACCGCTTCCAGCGCCTGCGCGATGGCGTGGTGCCGCGCCTGACGCCGCCGCCGGACCTGACCCAGGCGCTGCTGAACCTGTTGAACAATGCCGCCGACGCCTGCCCGGACGACCTGCAGGTGCGTCTGGATTGGGACGCCCAGGACATCGTCATCAGCATCCACGACCATGGCCCTGGCGTGCCGCCGGCCATCGCCGAGGCGATCGGCAAACCTTTCATTACCACCAAGGGCAAAGGCTTCGGCCTGGGCCTGTTCTTGAGCAAGGCCAGCGTGACGCGTGCGGGCGGTTCGGTGAAACTCTATAGTCATGAGCAGGGTGGCACCCTGACCGAATTGCGCCTGCCCCATGGCAAGCGAGGAGATGCATGATGAGCGAAGAAAACCAGGTCGAAGGCGAAGAGCTGCCGCACCTGCTGCTGGTGGACGACGACGCCACTTTCACTCGGGTTATGGCTCGGGCCATGGCCCGTCGCGGGTTCCGTGTCAGCACCGCGAGTTCGGCGGAAGAGGGCCTGAAGCTGGCCGAGCAGGACCTGCCGGACTACGCGACGCTGGACCTGAAGATGGAAGGCGACTCGGGCCTGGTGCTGCTGCCCAAGCTGCTGGAGCTGGACCCGGAGATGCGGGTGGTGATCCTGACTGGCTATTCGAGCATCGCCACGGCGGTCGAGGCCGTCAAGCGCGGGGCCTGCAACTACCTGTGCAAGCCGGCGGACGCTGATGACGTGCTGGCGGCGCTGCTCTCGGAGCACACCGACCTGGATACCCTGGTGCCGGAAAACCCGATGTCGGTGGATCGCCTGCAGTGGGAGCACATCCAGCGCGTGCTGGGTGAGCACGAAGGCAACATCTCCGCCACGGCGCGGGCGTTGGGTATGCACCGGCGCACGCTGCAGCGCAAGTTGCAGAAGCGCCCGGTACGGCGCTAGGCAAGCATCGCGTGGCAAGCCCGCTCCGACAGTCTGAACTCAGATTGTGGGAGCGGGCTTGCCCCGCGATGGCGTTCTGCAGCGTTAAACGGTTTTCAACCCAGAGCGGTCAACCCGCACCGCCAGTTGTCCAGCCCCCGATGGCGCCTCGAACGCCACCTGTCCCCCTGCCGGCACTTTCGCCCGGCCAATCACCTTGCCGGCCCGCAGCAATTCCAGCGGCATGCCTTCCATCGACTGGCCCGAAGCCAGTTCCAACTTGATCCTGATTGTCATCGGTGACCTCCTTGTCACGCGTTGCGATCGATATAGAGCGTGGTCTTGCCGTCCAGGCTGGCGATCAGTTCCGGTGAGCCGCCGCGGAACTGGCGGAACAGGTTGCGAGCGCGTTGTTTGCCGTCCGCCAGCACCTGCACGCTGGGGTGGAACTGGTCGGTCAGTTCGGCATAGGCGCTCCACGGGCCGATGTACGACTCGTTGAGCTGGTCGGTGACGCTGAAGGCGTAGCGCACCGCGTTGCCCCGCTGCCAGTTCAGGCCATCGGGCTCGCGGCGCTCCCAGCCGGTGATCGCTGGCGAGGTAGCCGGGGCATCGATGAAGCCGGTGGGCTTGTTCGGCTTGTAGTCCTTGAGCAGCAGGTAGGTGCTCCAGCCCCACCAGTCGCCGATACGGTTGCGGTCGTTGAGGTCATTGACGTCCTTGCGCCGCAGCACGGTCTTGCCGTCCTGGAAGTACAGCGGGGCGAAGTTGCCCGGCACCAGGTCCTGCTCGGTGGCCCGCAGGTCGGGCGCCAGGCGCAGCGCCGCGAAGTCCTTCACCGCTGGCGCGCGACCCTCGGCGAAGGCCTGGAACACTTCATCGGCCGAACGCTGCACGGCGCGGCCGACCTGGCGGCGGTTGGCCACGTCGACGCTATCGAAGTAGCGCTTGTCGCCGTAGGCGCGCCATTGCTCGCCCTCGGCATTGCGCACGGCCAGGCCGTACTTGCTGTCCTCGTCATGCATGAAGCGCGAGATCAGCGAGCCGACATCGCTTGGTGTGACGGTGTCGGCCAGTGCCTTGCGCGGCACCCGCAGGTGACCGGCGGAGAACAGGTCGGTGAGGAAGTGGTCGGCGAAGGCGTTCATCGCGTAGGCCATTTGCAGGTCGCGTTCCTCGCCGCTGGCGCGGGCCTTCAGCGCCTGCTGCAGGGCCGCGGCGTGGCCGGCCTGGTAGGCCAGTAGCGCCCAGGGCCCGAAGTGGTCCCAGTTGCTCGCGGCCAGCTTCAGGTAGCGGCCCAGGGGGAACAGGTCGGAGGCGAAGCTGCCGCCGCCGGTGATGCGGTTCCAGCGTGCCGACAGACTGTCGCCCAGCGCGTCATAGGCCTCGTGTGGCTGGCGGCCATCCTTGATGGCCTGGTTGGCGGCGGCGATTTCCTCCTGCATCACCGCCAGGATCTGCTCGGCCTCCGCCTTGGCCGCCGGCAGGCGGGCGAGGGAGTCGAAGGCCAGGCCGAAGCGCGCGATCCGCTCGGCGTCGTTGGCGCCATCGGCGATGGGGCGGTCCGGCAGGCCGTAGAAATCCCCCCCGAGGGCGATCACCTGGCCGTAGGTCAGGGTCAGGCCGTTGGGCAGTGGCAGGGGGGACTGGTGAGCGGGGATACCGGGTTGGCCCACTTCATAGCGCAGCAGGGTGTTGTCACCGATGGCTGTGTGTTCTCCGCCTTCGAAGAACAGTTCAGGTCCTTTGCTCGGCTTGCCGTTGGCCGGTGGCGCGGCGAAACGATGGTACTTGAGGGTGTGATGCCCGTGCATGACCAGCACCAGGTGGCTGTCGGGGCCGGGCAGGGCGACGCCCTGTTCGTCGAAGAGCTGGTCGAGGTCGGCGACCACCAGCGTGGCCTGGGCCTTCGAGGCCGCAGGCATTGTTTGCATTCCTGACATGATTTGCTCCTTGCAATGTCGGGATAATCCATTTTTAACTGTATGCATATACAGTATTTGTCATCATAATCAGGAAATTTCCTACGTCAAGGTCTCTTTGTGCTGGCAACTGGCACCTGTGGCGGGCGCAAGCCCCCGGCAGTCACGTATGATTGCCCCCTAACGGCAATTCTCAGGATCGCGTTGCATGCTCGCCCTTCTCATCCAGACACTGAACATCACGGCTCCGGTATTCGCCATGCTGTTCATGGGCGTGCTGCTCAAGCGCATCCGTTTGATCGACGACAACTTCGTCCGGGTCGCCTCCAAGCTGGTGTTCAACGTGTGCATGCCGGCGCTGCTGTTCCTCGGCATCTATCACGCCGACCTGGCGGCGGCGGTGAAGCCTGGGGTGATCCTCTACTTCGTGCTCGCGACCCTGGCGTGCTTCGGCCTGGCCTGGGGCCTGGCGATCTGGCGCTGCCCGCGGGCGGATCGCGGCGTCTATACCCAAGGCGCGTTTCGCGGCAACAACGGCGTGATCGGCCTGGCCCTGGCGGCCAGCCTGTATGGCGACTACGGTATTTCCCTCGGCGCGGTGCTGGCCGGGCTGGTGATCCTCATGTACAACTCGCTGTCGGCGGTGGTGCTGGCGGTGTACAGCCCGGACCTGAAGTCCGATCCGTGGAGCATTTGCAAGAGCATTCTCAGCAATCCGCTGATCATCAGCGTGCTGCTAGCCACGCCGATGGCCTACGGCCAGGTACCGCTGCCCAACTGGCTGCTGACGTCCGGCGACTACCTGGCGCAGATGACCCTGCCACTGGCGCTGATCTGTATCGGTGGCACGCTGTCGCTGGCGGCGCTGCGCGACAGCGGCAGGCTGGCTGTCGACGTCAGCCTGGCGAAGATGGTCTGGCTGCCGCTGCTGGGCACGCTGGGCGCCTGGCTCTGCGGTTTTCGCGGTGCCGAACTGGGCATCCTCTTCCTCTACATCGGCAGCCCCACCGCAGCGGCGAGCTATGTGATGGCGCGCGAGGCCAACGGCAACCATGAGTTGGCGGCGTCGATCATCGTGATCACTACACTGATGGCGGCGATCACCACCAACATCGGGATTTTCTTCTTGCAATGGGGTGGATGGATCTAGTCCATTGCGAGCAAAACCAATAACACTGCCTCACCTAAAGGACACTTCATGCAAGACCAGAGCACGCCCGAGCGCTTGCAGCGCGGGCTGAAGAATCGCCATATCCAGCTGATCGCGCTGGGTGGCGCCATCGGCACCGGGCTGTTCCTGGGCATCGCCCAGACCATCCAGCTGGCCGGCCCCTCGGTACTGCTGGGCTATGCCATCGCTGGCCTGATGGCCTTCCTGATCATGCGCCAGCTGGGCGAGATGGTGGTCGAAGAGCCGGTCGCCGGCAGCTTCAGCCATTTCGCCCACCAGTACTGGAGCGAGTTCGCCGGTTTCGTCTCGGGCTGGAACTACTGGGTGGTGTACGTGCTGGTGGGCATGGCCGAGCTCACAGCGGTGGGTATCTACGTGCAGTACTGGTGGCCGGAATTTCCGACCTGGGCCACGGCGGCGATCTTCTTCGTGGTGATCAACGCCATCAACCTGACCCAGGTGAAGGTGTATGGCGAAATGGAGTTCTGGTTCGCCCTGGTCAAGGTGGTGGCGATCGTCAGCATGATCGGTTTCGGCGCCTGGTTGCTGACCAGTGGTCACGGCGGGCCGGATGCCAGCGTCGCCAACCTGTGGCAGTACGGTGGTTTCTTCCCCAATGGCGTGACCGGATTGATCATGGCCCTGGCGGTGATCATGTTCTCCTTCGGTGGCCTGGAGCTGGTGGGCATCACCGCTGCCGAGGCGGCCAACCCGCGTGAGAGCATTCCGAAGGCGACCAACCAGGTGGTCTATCGCATCCTGATCTTCTATATCGGTGCGCTGGCGGTGTTGCTGTCGCTGTACCCATGGCAGAAAGTGGTGCAGGGCGGTAGCCCGTTCGTGATGATCTTCCACGAGCTGGACAGCGATTTGGTGGCCACGATCCTCAACGTCGTGGTGCTGACCGCCGCGCTGTCGGTCTACAACAGTTGCGTGTACGCCAACAGCCGTATGCTGTTCGGCCTGGCCACGCAGGGTGACGCGCCGCGTCAGCTGCTCAAGGTCAGCCGTCGTGGCGTGCCGCTCGCCGCGCTGGGCGTGTCGGCGTTCGCCACCGGTCTGTGCGTGGTGATCAACTACCTGATGCCGGGCGAGGCCTTCGGTTTGTTGATGGCCCTGGCGGTGTCGGCGCTGGTGATCAACTGGGCGAGCATCAGTATCACTCACTTGAAGTTCCGCAAGGCCAAGCTGGCTGCTGGCATCCAGCCGTTCTATCGCAGCCTGGGGCACCCGCTGACCAACTATCTGTGTCTGGCGTTCATTGTGTTGATTCTGGTGGTGATGTACCTGACGCCGCCGATTCGCATTTCGGTGATGTTGATTCCGGCGTGGATTGCGGTGTTATGGGTGGCGTTCCGAATCAAGAAGGCGCGTCAGGCTTGATTTGATTTATTACGGTTCCAGGATGCCGATGTCTGGTGTCTTGGAACCGTGTAGGTTGGAGCTCTCGATCGCGGGCCTGTTTAGTCGACGCATTGCCAACTGTCTAACAATCAAATTCATATTTCTTGATCTTGATCTTGCTTCTAAGCGCGCGATAGTT